>CANQUH010000029.1 GCA_947626965.1 uncultured Lachnospiraceae bacterium
TTTTCTTGGTGTCATGCGCGATAAATGCTACGTTCATTAATTATGCCTCCTCAATACTTTCTGGTCTGCAGCCCCACATTCAGTACAAAACCAATTCCAATATAAAAACTTACAAGTGATGTCAATCCATAGCTGACGAATGGAAGTGTAATGCCTGTATTTGGCATAAGCCCTGTTGCCACGGAAACATTCAGAAAACTCTGGAAAAAGATCAGGGCGGCCATACCGCAGCAGATCAGCGTCCCGGAAAGGCTTCTGGCCTGACGGCCTGTCAGCAGGCACTCGAGCGCAATTAAAAATTCCAGCAGTATGATCATGCAGCAGCCGATAAATCCGAGTTCTTCCCCCGCAACTGCAAAAATGAAATCTGTCTGAGGTTCCGGAATATAATTCCCGTTCTTGACAGAGGAAACATCCTCATTATTCAACCCTTTTCCGTAAAGCTGGCCGGAGCCGATCGCGATGATCGAATTGGTCTGCTGCTGGGCATCCTGCGGATATTCTTCCGGCTTCATCCACGCGTAAATCCTCCTCAGCTGATAGTTTCCCATCTGCTCCGTCTCCGGCTGCATCAGAATACTCACGCCGATAATGGCGATCGGTATAAACACTGCAAAAACCGCACCGATTACCTTGTAAGTCAGACCTGCCGAAAAAATGACTGCGCAGAACACTGCCGCAACTACAATTGACGTGGACAGATCAGGCTCCCTGAGGATCAAAAACAGCTGGACTCCGATCAGCAGCACGGAAAAAAAGACCGTTTTGGGTTTGCTGATATCATCCTGATGCAGCTCAAAAAATTTTGCAAAGAACAGAATCAGCATAATCTTCACAATATCAGACGGCTGGAACTGAAGTCCGCCGACACTGACCCACCGCGTGGCGCCGTTGACATTTCGTCCGGCAAGCAGAACTGCCCCAAGCAGGAGACTTCCGACCAGGTAAATCAGCCAGTAAAAATTCAGTACCCATGTGTAATCAAACAGGGAAACGGCGATCATTGCCGCAATCCCCAGAATCAGCCCGAAAATCTGCCTCTGCTGGTAGGATTCGCGGGCGCTTCCGATGATCAGAATCCCCAAAACGGAAAGGGCAAGCATCCAGAATACCAGACGGAACCGGTAGTTACTTAATCTGTACTGTCTTAACATATGGAACCCCTTGCTTTATCTCGTGTACGATATCAACACGTATTTCCGTAACTGTGTCATCAAGATACAGGTATCTCGAGAGAATATTCACAAACTCCTTTTTCATCTGTCCGAATTCTTCCGGCGTGCAGGAGAGCCTGTCCGATGCAATCGTCTCCCGCACACGCATCTTTGCGATCCGGCTCGAAGTCTGAAGCTTTCTTTTTCTGCGAATATTCATGTCCAATCAACCTCCCTGCCTCCTGCGGAAGATGGAAGCCATCCTGCGGAACAGGGAAGTTCCGGCCTGAAAATCCGCAAGCGGAACAGCTTCCCCTGTTATCCTCCTGCAAATATTGAGAAACGCGACTGCAGCCATGGTATCTGTCCCGACCACGGGCTCCCCATGATTCGCGGCGACGACGACACTGTCCTCATCCGGAACCGCGCCGAGAAGATCCACTGCCAGAATGTCCACGACATCCTCAATGGACATCATCTCGCCTCTGCGAATCATGTCAAGACGCAGACGATTGATCAGAAGATCGATCTTTTCAATCCCCGCCGCTTCAAGCAGACCGATAATCCGGTCTGCGTCACGGATCGCAGCCACTTCCGGCGTGGTCACAACAATCGCACGCGAGGCCGCCGCAACCGCATTCCGGAATCCCTGCTCAATCCCTGCCGGACAATCCATAATAACATAATCAAACAAAGGTTTCAAGCTTTCGGAAAGCTTAATCATCTGCTCCGGTGAAACAGCGCTCTTGTCCCTGGTCTGTGCGGACGGCAGAAGATACAGATTCGGATAATGCCTGTCTCTGATCAGCGCCTGCTTCAGTCTGCAGCTGCCCTCCACAACATCAACCAGATTATAAATAATCCGGTTCTCAAGCCCCATAACAACATCCAGGTTGCGCAGACCAATGTCCGTGTCTACCAGGACGACTTTTCTCCCCAGTCTTGCGAGGCCGACTCCTATATTTGCGGTTGAAGTCGTCTTGCCGACTCCTCCCTTTCCCGATGTGACAACAATTACTTCACTCATATATTCTTTCTCCTCCATCCTGTTATTCCCTGTCACCAAAAACCCTTCCAGCGCACTGCGCTTCTCTTTTGTTTCTTAGTGTCTTCCGGTTACAGTTCACACCTCCACTGAGTTCGAGGTGATTTCCGGGCACCCCTGGATGACGGATTTCTCTTTCTGTACAAACAAAAAACCACATATTCTCTCTATCCGAGATACTCACAGAGCGTATCGCTTGAAAGTGTCCGGATCTGGATGTGCCCGTCCCTGAGATAGGCAATCCTCGGATCCAGGGGATAATCCCCTGTGACCGTTCTTTTCACAATGGCGCTGCGCGCCATCTTGTCTGCGATACGGATCTGCATTGGTTTCATTGTAAGCGCTGCGGCGAAACAGGAACCATCTCCTCCCGCTCCCGCATAAATACTTCCCAGACAGCATCCAAGCACAACGATATTCCCCCGCGACACAACCTGCGCTCCGGGATTCACATCCCCGATGACAACTACGCTTGTCTCTGTCTCAAGAACCTGCCCGGACCGCAGCGTTCCCCGATAAAACTGTCCCTCGGCGCTCGCGGGCTTGTCCAGCGCCCGGATAACAGCTTCTTTGTAATATTCATCAACTTCTTTTCGCTCATCCACCACACAGAGGATACGCAGTCTGGAGTTCTCCACTATTGTATCAATCAGCATCCGCTCCTGCTCAATGCTTAAGGTTCTGCCCCGGAAAGTGACAGCAACATTCGCGTTCTTGAAAAAATCTGCCGCAGACGCGAATTTGTCGGCAACCGCCTGGTTTAATTCCTCAAATGGTATATCCGGATCAAGCATAAGGATCAGGCCATGCGGATTGCTCTTGATTATCACCGCATTTTTTCTCATTTCAGCTTCCTCTCTCCGTCAGTCATTCCGCACGATATTCGAAGATACCTGCGAGGCCCGCCCGGTGATCAGTTCGCTTTCATCCTTCAGTCCGAAGTAATAGGAGATAACATCCCGCGCAACCGTCGCCGCGTTTGCCGAACTGTACCCGTTTGCAATCCGGACCGCAATCGCAATTTCCGGCTCCTCATACGATTCAGAACCGGCAAAGCCAATGAAAAGACCGTGGTTCGGTATATTCACCGCAATCTGGGCCGTACCGGTCTTGCCGGCCACGCTTGCCCCGGAAAATCCACTGAAGGCAGAGCTGTTCACAACCACATTGTGCATACCAGTATGGATTGTATTCCAGAGCTCATCGGAAAGCTCCAGTTTATTATGAATTTCCGCCTCGTTTTCCTCAAGCACGCTGCCTGTGGAGTCACGGACCGCGTCGATCAGCGTCAGATCATAGCATGTGCCTCTGTTTGCAAGTGTCGTCACATAGCGCGCAAGCTGGACTGTCGTGTAGGCATTGTCGCTCTGCCCCATCGCGCCGCGGACGGGGTCGGCTGTCAGCAGATGCGGAGAAGTCTCCGGCACCTCGACTCCTGATTTTTCATCCAGGCCGAACATGGAAGCATATTTCGCCAGTCTCTCCGTTCCCTCGGCGTCATCGTAAACTCCGTCAACCAGACCAAGTCTCATGCCGACTGTATTGAAAAAGACGTTGCAGGAATCACGGATCGCTGTCTCAAGCGTTTCCATCCCATGACCTGCGGTATTCCAGCAGTTGATCGGAATCGCGGTATCCTCAAACTTTCCGGAGCAGAAGATCCCTTCCCCGATGCTGATAACGCCTTCCATGACGCCCGCCACCGCGGTAATCGGCTTGAAAGTGGATCCGGGCGCAAGCGCCTCCATGGTTGCCCGGCTGTAGAAGGGACTGGACTTGTCGCTGTTCAGCTTCCGGTAATAGGCCGTATCCATTTCATTGGCCAGCCGGTTGTTGTCATATCCGGGATAAGTCACGCAGGCAAGCACCTCGCCGGTATTCGGATTCGTGACGACCACGGAGCCGGAGCATGGATTCAGCGCAAGCTGCGACGGTCTGATTTCCAGAGAATATATCTTTTCCTTCATGAAATCAAAGCCGCTCAGCGAACCATTCAGCAGTCTCTCATAGGTCCCGGCATCCATCTCAAGAATCCCCTGATCATAGAGCAGAAGACAGATCTGCGCGCCGGTAATGCTCTGTTCCTGAAGCATGTAGCGGTAAACCTGTTTGCAGAAATCGTTGTCCTCGTACAGATAATCTGCGATATAATCCGCAAGCATCGAGTAAGTCTCAGAGGAATCCATGTATTCCGTATTCTCCGAGATCCGTGTGAGATCCAGCCAGTTTTTCGAGATGGCATAAGTCAGATATTCCTTCAGACTGATTGACTCATCTCTCGTCCAGGCCAGATATACCGGATCCGTCTCGTCAATCGCTTCCGCATTCAGTATTCCCGTGTCATTTGTCAGCATATTGCTGACAATATAGGACATATAAACCTGATATTCTTCTGTCAGATCCTTATACGCCAGAGGATTTTCCGTCAGGAGCTGCGTTTTGATCGTCGCAAATATATCCGAGGCCTTAACCAGAAACGCATTGTACACAGCCTTCTCATTCTCTGTCGCGGTATCTGACTTGAGGTGGCTTACATCGAGCACATTGTTCTCAAACAGAGCGTAATATACATCGTAGTACGGAATTCTGACCTGGTCCGCAGAAGTATACCATTCATCGTTGATCTCCTGTTCAGGGACCATGTTGACCCACACAATTCCGGCAATATACTGCTCAAGGATCTGATAGACCGCATTCTGCAGCTCATTGTCAATTGTGAGCGTGAGATCGCTGCCCGCGACAGGCTCTTCCCTCGACTCAACCGCAAGCGTGCGCCCCAGGTTGTCAACAGAGAGAAGCTCGCTGCCTTTTGTCCCCTGCAGCGTTGTCTCCATTTCCTTCTCGAGTCCCGTCTTTCCCACAATATCCGTAGCGGTATATTCTTCGTTTTCTTTTTTCAGTTCTTCAAGTTCTTCCTGCGAAATTCCTCCCGTGTACCCGATCAGAGGAGCGAGCGATTCCGCGTTCGCATACACACGGAGATATTCCTCCGATATGTCAATGCCGGGAAAACGGGCCTTGTTTTCCATAATCTGCGCCATAGTATCGCGGCCGATGTTGCGCGCGATCGTGACCGTCTGATACCGCTGGAAGCTGTAGGCGGCGATATCCGCCCGCAGTCCGACAAGCTGCAGAAGCTCATGGTCTGTAAAAGAATCCGGAAGTCCGTACTCTTCCCTCTCCTGCGCCGTGATATCAGGATCCAGGATTCCGTAGTGGTCCTCGTCGCAGAGCAGCTTCATCAGATCTTCTGCCGATATATCCCTCTCTTTTTCGGAAAGATCGTCAATCAGGGCATGGCCAAACAGGTCCGCCTTGAAACGCTGAAGAGTAAATCCGGAAACATTGTAGGCATAGTTGCCCGCAGACTGCTCGATCTCAAAATCCTCCACAATGGAATCGCCATGGCTCTCAATCATCTTGACAATATTATACAGTATGCCGTTCAGCGTCAGATTTCTCACATGTGTATTTGTGTCGGGAATGGTATCCTCAAACACAACACAGTACGAAAGTTCGTTGTAGGCCACAGGCACGCCGTTCCTGTCATAGATATTCCCGCGCGCGCTTGAAAGCTGACGCTCCCTCTTTATCGAAAGTGAAAAATCGTTCTGATAAGATTCCCCGTTGATGATCTGAATCTGGAAAAGCCGATGAAACAATACCGCAGTCATCAGCGTGATCAGTATCATCATGATCAGCACTCTCGAACGGATGACATTCGAAAGGCCGTGTTTTAAATGTTCAAACAATACTGTCCACACTCCTTTTATCTGTCAGATTCAGCTGCCTGTTGATCTGATACAAAATGCGATAGCAGACGATCGTCAGAAGCAGCGTATAGACTACCTCCGGCATGATAATCCGCCCCAGATAATAGAAAAAATGAATCCGTCCGCGCATCAGAAACAGAAATCCGTACTGCAGAATTCCATAGACAAGATCACAGACCGAGATCAGCAAAAGGGGCGTTTTAATATCATCGTCATAAAATATCCGGTAGAAATATCCGCTGTAATATCCGACCCACAGGTACAGCAGCGCATGAAAACCGATGATGTTTTCAAAAAAGATATCACTGATCAGTCCGCAGAAAAAGCCGGTCAGAAGGCCATCCCGCCTTCCTCTCATCAGTCCGAAGGAGACCGTGAGGATAATCAGAAGGTTCGGCTTAATCTGGCCGACCGCGATCATCTGGCACACCGTGGACTGCAGAATCGTACACACCAGGATCAGAATAATCATCGTTGTTTTCCGCTTCATCCTGTTCTCCCCTCTTCGTCAGGCGCCGCCTCCGCCTCGCTCTCCGCCTCATCCTTCCTGGAACCGCCCCGGGAAAGTCCGTTTTCATCCTCAAGTATGGCAGCCGTATCGGAAGGAATATATTCCTTCAGTTCGAGAATGACCAGCACTTCCTGCAGATGTCTGAAATCCACCACCGGGGTGAGCAGTCCGGACTTTGTCATATTGTTGGAGTCGTTGTTCAGCTCGCTGATGTAGCCGATCAGAATGCCCGGAAGGAACTTTTCGCTGATGTACGAGGTGACAACTTTATCTCCGACATGTACCTTGTTGTCCGAGTCCGTCAGCTTCACGAGATTCAGCGCTCCTTCGTCGAGCAGACGCAGATCTCCCGCAACAATACACTGATCGGACGTATTGGAGACCATGGCGCTGACACTGCTGTTGTCGTCGATAATGGAACGTACCGTCGCCCAGCTGTTTCCGACTTCCGTGACAATCCCGACAAGGCCGCTCCCTGAAATGACATTCATGTCTTTCTGAACCCCGTCTTTTGAGCCTTTGTCAATCGTGAAAATCTGAAACCAGTTGCCTGATTCCTTCGCAATAATCCGTGCGCCTACTTTCTCATAGTCCTCATACTGCTGATCCAGCTCAAACAGTTCGCGCAGGCGGTCAAGCTCTTCCTTGTTCTGGATGAGCTGCGTATTCTCCACCGTCAGCTGATCCACTCTCTCCTTCAGCTGTGCATTTTCTGCCCGCAGGGAGACGGCATCCTCAAAATTGTCCGCAAGTCCGGACAGCCAGCCGCCCAGTCCGTTGATTCCTTTCTGAATCGGCGTGATCACAAAACCGCTCACCTGCTTCACAGGGGAAAGCAGTCCCTCCCCAAGAAATGATATGCCGATCAGCAGTATACAGATGAGACTCAGCGCAATCATCAGATATCTGTTTGATTTATTCTCATTTGTCGTTTTTCTCATACTCAACCTGCCTTTATCTCATTAATGCGAGATCCTGAAGAGAGTAAGTCAGCTTCTTCAGGTCACGGTTATTCAGGATCTCAACGAGGCCGCGGACCGTGCAGTTCGCCGGATCCTTCACATGGTGAATCGTTATGCCGACTTCTCTCTTTATATAATCAGGAAGATTCAGAATCATGGAAACGCCGCCGCAGAGATAGATCCCCTCCCGCACAATATCTTTCAGAAGCTGGGGCGGAACCCGGTTGCAGACGGATTTGATGTTTTCCACGATCGCATCCACTGTATCGATAATTGACACGCTTACGGCGAGCGAGGGAATGATATCTGCTTTTGGAAGACCCGAAAGTGTATGGATTCCAAAAACTTTGCGTTCCAGACGCGGGCCGTTGATCATAAAAGCAAGATTGTTTTTCAGAGCTTCCGCTGTTCTGTGTCCGATACTCAGGTTAAATTTGCGCCGGACCATTTTCATGATGTCTTCGTCAAGACGCCTTCCTCCTGCCTTCAGCGTCTGGCTCAGAATCACTTTCCCCATGGACACAACGGCAATTTCCGTCGTATCCGCACCGATATTAACCGTCATATGTCCGCGCGGCGTCAGAACAGAAAGCCCGGCTCCCACGGCATCCGCAAGCCCTTTATCGACCAGATGAACCCGCCCCGCATTGATTTTGCTGCTCATGACGTGAAAAAAAGCACGCCGCTCCACCTGTGTGATATCGCTTGGAACAGCAATATAAATTGGACTGTTCCCTCCTCCGAAACCATTGAACCTCTTCAGTGTATGATACAAAACAAGCTCCATCTCCGCAGCATTTGCAATCACACCGTTCGTCATCGGCCAGATGACCTGTACATTCTGAGGTGATTTTTCGTACATCATATATGCGGTATCTCCCACGCCGATCACCGTGCGCCCACGCATCGCTATCACGTTTTTATCATAAAGAAAGTGTTTCCCGCTCTTATCCCGGATTTTAATCGTATCTGTTCCGAGATCGACTCCACATACTTTCTGAAACAGCATATTTTATTCCCCTTATTTTCCGCGGCCGCCGTCTTCCTCCCGCTGCAGGATCCCCTGTTCCCGCATGCTGACCGCCAGTCTGTCCCCGATTATAATATGATCCAGAAGTTCAATTCCAATCAGACGCCCCGCATCCATGACACGCCTTGTAAGCAGGATATCTTCTCTGCTTGGATCAGGTATCCCGCTTGGATGGTTATGCACCAGAATGATGCTGACGGCCAGATGACGCAAAGCGCTGATAAAAATCTCTCTGGGCGAAATCAATGACGCGCGCACCGTCCCCTTCGATACGGTCTCGTCATGAATCAGCATCCCCTTGCTGTTCAGCATGAGCACGCGCAGAATCTCCTGCTCCTGATGGCGCATTTCTTCCATATAGTATTCCGCAACAGACGCCGGATCATGAAAAGAAAGCTTTCCGGACGCCTGTGTCCGCGCAATTCTCAGGGAAAGCTCCGCAATGCATTTAAGCTGTACCGCCTTCACTTTCCCCACTCCGCGTATTTTCTGCAGATCAGAGACCGACATATGATAAATGCCAAGCAGGCCCTGCCCCTCTCCCTGACTTGCCAGTACCTTTCTTGACAGTTCCAGTGCCGATTCTCCCCGTACGCCCGTGCGCAGTATAACGGCCAGCAGCTCCGCGTCAGACAGACATCCTGCTCCGCCGGACAGGCATTTTTCGTACGGCCGTTCCTCTTCCGGAATCGCCTTCATGGACAAAAGAGATGTTTTTTCTTCCTGTGCTGATAATACTTCTTTTTCTTTCATATTGAGTACCGTGTGCTCTCACAGACCCTATACTCTGAATCGTTCTTGTTATTTTACCATAAATATCCGGCAAAGTATACACTTGTTTTCTAAAGTTTTTTTAAATTTATACGATACAGAACCTGCCTCTGCACAGAATATCTTTCCGCACAGCAGCAGGTTCCCTTTATCTTAAAAATCTGTATTTTTCAAACGGCAGCAGGTGGGTGTCCGCTACCGGCGCGCCAGTTCGCGTGTGATATCCTCCCAGCTTACGCCTTTTTCTGCCATCAGCACCATGACATGATACAGAAAATCGGAGATTTCGTACTTGACCTCCTCCGGATCAGGATTCTTCGCCGCAATCACAATTTCCGTCGCTTCCTCCCCGACCTTTTTAAGTATCTTGTCGATTCCTTTATCAAAAAGATAATTGGTATAGGATCCTTTTTTCGGATGCTGCTTCCGGTCAAGAATGACGGCAAAGACATCCTCAAATACTTTCAGAGGATTCGTCTCCGCACATTCTCTCTTCATAATGCTGCGGTAGAAACAGCTTTTGTTCCCGGTATGGCAGGCCGCGCCGATCTGCAGCACTTTCGCGAGCAGCGTATCATTGTCGCAGTCAACGCACAGTTCCCGGACATACTGGAAATGCCCGGAAGTCATCCCTTTTACCCAGAGTTCTTTTCTGCTGCGGCTCCAGTAAGTCATGCGGCCCGTGCGCACAGTCGTTTCATACGCCTCCTGATTCATGTAGGCCACCATGAGCACTTCCTGCGTTCTGATGTCCTGCACGACAACCGGAAGCAGACCGCTGCTGTCAGGCCTGAAATCATTCCAGGAAAGCGACGCCTCATACGTATTGACCGCGACGCCGGAATCCTTCAGAAAATGCTTGCGTTCCATGAAATCGTCCGCGCCCATCAGTTCCCTGCTGGCAATACCGGAAGATGCCGGATGCCGCAGCACGCGGATTATGTCATTTTCCTGGTATCCGTCCAGGCAGAGCAGCACATTCTCTTCGTCTGCATTTTCACTCCACTTTTCAAGGATCTCCTTCTCCTGCCCCTCCGACACGGATATTTCCGCGTCGAGCCAGACGAGCCCCCCGAGATATTCTTTGTATTCTTTCAGGTCGTCAAACTCATCCGTCGTGACACAGGCCAGAATTTTTTCTTTTCCAAAACGGTCGGATACCTCCTGCGCCATCATGCGGTTTTCTTCTTTTGCAAAATTCAGAAAAATCTTCCGGCAGCCCGCGTAGAGCAGCTTTTTGACATCTTCCGTCCGGCGGATATTTCCTCCGCCGTACACAGGAATATCCGAAGCTTCGGCAATCTTCCGGATCATGCCGACAGATACATCATGCTCCGCATCCCCCTCAGAAAGATCAAACAGGAGAATTCCGTCCGCGCCGTAATTGCTGTACTGCTGTGCGAGCGCAGACGCATCGCCTGCATCCAGTTCTTCACAAGTCTCCCTGTCCGCAGCTGCTCTTCCATGTTTCAGATAAAGCGGAACAAACAGTTCTTTCTTCCTCATAAGTCAAACTCCTCTTTATAATGTTCCCTTTGTCGATAATACTCCGGTGATTCTCCGGTCAAAAGAAACAGCTTCGTCAAGCGCCTTCGCAAACGCCTTGAACATTCCTTCCGCCATGTGGTGGCTGTTGCCGCCGCTGAGCATTTTGAAATGCAGATTCATCCCGGCCGCATAAGAGACCGCATAGAAAAATTCCCGCACCATCTCCGTGTCAAAAGTTCCGATGCGTTCCGTCGGAAACTCTGCGTCAGAACGATAGTACGGACGCCCGCAAAGGTCAAGCGCGCAGAGCACCAGCACCTCGTCCATCGGAAGAATCCGGCTCCCGTACCGGCGGATCCCCTGCTTGTCCCCCACGGCCTGACTGATTGCCTGTCCGAGCACGATCCCCGTGTCCTCGATCGTGTGATGGCAGTCGACATGCAGATCTCCCTCCACGCTGACTGTCAGGTCAAACAGGCCATGGCGCGCAAAGCCCTCCAGCATATGATCGAAAAATCCAATGCCCGTGCGGACATCTGAGATTCCGCTTCCGTCCAGATTCAGATTAATATAAATTTTTGTTTCTTTCGTATTGCGCCGGATTTCGGCTGTTCTTTCACTCATTTTCTGTATCCTCTTCAAATCTCACCCGTATCGAATTTGCGTGCGCCGTAAATCCTTCCGCTTCCGCAAATGATATGATATCCTCGTGCAGCGGAGCGAGCGCTTCCCGCGAGTAATAAATGATACTCGACTTCTTCACAAAATCATCGACCGAAAGCGGTGAGAAAAACTTGGCCGTTCCGTTCGTCGGAAGCACATGGTTCGGACCCGCAAAATAATCTCCGAGCGGTTCACTGCTGTACTCCCCGATAAAAATCGCACCCGCGTTTCTGATCTTTGTCATAACCTGGAACGCGTCCTTCGTCACAATTTCCAGATGTTCTGAGGCAATTTCATTCACTGCATCGACTGCTTCCTCCATCGTATCGGCAATCAGAATAAAACCATACTGTTCCAGCGATCTGCTGATAATCTCCCTGCGGGAAAGCTCTTTCAGAAATCCTTCAATCTCCTGCTTTACATCCTCTGCCAGCTTTTCGCTCGTCGTGACAAGAATCGCGGATGCCATCTCATCGTGCTCCGCCTGAGACAGGAGATCCGCCGCGACATAGCGGGGATTTGCCGTCTCATCCGCAAGAACCATAATCTCGCTCGGTCCCGCAATCGAATCAATACTTACATGTCCGTAAACAGCCTTCTTTGCGAGCGCGACATAAATATTGCCGGGGCCGGTGATCTTGTCCACTTTCGGAATACTCTCCGTACCGAAGGCCATGGCCGCAATCGCCTGCGCGCCGCCCGCCTTGTACACCTCATCGACACCGGCTTCTTTTGCGGCGACCAGAGTCGTCGGATAAACCTTACCGTCGCGGCCGGGGGGCGTCGTCATGATAATCCTGGAGACGCCGGCCACTTTTGCCGGAATGATATTCATCAGCACGGAAGAAGGGTACGCTGCCTTGCCACCCGGTATATAGACGCCGGCCGTCGCGAGCGGCGTCACCTTCTGTCCGAGGATTGTTCCGTTTTCCGTACTGTCAAACCAGCTGTACTTCTTCTGCTTTTCATGATAACTGCGGATATTGGCGATTGCCCGGCGGAGTACGCCGAGAAACTTCTCATCAACCGCCGCATATGCCTCATCAATTTCCTCCTGCGTAACTTTAACCGTCCCGGCCGTCAGAGACACGCCGTCAAATTTCTCCGTGAATGAAAAGAGAGCTTCGTCTCCCCTTTTCCGCACCTGTTCTATGATTTCAGCCACGCGCTCTTCAAATTCCGGATAACTGTTCGGGCTGCGCTTCAGCAGCTTTTCCAGAAGATCCTTTTTTGTTCCGCCTGTCAGTCTGACTGTTTTCATTTTTAAGTTTCCTCCCAATTACGCTTCCTTCGCTTCCACTGCCCGGTTCAGATCCGCAAGCAGCTTCATGATCCGCTCGTTCTCCATCCGCATACTGACCTGATTTACAACGACACGCGCGGAAATCGGACAGACCTCCTCGAGAACAGACAGGCCGTTCTCCCGCAGAGTGGAACCTGTCTCTACAATGTCAACAATGACCTCCGAAAGTCCCACAATCGGGGCCAGCTCAATCGAACCGTTCAGCTTGATGATCTCTACTGTCTGATTTTTCTGATTATAAAAATAATCCTTCGCAATATTCGGGTATTTTGTCGCCACACGGATCAATTCCGGTCCGCGCAGGCAGTCACGCGCGGATTCCGGTCCGCAGACACACATCCGGCACGCGCCGAAACCGAGATCAAGCACCTCGTGCAGATCCCGCTGTTCTTCAAGAATCGTATCGCGGCCGACGACGCCGATATCCGCGGCCCCATACTCCACATAAGTCGGCACATCCGGTCCCTTTGCAAGGAAAAAACGAAGTTTCAGATCTTCGTTGACAAAGATCAGTTTTCTGGAATCGGGATCTTTCATCTCCTCGCAGGTAATCCCGATCTGTTCAAATAATTCAAGTGTCTTCTTCGCCAGCCTCCCCTTGGTGAGGGCGAATGTCAGATAACGCGTTTCCTTCCTCGCGTCCATATTTCCGGCCTCCGATCCGTTAATCGCAAATTTCATACAACATACAGGAACATTCCCTGGCGTATGCCATGCAGTCTTCCCGGGTGCGCCCGTCTGCTGCGCGCACCATCTCCACATCGATCCCGTCACGTCTCAGATCCGCCGCCTTCCTGATCGCTTCCTCCAGCCTTGCCGGGCTGTAAATGATCAGACATCTTCTTGTCGGAACCGGCTGACTGATTTTCTGACGGGAAAGAGCGCTCATCAGCTGATCAATCACCGCAACAAAACCGACTGCCGGCGCTTCCTTTCCAAAATGTCCGAGCAAATGATCATAGCGTCCGCCTTTGACGATCGCGTCCCCTGTACCGAACGTATAGGCCCGGAAGAAAATTCCGGTATAATACGTATATCTGCTCAGGTTTCCAAGGTCGAAGGAAACATACTGCTCAACTTCATAAAGTTTCAGAATCCGATAGATCTCCCGGAGACGGGCAAGCGCCGCGTGCGCCTCGGCACAGTCTGTCAGCCCTTCCGCGCGTGCAAGAGCCTCCTCCCCGCCGAACAGCCGGGGGATTGCCTCAAACGCCAGCTTCTGTTTTTCTCCGATTGAAGAGGAAGCAAGAAGTTTTCCCACTCCAAATGTATTTTTATTTGAAATCAGCTGCTTCAGTTCCGCAACCAGACCGGCATCCAGACCGGCATCTTCCGCGAGCGACCGGAAAAATCCCGCGTGCCCGAGACTCACCTGAAATTCCTTCAGTCCTGACTGCAGCAGCGTCCGGATCACAAGCGCGACAATCTCCGCGTCGGCATCCGGGCTGTCGTCCCCGATCAGCTCGGCTCCGATATTCGTCGTCTCCTTCAGACGACCCTGATAACTGGAATTGTTAATGTACGTATTTCCAAGATAAGTCAGCCGGACCGCCATTTTACCGCCAAGAAGGTAGCGGGACGCAGCCCGCGCGATCGAGGGAGTAAAATCCGGCCTCAATACCAGCGTATTTCCCTCGCGGTCAAAAAATTTATAGAGCTCCTTTGACGGGATCGTCCCGACTTCCTTGCCAAAAACATCAAAAAATTCAAACGTCGGCGTCTCGATGTCACGATAGCCGAACGATTTGATCCCGGAATGCAGCCGTTCCTGCAAGAGCAGCTTCTGTTCACATTCCCTGCTGTAAATATCCCGCACCCCTTCCGGTGTATGGAGAATTTTCTGCATGATCGATCTTCCTTCCAGATACTTTTGCATTTTAACGTGCTACCATGTTATCACGTAAAACAGCATATCGCATTATACAGGATTCCTCTCTGCTTGTCAATCCCTTGAGGCCAGATCAATTGCCAGGCCGTCAAGATACGGAACAAGACAGCCTCCGTGGGGATGCAGGTAATAATCCTGATCCAGTTCTTTATAAACAAAGCTTTTCCTTCCCCCGTTCTGCGCCCGTTCCCAGAAGACGAGAAGGTCTTTCAGCGGGAGATAAAACAGCTCGTTTCTCGCCGTATAAAACAGGATCAGAAAGGAAATTCCTCCCTGCTTTTCAAATTCCGTCATAAATTCGATCTGGTGCGAATGCACATGCTGCAGCGCGTACGTGTCAAACGTACACTCCTTCGCGTCAAAACAGACAGGAACCCCCTGTACGGCGCCAATATAGTCCACGGTGCTCTTCTGTTCAAAATAGGCAAGTGTGATATGCCGATGGTCGCTGTCGAGCTTGACCGGAGTAATCGGCGTCGGCACCTTCTGGATCAGGGCCAGTCCCTTTTCACGATAAAATTCATTTGTGCGGTTGATCAGATCTTCAAGCGTGGAACCGCGCAGTCCTCTGGAATTCCATGTAGCCATTCCTGAATCTCTCCCTTTTCATGATTCGTAAACCGGCTCGAAATCCTCCGGACCGTGCCCGCACAGCGGACAGGAATAGTCCTCCGGAAGCTCGCTTCCTTCATAATAATACCTGCAGATCTTGCAGCGCCATCCTACAATTTTGCGCTCTGGTTCCTCTTTCTTTTCCTCACGCTTCGGTTTCAAGCGGTTCTGGTAATCCGCATAGGTGAGAGGCGCGTTCGTGCTGAGCACCTTTGCGTCGTCCACTTCCGCGATAAACATTGTGTGGCTGCCCAGATCCTGGGAACTCACGACATGACAGCTGAGCATCGCGCACGCCTGCCACCCAAGATATGGAATCCCGTTTTTATCCTTCAGTTCCGTACATCCGAATTTCATGACATCACGTCCTGACTGGAATCCAAAATGCCGGATCGTCTCAAAAGTACAGGCCTCGTCCAGCAGTGACAGAGTGAACAGACCACTCTTCTTAATCAGATCACACGTATAATTTGTGTTGAGCACGGATATTGCGACTCTTGTCGGATTATTCGCGACCTGCATACAGGTATTTGTAATGCAGCCGTTCTCTTTTCCATCCGCTTTGGAAGCCAGCATGAATACGCCGTATGAAAGATTGTAAAGTGCTTTTTTATTCATTTTTATTTCCTCCTTTTGCTGCTCTTGTGCATCTCTTAATTTACAGGGAACGGCAGATATTTTTGTCGTTTACTATACATTTGCGGATGCCATAACCCTGTGGTAAAGCTCCGGAAGCGGAGCCGTAAAGTATCTGCCCGACAGATAGCCGAACGTCCCTTCCAGCCTGGGAAATTCCACCCGGTACGCATGCAGCATCTGATGCTTCACTCCGCACAGACGGCGGCAGCGGTCATTCAGATCCGGATCCCCATATTTGGGATCCCCGAGTATCGGATGTCCGACCGATGATAAATGCGCGCGAATCTGATGACTGCGTCCCGTGATCAGCAGCACCTCCAGCATCGTGAACCCGCCTGCGCAGGCAATCGCTCTGTATCTGGTCTCAATTGGCTGCGCGTCTTTGGAAGGCCGGTCAGAGACCGTCACCTTGTTCGTCCTGTGGTCTTTGCTCAGATACCCTTTCAGATGACGCTCTCCTTGCATCTCTCCTTTTACAATGCAGCGGTAATATTTATGTACGGACCGCTCTTTTAAAAGCCGGCTCATTTCCTGCAGTCCCGCGAGACTCTTTCCGCAGACTACGATTCCGCTCGTGTTGCGGTCGAGACGGTTGCAGACGGAAGGGCGGAACGTGGCAAGCTGCGCCTCTGTCAGGGATCCGGAATCCAGCAGATACGTAATCAGATACTCCACCAGGGAAGGTTCCCCGCCGTCCGCTTTCTGCGAAAGCATTCCGGCCGGTTTATTGATCAGTACGATATGCTCATCCTCATAAATAATGTCAAGCGCTGTTCTGACCTTGTCAAAATCCGCAGAATGAAACTTTGCGGCAGTCTCGTCAGAGAAAAAAAGACGGACTTCATCCCCCGCCGCAAGCATTTCACTCCCGGATGCCTTTTTCCCGTTCAAAGTGATATTCTTTTTGCGGAGCATTTTGTAGATAAAACTTTTCGGGGCCTTGTTCAGATATTTCGCAAGCAGCTTGTCAAAACGCTGCCCGGCCTCATTTGCGGTAACTGCCAGTGTAATCATATCTATTCTGCTCCTGTTCTCCGGCTTCTGTCACGCCGGTGATGCCGCAGCCGCCGTCCGGGGCTTTCCAGCAAACTCCCCATGAGTGAAAGCCACGGATCGCTTCGTGCCTGCATGGAGACCGGGCTTTCACAGTGAAATCGCAAACAGGGTATGCAGGATCAGTTCCTCCCGCGACAGCTCCGGATAACGCTCATCCGGCAGAAATTCAATCCCCTCCCGGTATTTTTCCTGATTCTCGCGGATATGGACGACTCTCTGGAGATACGGCTTTAACTCCTTGAATACCTTGACCTGTGCGGCGGAGAATCCGTTCACTGTCAGAATCCTGGAAATATGTTTTTCAATATAAGCGATATCTGTCTTCTGATCCGGTGTGTAGCAGACCACCTGGTTCCCGCAGACAACCAGAGCGTCGACCGGCGTATTGTGCTCATAGGCAGTAAACACAAGTTCGTTTGCCGAAACGAGACTGCCCGCGGCCTGTTTTGTCTGCGAAAGCAGTTCTTCCGGCACTGATTTCTGCATCAGGATCATGATCAGTCCGACCAGCGATTTGCAGGCCGGAAGACAGCCGAGAATCGCGACAAATGTCAGCCAGTTCAGCCTGCTCTTTGTCACGGTAAATCCGATGACATAAAGGCCCAGCGGCAGTGCAAACATGGCTGCCGTGATCAGAAATCTGCGTTTTTTCTCATATCGGATGTAACCTGCCGTACCCTTTTTCACTCTCTTCATCTGCTTACCCTTTCTTTTTATGTACATTGCGGATCGTCTTTTTCCGCTTTTCTCCATTTTTCTGTCCGCTCTTTCTGCTTTTTTTATCCGGTACGGCCTTCTGACCGCCCTTCCCGGCAGCGCCGCGGCCCTGCGCAGGCCGTATCAGACACTTTGGTCCAAACCCGATCAGATCTTCCCGGCCAGCCCTCTGCAGCGCCTCGCGCACCAGCTCATAATTCTCCGGCCTGCGGTACTGAATCAGCGCCCTCTGCAGTGCTTTGAGGTGGGGATTCTTCGGCACATAGACCGGTTTCATCGTTCTCGGATCAAGCTCTGTATAGTACATGCAGGTTGAGAGAGTCGACGGCGTCGGATAGAAATCCTGCACCTGTTCCGGCATACAGCCAAGATCCCGCAGATAACAGGCGAGCTCCACCGCTTCCTTCATCGAACAGCCGGGATGTGAGGACATCAGATACGGCACAAGGAACTGATTCATCCCGTATTCCTGATTCAGCTGATGATATTTTTCGGTAAACTTCTGATAGACACTGTGCGCCGGTTTGCCCATCATTGCAAGCACCGGATCGGAGACGTGTTCCGGGGCTACTTTCAGCTGCCCGCTGATATGATACCGCACAAGATCCCGGAAAAACTCATCCGACGGATCCTGCAGCAGATAATCGAACCGGATTCCGGAACGGATAAATACCTTTTTGACGCCGGGAATTTTCCGCAGTTTCCGGAGCAGCGCCACATAATCGCTGTGGTCTGCAGTCAGGTTCTTACAGGGGCGGGGAAACAAACACTGCCTGTCGCGGCAGACGCCGTGTTCCAGCTGTTTTTTGCAGGACGGCTGGCGGAAATTCGCGGTTGGTCCGCCGACATCGTGAATATAACCCTTGAAATCCGGATCTTTTGTCATCTCCTGCGCTTCCGCGAGCAGAGATTCATGACTGCGCGTCTGGATGATCCGTCCCTGATGAAACGTCAGGGCACAGAAACTGCAGCCTCCAAAGCAGCCTCTGCTGCTGATGAGACTGAACCGGACCTCCGCAAATGCGGGAATCCCGCCGGCTTCATCGTATGAGGGGTGCCAGGTTCTGCAGTACGGCAGCGCATAGATATCATCCATCTCCTGCTGTGTGAGCGGTTTTGACGGAGGATTCTGCACCACATACACTGTGCCGTACGGCTCCGCAAGGCGTTTTCCGTTAAAAGGATCCGTATTGCAGTACTGTCTGTAAAAGCTTTCCGCGTAAGTCTTTTTGTCCGAACAAAGTTTTTCATAATCGGGAAGCATCTCACAGTCAAAGAGCGTCTCCGGCCGTTTTGTCCTGTAGCAGGTGCCGGGAACGAACGTAATATCGCGCACTGGAATTCCCGCATTCAGCGCGTCCGCGATCTCGGTAATGGAACGCTCTCCCATTCCGTAAGAAATCAGATCCGCGCCGCAGTCCATCAAAACAGAGCGCTTTACAGAATCCGACCAGTAGTCATAGTGCGCCATGCGGCGCAGGCTGGCCTCGATTCCTCCCGCGATAATCGGCACATCGCGGTACGCCTGCCGGATCAGATTACAGTAGACAACGACCGCATAATCCGGACGTCTGCCCATCACGCCGCCCGGCGTATAACTGTCCTTCTGACGCCGTTTTTTTGAGACGGCATAATGGTTGACCATCGAATCCATGTTCCCGGCAGTCACAAGAAATCCGAGTCTCGGACGGCCGAGAGTCATCACGCTCTCCGTCGTCCGCCAGTCAGGCTGCGCGATGATTCCCACCGTGTAGCCGCGGGATTCCAGCACACGGCTGATAACCGCATGTCCAAAAGAAGGATGATCCACATAGGCATCCCCGATCACATAAACAAAATCCAGCTGCGCGATCCCCCGTTTTTCCATATCCTCCCGGCTTACCGGCAAAAATTCTCTGTCCATGAAATTCCCCCTGGAAACTCCCTTTTTCCAATTGTGTCCGGCCGCACGGAAGCAGAAACATCTGCATCTGTGCGGCTGACATCCGTGCTCTCAGTTCAGCACTTCATAGGTGTGATTCAGAACATCTTCAAATGTCCTTATGTAATAATCCGCAAGCTCCCGGATCTTTTCAATCTGATCCGCAGCGCTCTCATCCGCCACGGCGCAGACAGTCATTCCCGCATTGCGGCCGGCAAGAATTCCCATCGGCACATCCTCAAATACCAGACAGTCTTCCGGAGATACCCCGAGCGATCCGGCCACGCTCAGATAAATATCAGGCGACGGTTTTCCCTTTGCAACGTCACAGGAAGTACGAATGCAGTCAAAATATTCCCGTACGCCGTTCGCGGCGAGGCAGGCGTTGATCAGCTCATGGCTGTTGCTACTCGCGATACCGATCTTTATCCCGCGTTCTTTCAGCAGTTTTAAGAGCCTGTCCGCACCTTTTTTGACCGGAACTTCCTGCGCATATTTGTCATACGACATCCGGTGCCACTCCTGCTTGATTTCCTCGACCGTCATCGGCAGATGAAACCGCTCCTTGAAATAGACGGCCGTTTCCGTGAAGCCCATCCCTTCAATTTCCTTCTGCAGATCCGGCGGAAGTTCATATCCGTATCTCCCCAGATATTCGATATCGATTGCCTTCCACATCCACATGGAATCCATCAGGGTTCCGTCGAGATCAAATATCACTGCTTTTTTCTGTCTCAGCATGGTATTCCTTATCATCCTTTCCACGGCAGACCGCACGAAATGTACAGCTGCCGGATTTCCTCTTCCGTCAGATATCTCCACTGTCCGGGACGAAGCGATCTGTCAAGCTCCACTCCTCCCATGGATATCCTCTTCAGATACAGCACTTTCTTTCCCCGGGACTCAAACATGCGCTTGACCTGATGAAATTTTCCCTCCTGTATCGTCAGCTCAACTTCCGATATATACTCCGCGGGAATGTTCGGCGATCCCAGGGCGTGTCGTTCCTCCGGGGGACAGTATGTCACGCCCTCCCCGGCGGTTTTATTGTATGATCCCACAGCATATCTTTCCTCCGCGGAACAGGTATCTTCACCGAAAAGCTCAAGCTTTGCCGGAAGTGTCAGCTGTTTTTCCCCAATCTCCAGTCCCTCGGCAAATGCTTTCACATCCTCCTCGTTCACACAGCCCTGCACTTTCGCAAAATAAGTTTTATTTACATGACTTTTCGGAGCAAGCATCCGGTGCGCCAGTTCTCCGTCATTTGTAAAAAGCAGCAGACCTTCTGTATCAAGGTCAAGACGTCCGACCGGGGCAAGATCCGTTTTGTGAAAACAGGCTTCCTCCGGCTCCCTGGCAGGATCCGCCCGGTTTTCTGCTCCAAGATACTCCATCACCGTTTTCTGCCGTGCGTCTCTCGCGGCTGTGATGCAGCCCGCCGGCTTATGCAGCATCACATACTCGTACGGTTCAAAACACAGCTGTTTTCCTGAAACGGTCACGCAGTCAGACACAGGATCCACCTTCAGCTCCGGTTTTTTTGCAATAACCCCATTCACAGCAACAAGCCCCTTTTTCAGGAGCTGTTTTACCTCACTTCTGCTTCCGGTTCCGCACTCGGCGAGAAACCGATCAATACGCATGGCCGCCATCACTGCATCCTCCATCCGGGATTATATTTGTTCTTGATCCGTCCGTCCGCGGCCCTGCCCCATCCAAGTGCAAAGCCGTCCGTACAGACAAGGACCCACTCGCTGTTCTTTTCTTTTCTGATGCCCGCACGGGGCGGCTGAACATATTCCGGGTCATGAATAAAATCTCCGCGGCGCGTTTGATTCTGGCAAAGCTCCGCAGGATCAAATTCTACCGTCTCGCCCTTCAGATATTTCACAACCCGCAGATCATCGGACGGCAGATCCAGCACAAAATCAAACAGAGACGCACCCAGCGCCATGGCAAGCGGCTGGGACGGTTCAAATCTCCCCTTTTTCAATGTTCCAAGCAGCAGGCCGGTACAGAGAAAACGCAGCCCTGACGGCAGATGGTACGGCGGCAGCAGGTAACACTGATTTCCCTTTTGCTCAAACAGCTTTCCGTTCCAGACCTGCGCGGGAATATGAGAAAGAAATGTTCTTACCTCCGCCGGGGCGTTTTGCCAGCTTTTTTCAATCTCCCGGCCGTCAGCTTCCCCAAGAACATGGTTTTCGCTCTGCAGTCTTTTCCCGGGAAAAGCTTCCTTCCGGAGCCCGTCATACCGGGACGCATTGTCTGAAGTTTTATGAAACAGCGCCAGGAAATGGCCTTCTCCCTCCATCCTGTGCGGCCATACGCGGACACTCTTCTGTGCCGGGAATGCCCCGCACGCAAATCCCTCATAGTACGGCTCCAGGTCAGCAGACTCCAGGTCCGGATATTCCTCAAGAATCGAACAGACAACCTGCTCATCTTCCTCCTCAGAAAATGTGCAGGTCGAATAAAGAAGGAAACCTCCCGGCCGGAGCATCTGCACCGCACAGGCCAGGATCTTTTTCTGAAGCGGCGCATATGCCCCGGGACCGCGCTGCTCCCAGCTCTTTGCAAGTGACGCGTCCCTGCGGAACATTCCTTCTCCGGAGCAGGGAGCGTCGACCAGAATCCGGTCGAAACAGCAGCCGAACGACTGAAGAAGCTTTTCCGGTGTCTCCGCCGTCACGCAGCAGTTGGAAATTCCCCACAAAGAAAGATTTTTCACAAGCGCCTTCGCGCGCGTCGCGCTTACATCATTCGCCACCAGAATTCCCTTTCCCCGCAGCCTGGAAGCAAGCTCCGTCGATTTTCCTCCCGGGGCCGCGCACAGATCAAGCACGAGATTGCCCGGCTCAACGGGCAGCCTCGAGGCCGGCAGCATTGCACTCGGTTCCTGCACATAATACAGACCCGCAAAGTAATAAGGATGTCTCGTTACATCATCCCGCGCAGGATCATAATAAAATCCGTTCTCTGTCCAGGGAACCGGTCTTAAATCAAAAGAAGATCTGGCCAGAAATTCAGATACCGGGATTCTGCCCGTATTTACACGCAGCCCGCAGAAACTGTCCTTCCGATATTCCTCCAGAAATTTTTCAAAATCTGACCCAAGCTGTTCCTGCATACGCTCCAGAAACAAAGCCGGAAGTGTGACTGCCATATCATCTCTCCCATCTTATTTCCGTTTTATCATTTCCTGCTTTGCGTCTCAGACATTACAGTTCACACTTTCACTGAACTCAGGGTCTGAGACGCAGACCATGGAATTCTCTTTGTTCATCCCATGGCTGACCACGGCGTTCGCTGACAGACATACTCCTGCCGCCCGCGAAAATCAGAATCCGCGGGCTATATCTTTCCGTATGTCCCCGCACATTTCTCAGATATCCTGCGACAGAAGCTGTGCGCGGTACCCTTCCGCAATAATGTCAAGTTCACGTCCAAAGCGCTGAAGCTGTTCCAGATCATTCAGTTCATAAATACGGTAAAATTCATCCTGGATCTTCATAATCTCCCGTTTGTTTGCCAGACGGTACAGATTCTGGATCGTATTCAGAATATCTGAAACCAGATTCGTCTGAATCTGGAATGAATTCTGCGCATCCATAATCTCGCTGCGCACATAGGACATCTCATTGTCGAGCACAATGATGGCCTCGGCCGCAGTCGTCAGCTTCTCACGGATATGATCCGGGATATTTCTCTTGTATTTATACTGGAGTGAATGCTCGATCGTCGACCAGAAATTCATCGCAAGCGTCCGGATCTGTATTTCCACCTTGATTTCCCGCTCGCCGGAAAGAGTCTGTACTTTGTATCTGACAATCACATGATAGCTGCGGTATCCGCTCTCTTTCATGTGATTGATGTAATCTCTCTCGGATATAACCGTCATATCCCTGCGCTTGCGGATAATCTCCACAACGCGCTGGATATCCTCAACAAACTGACAGATGATCCTGACGCCGGCAATATCCACCAGACGATCTTCGATTTCATCGATCGTGATTTTCTTCTTCTGCGCTTTGTCCAGAATACTCGATATCGTTTTGACGCGGCCGGTTACCTGCTCAATTGGAGAATACAGGCCCTTGCTCCGATGTTCATAAATCAAATGTTCAAACTTAAAAGTAAGCTCCTTGACTGCCTGGTCATATGGCATCAAAATCTCACGCCACAGCTGTATTTCCATGTTTCATTCTCCTGTCAAACTGATTTTATAAATTCATGCGCATCTTTCAAAGAGTTGCGGCAAACGGCAAATTTGTCGTTTACTATAACACACATCCATATAAGTTGCAATTACTATTGTTCCGCTTTTGTGTTTTTATTCATTTATTTATATAATTCTGCATATCTGAGCACCCAGTACGGATTCACGCTCAATTCTTCTGTCCGGTCTGTTCTGATGTATATGCCCACATGCAGATGTACATCAAACTGTCCTCTTGTTCCTTCCGGCCCGTACCCGGTATCTCCCATATAGCCAAGAAACTGTCCCGCCTCCAGCGCCTCCCCAACATGGAAATCCTCCGCATAGGAATCAAGATGGGCATAATAATAATAACCGCCCGACGGGCTGCGGATCCCGATCCGGTAGCCCCCCTTCTCCAGCCATCCGATCTTCTCAATGATTCCGTCCGTCATACTGACTACACGATAGTAACCGGAAAGATTCCTGGGAGGCATCAGGTCCGTTCCCTCGTGTCCTCTTTTCCCGCCGTAGTTTCGCTCAAACATCCAGCTGTTCTCATAAGCCATTCCCGCCTCCTCCACAGGAAAGCAGACGACATCATCCCAGGCAGCCTGATAGGCCCTCTGAAATTTTTCATAACTCTGCCGGCTGCCGCGCAGAAAGAGATAGCGCAGCCTCAGATAGTCTTCGATGCGGAATCTCAGAATACCGGAAGGCACACGAAACTCTCCAAGCAGCATAGACGGAGTTATAAATTCGGACGGCGGATTCCCGCTCTCCTGACACAGCACAGACAATGCACGAAGCCAGCTCTCATCGGCCTGCATGCTCCGGAAAGCATCGTCCTCCGGTTCAAGCACGGAAATGCGGGAGGAAACCGTCTTCCTGTATACAATCCCCGAAAAGTTCCCGCACAGGACTGCCAGAATAAGAAGCAGAGTGCAAAAATAAGCAGATCTGATTTTCATATCACCATGGACACAGCCAGCACCCTTTTTCATCCTGCGGGATACTGACATGGGAACAGCAGCGTTTCTTCTATATGTATGAACCCATCCGGCTTTTTATGATGCGGTTCCGTACAAAAACCATATTTTCTTTCCGCATAGCGTCCCTATTTCCCGCATAGGATAACTGTAAAGTACCATATAAAAGGCCCTCCCATGCATAAAAAATACATTTCGGCCACACTGATATTCCTGCTTTTCCTTTATCTGCTCCTTTTTCCGGAAGAAGCCCTTGAATCGGCAAGCAGAGGTCTTGCGCTCTGGTATCGCTCTGTCCTTCCTGTCCTGTTTCCGTTCATGATTCTGTCCGGACTGACCGTAAAATCCGGTCTCATCGAACAGCTCCCCCAGCGGCTCTTAAGTCCCGTCTGCCGTCTTTTCCACTGTTCCGCAGGCGGCAGCTTTGCAGTCCTTGCCGGATTTCTCTGCGGATTTCCGATGGGAGCAAAAGTCACCCGCGACCTGCAGACACAGCACCGGATTTCAGAACAGGAAGCAGCTTTTCTTTATGGCTTTGTCAATAATGTAAGCCCTGCCTTTCTTCTCTCTTTCCTTGCACATGGACAGCTTGGCAAACCGGAATACGGAGTATTTTTTCTTTTCTGCGTTCTGGGCGCCTCCCTGCTGTATGCACTGGCAGTCAGACCAGATCAGAGCTTTTCCGCGGGCCGGAAAACATGGTCTCACGCAGCAGCCCCGGTCAGCTTCCGGGACATTGACGCATGTATCCAGGACGCTGTTGCCAACACGGTACATCTTGGCGCCTACATTACCGTTTTTTCTCTGCTGACCACCGCGGCAGGCCGCGTTTTCCCCTCCGGAAGCATTCCGGGCAGGATCCTTGCAGCAAGTCTTGAAGTCACAAACGGAATCTCCTCCGTCATTGCGTGGAACCTGCCCTGGAACGTGAAAATGCCGGTTCTCTGCGCCGTCTGCGCTTTTGGCGGTTTTTCTTCTTTCGCCCAGACTGTCAGCGTTGCGTCCATGGACAGAAAAACCGCGTACGCATATTTAAAAAGCAGGGTGATCATCACCCTGCTTGCAGCACTTCTCGCAACCGGAAGTTTATTCCTTGGTCTCACTGCTGGTCTCTTCCCCTGACGGAGACGGTTCCGGCGGCGCATAATTAACAGCCGGAGATGCCGGCGGAGAAAGTTCCATCCTGTTCTTGTTTACAATATCATAGCAGGACTGAATGGAATTGATAAAATTACTGTATTTTGCACCAGCCGCCTCAAGCGTATGGCTCATGATCTTTTCAAGGTTCTCAAGCATCTCATCCGTATACTGAATTGCACTGACGCGAATATTATTGGCATCTTCCGTAGCCTTATCGAGAATCTCCTGGGCCTGCGCGTTTGTCTGTTCAATCAGCTCATTCGCCTGCTGATACGCAGTCTGCACGATCTCATTCTCCCCGACGATGCGCTGAGCCTGCGCCTGCGCGTCTGTAATAATCGCCTCCGCCTTGGCCTGCGCATCCGCAAGAATTGCGTCCTTGTTGCTGATAATCTTCTGATAGCGCTTGATTTCATCCGGAGTCTTCATGCGAAGCTCCCGGAGGAGTTCTTCCAGTTCTTCTTTATTCACAACGATCTTCGTCGATGAAAGGGGCTGAAACTTGCAACTGTCCACAAACTCCTCGATCTCTTCAATAATCTGCTCAATTCTGCTGCTCATAATACTCTCTCCTTACTCTCAATAATTCTCAGTCCTGTCTTTTTTGTCACGAATCTTCCGGTATACCCGCTCAGCCACCTCGTACGGTACAAAACCGGAGATATCGCCGCCATACCATGCAACCTCCTTTACGATCGTGGAACTGATATAGGCATAATTCAGCTCAGTCGTAAAAAAGATCGTATCAACTCCACGGTCTATGCTTCTGTTTGTCTGTGCCATCTGAAGTTCGTACTCAAAGTCCGTGACCGCTCTGAGTCCGCGGACAATGAATCCTGCATTGCATTTGCGTACAAAATCAACAGAAAGTCCTGAGAACGCTTCTACCCGTACGTTCCTCAGATCCTCCGTAACACTTTTTATCATGTCAACACGCTCTTCGGCTGAAAACAGCGGAGTTTTCGCGTTATTATTTAATACGCCGACCACCAGTTCATCGGCGAGAGCCGACGCGCGCTGAATAATATCGAGATGTCCCTTTGTCACCGGATCAAAACTGCCTGGATATACAGCAATCTTCATAAATAGTCCTGTTCGTTACAAATCGTAACCCTTCCTTCGTAATTTTAGAAAAACATGTTTGTTCGTCTTATAGTTCTTTTCCCTCAATACAGCGTATCCCAGCGCCTCTGCATAGGAAAAATCGGTTTCGGCCGATGCTTCCACAATAATCAGCGTCTCTTCGTTCGCAAAAGATACCGGACGGATCGAAAGATACTCAAGCACGCGCCGTTCAAGTTCCTTCCCGTAAGGAGGATCCATAAATATAATCTGAAACGGTTCCTCTTTCTCAAGACGGGCCAGCGCGGTCATAACATCACACGAAAATACCCTGGCCTGCGCAGACAGGTGCGTAAATTCAAGATTATCCCTGATACAGGCAGCGGCAGCTCTGCTGCTGTCGACAAAACATGCCTCCCGCGCACCGCGGCTCAAAGCCTCAATCCCGATTCCTCCGCTTCCGCTGAACAGATCAAGGAAACGAATGTCGTAAAGATCATTCTGAAGAATATTGAACAATGTCTCTTTGATCCGGTCCGTCGTCGGTCTCGTATCAAGTCCCTGAACGGTCTTTAATGGAAGTCTGCGCGCTTTTCCTGCGATAACTCTCATACTTTTTCCTTTCTCTGCCCATTTTGCTTTATTATAATTTTTAATGCAGATGATGTCAATAGGGTAAAACGGAAGGATAAAAAAGACAAAAAGAAAGAAAAACAAAAAAGCCATCAATTACCAGTTTATAATCGAAAACGGCGCACATACTAGAAGTGCAGCTAAAAACTGCAAATAAAAATGACGACAGAAAAATGAAGAATAAAAAACAAAGGAGGCGTTTGAAATGTCAAATCGTTCATCTAACACAACGGCTGTACCGGAGGCTAAAAGTGCTATGGACCGTTTCAAATTTGAAGTAGCAAATGAACTGGGAGTACCGCTCACAAACGGTTACAACGGGAACCTGACGTCCCGGCAGAATGGTTCTGTGGGAGGAAACATGGTTCGGAAAATGATCGAGGCACAGGAACGTCAGATGTCCGGAACGGGCGCCGCGATGCAGTCCACAGGGACCGGAAGCGGAATGGGGACAAACACCGGAACAGACACCGGTATGGGCACACCTTCTCAGTCCGTCGGAACAGGAAACATGACGCAGATGTAAAAAATTTCGCGGTTCACAATTTCCTGTGACCGGGCAGGAGGACGTTTTTCCATTCTGCCTGCCGCGCGGCCCGCACGCTGCGATGGCAGCTGATTTCCACATGCGGACCTGCGCACAGAATCGGAAAAAGAGGCAGAGTTAATCATTCCCTGCCTCTTTTTTCTTTTGTTTTCAGCCTCTCATCCGCCAGTGTCAGTTTGCCTTCTCGGGCGGATCCATTGTCACGGAACCGGTAATATCGCCGTTCACAACAAAGTACGCCGTATTTTCCTCCGGCTTCAGGTACAGTGTGAGCGTATGCATTTCTCCGATTTTGCGCTTCATCTGTTTTGTCCATACTTCCTTGACACGCTTTAAGATTATATCCTTATCAATCTCCTTACCCGCATACTGCAGATAAACAGTTTCTTTCAAAGGTTTTCTCGC
>CANQUH010000030.1 GCA_947626965.1 uncultured Lachnospiraceae bacterium
CGCGCCCGCGAGGGAGAAGTTCCAGAAATGGGCCGAGACGCTGGAGAAGGCGATCGGCAATCCTCTGTTCCACTGGAGTCATCTGGAGCTGCAGCGCTTCTTCGGGTATTACGGAGTGCTTGACGGGGACACGGCGGAGGAGGTCTGGAATCTCTGCAACGCGAAGCTGCAGGAGGATTCCATGAGCGTCCGGAACCTGATCCGCAGATCCAACGTAAAGCTGCTGTGCACGACGGACGACCCGGTCGATGACCTGAAGTGGCATAAGAAGATTAAGGAAGATGAGAGCTTTGAGGTTCAGGTGCTTCCGGCGTGGAGACCGGACAAGGCGATGAACCTGGAAAAGCCGGAGTATCCGGACTATCTCGCGAAGCTCTCGGCAGCTTCCAGCGTGGAGATTAAATCCTTCGCGGATCTGAAGAAAGCGCTCTCGGTTCGGATGGATTTCTTTGACAGCATGGGCTGTAAGGTTTCCGATCACGGAATCGATTACGTGATGTACGAGCCGGCCTCCGACGAGGAGATCGAGCGGATTTTTGCGGCGCGCATGGCCGGGGAGACAATCTCGAAAGAGGACGCGGCGAAGTACAAGACGGCGTTTATGCTGTTTGTCGCCTCCAAATATGAGGAGCTTGGCTGGGTGATGCAGCTCCATTACGGATGCATCCGCGACAATAACACGACGATGTACAATCTGCTGGGGCCGGACACAGGGTTTGACTGCATCAGCAATTATGCTCCGGCGAGTCAGCTGGCGGGTTTCCTCAACGCGGTCAACGAGGCGAAGAATCTGCCGAAGACAGTGCTCTACAGTCTGAATCCGGGGGATGACGAGCTGATCGGAACGATCCTCGGCTGCTTCCAGGGAAGCGACGCGGTAGGCAAGATCCAGCAGGGTTCCGCGTGGTGGTTCAACGATCACAAGACCGGCATGAGAAAGCAGATGACGTCCCTTGCGAATCTGGGACTTCTCGGGAATTTCCTTGGGATGCTGACCGATTCCAGAAGCTTCCTGTCCTATCCGAGACATGAATATTTCCGCAGGATCATGTGCGACCTGATCGGCGGCTGGGTAGAGAACGGGGAATATCCGAAGAACATGAAGAATCTGGAGAAGATCGTGAAGGGAATCTGCTACAACAACGCGGTGCGTTACTTTGGATTTCCGCTTGATGAGGTGTAAAAGATAAAAAATATGGGGGAGGATGCTGATTGTAAAAGAATCAGCAGACCGATGACGAACGGCAGGCCATTGCGGCCTGCCGTTCAGCTGTTTTATGCGCAGGCCCGCATATGGAGATCAGCTGCTGGCGCAGCATGCGGGCCGCGCGGGCGAGCAGGAGGGAAAAACCGCCTCCTACTCGATTGTCAGGTTTGCAGCGGCGATATTTTTTTGCAGCATATAGGAAATATAACTCTGCTTCGACTGAAGCAGATGTTCCCGCATTGCGGCAGCTGCATATTTCCAGTTATTCTGTATGGCAGCCTCCACGATGGTCAGATGCTCTTTTGTTGTTTCCCGCAGGCGTTCGATCGAGGTGCGGCCGGTGAGGATCCGGGTGCGGGTGATCTGATCCTGAATTGTTGAGTAGAGACTGATAAAATAATCATTTTCGGACGCGTTTATGAAAAGCTGGTGAAGGTTTTCGTCCATGGTAAGGAAAGAATAGGCCGTCTGCGTTCCGTTAAGATATTCTTTATAGCGGCGATAGTAGCTGATGAATGTATCTGTGGGGATGCGGCCCCCGTAATGCTCTACGACATGAGTCTCGATCAGTTCTCTTGTCTCATAGAGCTGGTTCAGCTCCTGAATTGTAATTCCTGTAATGAGGATTCCCTTTTTGGGAAGTATTTTTACCAGTCTTTCCTGCTCAAGCCGACTTAACGCATCCCGGATCGGAGTGCGGCTTCCGCCGATTTCTTCGCGGATCTGTTCTTCGTTGATAATTGTGTCAGGCGCATAGACACAGTTGAGAATATTGTTTTTGATCAGTTGATAGGCCTGATGCTTCAAAGTTTCTTTCATATATGTACACTCACTCCCTGACGTCAAGTATAACAGAAACAGGAAATCGAGGCAACCCAAAATAAACTGTGTTGTACACAACAAGATAGAAAAGGAGTCATAAGCGGATTTAAATTGAGAAAAAACAAAAAAATCCAACGGATAAAATTGGAAACAGAAGATTTTAAAACAAAAATTGAAGGCAAAATGCACAAAAAATACGTGATAAAATTGTAAAAAAAGCGGAAAATGAAACTTGAGACAACAAAATAAACTGATAGGTATTGACAAAAAAACCAGAAAGAGTTATGTTGTATACAACATAAAAGAAAACAATTCGGAAAGGAGATTTCATATGAAAACGGTACTTATTTCTGAACCGGGCAAGGTGAGCGTCGTTGAGACGGAAATGCCTGTCGCGAAGGAGGGGGAAGCGCTTCTGCGCATACTGTACGGAGGCATCTGCGGAAGTGATCTCGGCACTTACCGGGGAACTTTTGCGTATGCGGATTATCCGCGTATTCCGGGACATGAGTTTTCGGCACAGATTGTGGAGATCGGTGAAAATGACAGAGGACTGAAAAAAGGAGACATCGTCACCTGCAATCCTTATTTCAACTGCACGCACTGTTATTCCTGTGAGCGCGGCCTGGTCAACTGCTGCGAGTCAAACGAGACGCTTGGCGCTCAGAGAGACGGAGCTTTCTCCGAGTACATCACAATGCCGATCGAGCGTATTTATGACGGAAAAGGGCTTTCTCCGAAGCAGCTTGCTCTGATCGAGCCTTTCTGCATCAGCTATCACGGCGTGTCCCGCGCGAATGTGCAGCCGGGCGACAAGGTACTGGTTGTGGGCGCGGGGACGATCGGCGTTCTTGCGGCGATCGCGGCCAAGGCAAAGGGCGGCGAAGTATACATTGCGGATGTTGCCGAGAAAAAGCTGCACTATGCGTATGAAACCTTCGGTCTGGCAGGTATGATCCTGAATGACAATCCCGATACGTTCATGGATAAGGTGAACGCGATCACGGGCGCTCATCACGGATTTGACGTGGCGATCGAGGCAGTCGGACTTCCGTCCACTTTCCAGAACTGCATCGATGCCGCGACTTTCGGCGCGCGCGTCGTTCTGATTGGAGTCGGCAAGAAGAATCTTGACTTTAATTTCACCCTGATTCAGAAGAAGGAGCTGAATATTTTTGGTTCCAGAAATGCGCTGAAGAAGGATTTCCTTGAGCTGATCGACCTGGTGAAGGATGGGAAAGCAGATCTTGAGAAGATCGTTATGAATCCTGACGCGAAGGATCCTGAGCTTCGCTCTGAGTATTCTCTTGACGAGGCGGCGGCAGCGTTCGAGGAGTTCAGCAAATACGGCGCGTCCAAACTGAAAGTCGTGATTCATTTCGCGGATCCGGAATAAAATTAAGGAACGTTCCTCCGCCGCCGCGGCGGAGACGTAAATAAAAAGAAAAGGAGAACAGAAAATGAAAGGTAAAATGTTATTAGCGGGAGTTGCTCTTGGCGCTATGATGTTCGCAGTGCCGGCAGCAGCAGAGGAAGTGACGCTCCAGATCGGATTTGAGAACTCGATCTCCGAACCGATCGGACAGGCTCTTGAGAAATGGCAGCAGCTTGTGGAAGAGCAGGGCGACGGAAGTCTGAAGCTTGAGTTGTATCCGGACAGCCAGCTGGGGAGCAAGAATGAACTGATCGACGGCATGACGCTCGGCGAGCCGTACATCACTCTGGCTGACGGTGCGTTCTATGCGGATTACGGTGTGCCGGATTTCGGTATCGTATTCGGACCGTTCCTGTTTGACAACTGGGATCAGTGCTGGACTCTGATCGAGAGCGACTGGTATGCGGACATGTGTTCACAGCTGGAAGACAAGGGGCTGAAGATTGTGGCATCCAACTGGAAATATGGCGAGCGTCATACGCTGACCACGAAGAAGGTTGAGACAGTGGATGATCTGGCCGGACTGAAGATCCGTGTGCCGGGCAATCAGATCCAGTCCATCGGTTTTGACGTGCTGGGCGCTACCTCCACAGGCATGGATCTCGGCGATGTGTACACGGCTCTTCAGCAGAAGACGATCGACGGCGCTGAGAATCCGCTTGCGACTTTGTACGGCAGAAAACTGCACGAAGTTGCGAAGTATCTGATCCTTGACGGACATGTGCTGAACTTCACAACCTGGGTTATGAGCGCGGATATGTTCAACAGCCTGACACCGGAGCAGCAGGAGCTTCTTGTATCCACCGGCGAGGAAGCAGGTCTTTACAACAATGATCTGGTTGACGAGTCCAACGAAGAATATCTTCAGATGATGGTTGACGAAGGTGTAGAGGTTGTCGATCCGTCAGAGGAAGTGCTTGCAGGATTTAAGGAAAAAGCACAGGCGTTCTACGAAAAAGGAGATACCTTCGGATGGTCAGACGGCCTGTATGACACAGTCAGGGCAGCTATGGGCGCTGAGTAAGGCCGGACGGCTGTCGGTGTCAAAGCGTAAATAACATGCGGGCGGACAGCCATGCCGCACAAAACCGGTCTGACGGCTGTGCGCCCGTTTTTTCAGAATTGCCTGCCCCGGGCGGCGGGCATTATCATGGATGAAAGGAGAATTCAGATGAAAAATGACAGTACACTGAAAAAGTTCATTGGGAATCTGGATATCATAGTCGCGAGCGTCGCGCTTCTGGTCCTGATCTTTCTGACCTTTGCCGGCGTAATCATGCGTTATATCGTGGGCAAGCCGTTCACCTGGCTGGAGGAAGTACAGCTTTTCTGCATGATCTGGATTGTGTTTGCAGCAGGCGGAGCAGCGTTCCGTACCGGAAGCCATGTGGCAATTGAGATGATCGTTGAGATGTTTCCGAAGAGTGTTCAGAAGATTATCGGTTATCTGATTGATATCGTTGTATTTCTTGTCGTTGCCTATCTGTTTTACAACAGCATCGGATTTATCCAGATGTTTGCGCGGAACGGAAGAAGTTCCAGTATGCTGAAGATCCCCATGACCGTGCAGTACGGCATTGCTCCGGTATCCTATATCCTTATGATCGTCAGCTATTTCTACAGCAAGTATTTTGACAAGAGCAAGAAAGGGGGAGAAGAGTAATGTCAAGTTCAGCCATTATCGCAATCGCCGCGATTGTAATGCTTGTACTCCTGTTTATGAAAGTGCCGGTTTATATCGCGGTACTGGGCGGATCTGCCATGTATTTTGTGCTGAATCCGAACGCCAACCCGATCATCTTTGCCCAGCAGGCAATCACCGGTGTGGAGAGCATCTCCCTGCTCGCAATCCCGTTTTTCGTCTGCGCAGGCATTGTCATGAACTATACCGGCGTTACCTCGAGAATTATGGACTTCTGCTCCGTGCTGACCGGCCGGATGACCGGCGGTCTTGCCCAGGTAAACATCCTTCTTTCCACTTTGATGGGCGGACTTTCCGGTTCCAACATTGCTGACGCGGCAATGGAGGCAAAGATGATGGTTCCTGAGATGGAGAGAGTCGGATTTTCCAAGTCATTCTCGACCGTTGTCACGGCAGTTTCCTCGATGATCACGCCGCTGATCCCGCCTGGAATCGCAATGATCCTTTACGGCTGCATCGCGAACGTGTCGATCGGCAAGCTTTTCATTTCAGGTATCGGCGTGGGAGCAATCCTCTGCATCGCAGAGATGGTGCTCACAAGTGTGATTTCCAAAAAGCGCGGCTATGTCCCGATGCGTACGGAGAAAATTTCCGGTTCAGAATTTGCGAAGGCGGCGAAGCCGGCGATCCTTCCGCTGTGTCTTCCGATTATCATTATCGGTGGTATCCGTCTGGGTATCTTTACGGCGACTGAGGCAGGTGCCGTTGCCATTATCTATGCGGTGATCCTTGGCCTTATTTTCAGAGAGCTGAAAATGAAGGATATGATGGTCGCGTTCAAGGAGACTGTCACGACGACGGCTTCCATCATGCTCATCGTATCTGCAGCGGCGGTATTCTCCTGGATCCTGACGAAGGAGCGTATTCCGCAGCAGCTTACCGAGTGGATGATGACTGCAATCCACAGTAAGTATGTGTTCCTGATCGTTGTAAATATCTTCCTGATCATCGTAGGTATGTTCATCGAAGGAAATGCATCCATGATCATTCTGGTTCCGCTTCTCGCACCGATTGCGAAGAGCTACGGGATCGACGAGATTCAGTTTGCCATGGTTTACATTTTCAACAACGCGATCGGAGCGTTCTCTCCGCCAATGGGAACCCTTATGTTTGTAACCTGCGGTATCACGGGCTGCAAGACGAAAGACTTTATCAAGGAGGCTCTGCCGTATTATATCCTTCTGGTAATTGTCCTTCTGCTGCTGACCTATGTTCCGATCTGCACAACCGGACTTGTAAGTCTGTTCTACTAAATATAGGAGAAATCTATGAAAGATTTTATGAAAATACATCCCGACGACATGGTTGCCGTAGCCTTGAAGCCTCTTGCGGCGGGTGCGGTGCTCGATGTTGACGGACAGACGGTTGCCTTGAAGGAGGATATTCCGCAGGGGCATAAATTTGCTCTGACCGCGATCCACATGGGAAGTCCGGTGATCAAGTATGGAAGCTCGATCGGTGTCGCGAAGGAAGAGATTGCGCCGGGGAGCTGGGTACATATCCACAATGTAAAAACAGGACTTGGCGAGCTGCTGACCTATACCTATGAGAAGCAGGACACAACGCTCAAAAAGACGGAGCAGGCATATTTTCAGGGGTACAGAAGACCAAACGGAAAAGTCGGCGTGCGCAACGAGGTGTGGATTATCCCGACAGTCGGCTGTGTCAACAACGTGGTTCAGGCGATTGAGAAAAAAGCACAGAAATTTGCAGGCGGTTCCGTGGAAGAGATCGTGGCGTTCACACATCCGTACGGATGTTCCCAGATGGGGGACGATCAGGACAATACACGTCAGATCCTTGCGGATCTTGTCAATCATCCGAATGCGGGCGGCGTGCTCGTGCTGGGACTTGGCTGCGAGAACAGCAACATTGAGGAGCTGAAAAAGTTTATCGGCCCGTACGATGAGAAGCGTGTGAGATTCCTGGTGGCCCAGGAGTGCGAAGATGAGATTGAGGAAGCGGTAAAGATTGTCGGAGAGCTCGCAGAGTATGCGGGAAGCTTTAAGCGGGAGCCGGTTCCGGCCAGCGAGCTGATTATCGGCATGAAATGCGGCGGCTCGGACGGCCTGTCCGGCATCACGGCGAATCCGGCTGTGGGACGTTTTTCGGATCTGCTGATCTCGAAAGGCGGCACCACGATTCTCACGGAGGTTCCGGAAATGTTTGGAGCGGAGACGCTGCTGATGAACCGCTGCGAGACAGAGGAACTGTTTGAAAAGACAGTGGCTCTGATCAATGATTTTAAAAATTATTTTACGGCGCACAATCAGACGATCTATGAGAATCCTTCTCCGGGAAATAAAAAGGGCGGCATCACGACGCTCGAGGACAAGTCACTGGGATGCACGCAGAAGTCGGGCAGCGCTGCTGTGCGCGGCGTGCTGAAATATGGCGAGGTGGTCAGCACGAAGGGGCTGAACCTGCTGTCTGCGCCTGGAAACGATATGGTGGCTTCCACGGCCCTGGCCGCGAGCGGCGCGCATATTGTGCTGTTTACGACGGGACGCGGGACTCCGTTCGCGTCTCCGGTACCGACCGTCAAGATTTCCACGAACACGGGCCTGTTCCAGAGAAAAGACAACTGGATTGATTTCAACTGCGGCATTATGGTGGAGGACACGAGCCTGGAGGAGATGGGCAGCCAGCTGTTTGACTATGTTCTGGAAGTCGCTTCCGGGAAAAAGGTCAAGGCAGAGGAAAAAGGCTTCCATGATATGGCGATTTTCAAACAGGGTGTTACGCTGTAGAAAGGGATGTAATTAAAATGAAAAAGTTAAGCTATGCTACTTTAAAAGAGATGGGGTATGACGGATATCTTCTGCAGGATGCTCCGGAGCGTATCCTTCAGTTTGGCGAGGGAAATTTCCTGCGCGCGTTTGTAGAGTGCTGGATCGACAAGATGAACGAGAAGGCCGGGTTCAATTCCAAAGTGGTTCTCTGCCAGCCGATCGCTCCTGGTCTTGCCGACATGATCAATGAGCAGGAAGGTCTGTATACCCTGATCCTGCGCGGCAATGAAAACGGCGCCAAAGTGGACGACAGACGTGTGATCTCCTGCGTCAGCAGATGCCTGAATCCGTACAAAGAGTATGACAAGGTTCTTGCCTATGCGGAGAGCGAGGATATCCGCTTTGTTGTCTGCAATACGACGGAGGCGGGGATCCAGTACGATCCTTCCTGCCAGTTTACGGATGTTCCGGCCGCGAGCTATCCGGGCAAGCTGACCCAGTGGCTGTACCGCCGTTACCAGAAATTCGGCCAGACAAAGGGGAAGGGAATCATCATTCTCTCCTGTGAGCTGATCGATAACAACGGCAAGGAGCTCGAGAAATGCGTGAACCAGTATGCAGAGCAGTGGGGACTTGAGAAGGGCTTCACAGAGTGGCTGAAGGCAGAGTGCGTGTTCTGCTCAACTCTGGTAGACCGTATCGTTCCGGGTTATCCGAGAAGTGACGCCGCGGCGATCTGTGAGGAGCTGGGCTATCAGGATAATCTGCTGGATGTCGGAGAAGTGTTCGGACTCTGGGTCATCGAGGGGCCGGCATGGCTGAAGAAGGAGCTTCCGTTCGAGGAAGCCGGACTTCCGGTTATCATCTGCAACGATCACAAGCCGTACAAGCAGAGAAAAGTGCGTATTCTCAACGGTGCGCATACTTCCATGGTTCTTGGCGCGTACCTGGCGGGACAGGATATCGTGCGCGACTGCATGAATGACAAGGTCATCGAGGGATTCATGAACAAGACGATCTACGATGAGATCATCCCGACGCTGACGCTTCCGGAAGATGAGCTGAAAGAGTTCGCTTCCTCTGTTACCAGCCGTTTCAACAACCCGTTTGTGGATCACGCGCTGCTGTCAATCTCGCTGAACTCCACTTCCAAGTGGAAAGCACGTGTTATGCCGAGCCTCAAGGGATATGTGGCGAAATACAACGCACTGCCGAAATGCATCGTGGCTTCCTTTGCGTTCTACATCGCGTTCTACAATGGACAGAACCTTACGGAAGAAGGGCTGACCGCTTCACGCGGAACGAACGAGTATGTGATCCATGATGACAGAGATATCCTTGAGTTCTATCTGGCCCACAAGGATGACGCGGCGGCTGATCTGGTTCATGCCGTTTGCACAAACCAGGCATTCTGGGGTGAGGACCTGACAGAGATTTCAGGATTTGAGAAGGCTGTGACAGATTATCTGGTACAGATCCGCGAGAAAGGGACATACGAAGTCATGAAATCATGCCTTGCGGACTGATCCCAAAATTGAAAATTTATGAAGGGGCTGTCGGAAAATTTTCCGACAGCCTCGGCTTTTGCATGTTTTTTGCTGTAATCAGCTGTTGAAATTTTCCTGCTTTTCCTGTACAATATCAGTTACTGTTCATACACCGGCAGTCGGAAAGGAGCTGCAGGAGAGGAAGGGAAATCAAATGGAAGCATATCTGGATAATTCCGCGACGACGCGCTGTTCGGAACTTGTGCGCGATGTGGTTGTGCGGACAATGATGGAGGATTACGGGAATCCATCGTCGAAGCATCGGAAAGGGCTGGACGCGGAGCATTATCTGCGGGATGCCAGGGAGACGATTGCCAGGACGATGAAGGTGAATGAGAAGGAGATATTCTTTACTTCCGGAGGGACGGAGTCAGACAACTGGGCGCTGATCGGAGCGGCGATGGCGAACAGGCGCACAGGAATGCATCTGATCACGACGGCAGTGGAGCATGCCGCTGTGCTGATGCCGATGCAGTATCTGAAGGAGCAGGGTTTTTCCGTGACTTATCTGCCGGTCGACGGCAGAGGCCGGATCAGTCTTTCCGATCTTGAGGCGGCTATCCGCGAGGACACGATCCTGGTGTCGATGATGTATGTGAACAATGAGGTCGGTACGGTGGAACCCGTTGAGGAGGCTGCCCGCCTGATCAAAAAGAAGAATCCGCGGACATTGTTTCATGTGGACGCGATTCAGGCTTACGGGAAATTTGCCATTTATCCGAAACGTGCCGGGATCGACATGCTCTCTGTGAGCGGCCATAAGATACATGGTCCGAAAGGGATCGGTTTCCTCTATATTAATGAGAAGGTAAAGATTCATCCGCTGATCCTCGGCGGGGGTCAGCAGAAAGGAATGCGTTCCGGCACTGACAATGTTCCGGGAGCCGCGGGACTTGCCGCCGCAGCAAAAGATGCGTATGAACATCTGGAGCAGAACGTGGAATATCTGAAAAAGCTGCGCGGACGGATGCTGGACGGGCTTCGCGCGCTGAATGAGCAGCTGGAGGATGGTCAGCAGTCTCAGGAAGAAAAGGCAGGAAATGTACGTCTCAAAAACAGGGCGGAAGAAGGAGAGAGAGCCGGAGAACGGCAGCCTGAGAAAAAAGCAGGGGAGACAGTTTTGTCAGACGGGAAACTGCAGACAAAAGAAAGGGCTGGTCGTTCCGGTCAGCAGGGAATGCAGGCTGTCGTTATAAATTCCGGGGAGGATGAGTACAGCGCGCCGCACATTGTCAGCGCCGCGTTTCCGGGGATTCGCAGCGAGGTGCTGCTGCATGCGCTGGAGGACCGAGGGATCTGCGTGTCGGCGGGAAGCGCCTGCTCGTCAAACAAAAAACTGCCGGTCAGCACTGTGCTGAAGGAACTGCATCTGCGCCCGGAACTGCAGGAGTCGACGCTGCGCTTTAGCTTCAGCTGTCTTACGACGGAGGAGGAGATCGATTACTGTCTGGAGACGCTCGGGGAGCTGCTTCCGGTGCTGCGCAGGTATATAAGACGCTGACAGGAGGATCAGCAGTGTTTCAGAATAGTAAGCAGAAAATTCAGCTGGGATGACGACGGGACGGGATGTTCCGGGTGAAGGGCTGGCAGAGGCGTCCTTGGAGGGAAATTCCGGTTCCGGTTGTGTCCATGAGAAAGGAACGTTGCAGGAATGTTCAAATGTTTTTTGATAAAGTACGGGGAAATTGGCATCAAGGGAAAGAATCGTCATTTGTTTGAGGATGCTCTCGTGCGGCAGATCTGCCATGCGCTGCGCAAGGTGGACGGAAAATTTCATGTATATAAGGAACAGGGGCGTATTTACATCGACTGTGAGACTCTGTACGATTATGATGAAGTAGTTGAGAGTCTCTCCAAGGTGTTTGGTATTGTCGGCATCTGCCCGGTCATGAAGACGGAAGACAAGGGACTGGAGGAGCTCGGGACGGAAGTGATTGACTTCCTGGAGAATGTGTATGACATAAAAGATCAGACATTCAAGGTTCTGACGCGCCGCGCGAGAAAGAGCTATCCGGTCGAATCCATGGAAGTGAACGCGTATCTGGGACATAGGATTCTGGAGGCGTTTCCGGATATGAAGGTGGACGTCCACGACCCGGAGATTCTGCTCCATGTCGAGATTCGTGAGAAGATTTTTATCTATTCAAAGATCATACCGGGGCCGGGGGGAATGCCGGTCGGGACGAACGGGAAGGCCACACTGCTGCTTTCCGGCGGGATCGACAGTCCGGTCGCGGGCTACATGATCAGCAAGAGAGGAGTCGAGATTGACGCGGTCTATTTCCACGCGCCGCCTTACACGAGCGAGCGGGCGAAGGAGAAGGTGGTCGATCTGGCGCGCATCGTGTCCGCATATTCCGGGCCGATCAATCTGCATGTTGTGAATTTCACGGATATTCAGCTTTATATCTACGACAAATGTCCGCATGACGAGCTGACGATCATCATGCGCCGCTATATGATGAAGATTGCGGAGCATTTTGCGCGGCAGTCGAAATCCATGGCGCTTATTACCGGGGAGAGCCTCGGCCAGGTGGCGAGCCAGACGATACAGAGTCTTGCGGCGACAAACGAGGTATGTACGATGCCGGTGTTCCGGCCGCTGATCGGATTTGACAAACAGGAGATCATCGATGTGTCCGAGAGGATCGGTACGTATGAGACGTCGATCCTTCCGTTTGAGGACTGCTGTACGATTTTTGTGGCGAAGCATCCTGTGACGAAGCCGAATCTGAACGCGATCAAACGTTCGGAGCAGAAGCTGAATGAGAAGATCGATGAGCTGGTGAGAACGGCGATTGAGACGACGGAGATTATCCGGGTGGAGTGAAGCTGAAGTCGCGCAAAAAAAATGCGGGAAACAGAATATCTCCGGGGACTCTGAGACAGAGTTCCCGGAGAAGTTCCGGTTTTTCGCAGTTAATGAATGTACTCTTCCGGTACGCAGATCCAGGACATGATTACTGGATGATATACGCGGCAAGAACGCTCATGATCTCATCCATATTATTTTCTGCGTGGATATTCAGCTCGATCGGTTTGGAAAGATCAAGGCTGAAAATTCCCATGATCGATTTCGCATCGATGACATATCTTCCGGAGACGAGATCAAAATCATTGTCAAACCGGGTAATGTCGTTTACGAAAGATTTTACTTTATCAATCGAATTTAAAGAAATCTTTACTGTTTTCATTGTGGAGTCCCCCTCTGCTGTTGTTTTTATAACAACATCTTAACGGGTCAGGGGATAAAAGTCAAGTAAAAACGGTTAAAGGGGAGAGGAAGATGGGAAAGAAAGCAGCACTGCATAACCTTGGCTGCAAGGTAAATGCTTATGAGACAGAGGTGATGGGCAGGCTTCTTGCCGACGCGGGATACGAGATCGTGCCGTTTGAGCCCGGCGCGGACGTCTATGTGATCAATACGTGCACGGTGACGAATATTGCTGACAGAAAATCCAGGCAGATGCTGCACCGGGCAAGAAAGATGAACCCGGACGCGATCGTTGTGGCGGCCGGCTGCTACGTGCAGACTTCAGCGGAGGCGGCGCAGGAAGATCCCTCGATTGATATCGTGCTGGGAAATAACCGGAAAAATGAGCTTCTGGAGGCGATCCGCCTGTTTGAGGAAGTCCGGGCGGGGAAAGATACAGAGATGGAAAGCAAAAGGGCCGTCTATACGGATGTAGCTGATCTTGGAACTTCCCGCGAATATGAGAAAATGTTTCTCCCGAAGACGCAGGAGCATACGCGCGCCAGCATTAAAGTGCAGGACGGCTGCAATCAGTTCTGCAGCTATTGTATTATACCATATGCGCGGGGAAGGGTCCGCAGCCGCACGCCGGAGGATGTGGTATCCGAGGTGCGTGCACTGGCCGGGAATGGATGCCGGGAAGTGGTTCTGACAGGAATCCATCTCAGTTCTTACGGGACTGATGTGGGAAGCTCCCTGCTCGCACTGATCCAGGCGGTCCATGAAGTGGAGGGGATCTCGCGCATAAGGCTAGGATCTCTGGAACCGGGAATCATAACGAGGGAATCTGCCGGTATTCTGGCTTCCCTCCCGAAGCTGTGTCCCCATTTTCATCTGTCTCTGCAGAGCGGCTGCGATGAGACCTTAAAAAGGATGAACCGCAAATATACGTCCGGAGAATATGAAGAGAAATGTGCAGTTCTGCGGGAAGTTTTCTCAAATCCGGCTCTGACTACGGATGTGATTGTCGGATTTCCGCAGGAGACGGAGGAAGAGTTTGAGACGACGGTCCGTTTTCTGGAGAAGCTGCAGCTGTATGAGACTCATATTTTCAAATACTCGAGAAGACAGGGAACCCGTGCGGCCGCGATGCCGGGACAGATCGATGAGCGGGTCAAGGCCGAAAGGAGCGACCGCCTGATTGCGCTCGGGGAGAAAAACCGCCGCCGTTTTGCCGCGTCCTGGCAAGGAAGGGAGGCGGAAGCGCTTCTGGAGGAGAAGATCGTCCTTGACGGGAAAGAGTACTGGACAGGGTACACAAAAGAATATCTCAGAGTCGCGGTGAGATCGGATTTTGATCTTCTGAATGAAAAACTGACAGGATGCCTGGGCGAAGAAATTGCTCCGCATATATACCTCTTAAATTTATCTGAAAAGGATTGCAATATTTTTTGATTTATATTAGAATATCCCTATAGGATTGGATGAGGGCGTGAAAAGATGGCAGAGATTAACAAGACACAGTATATCAATAATATCAATACGGATCCGGAGACGCGGGTGAAGCTCGTAATCGAGCACGTATATCTGGCAATGGAGGAAAAGGGTTACAATCCCGTGAATCAGATCGTAGGCTATATCATGTCGGGGGATCCTACGTACATTACAAGCCACAAAAATGCGCGCAGCCTGATCATGAAGGTGGAGCGCGATGAACTGGTGGAAGAGCTTTTAAGAGAATACATTAAGAATAAATCATGGCAGGGGACGGCGCGATGACCCGGATCATGGGACTTGATTTCGGTTCAAGGACAACAGGAGTGGCAGTCAGTGATCCGCTGGGGATTACGGCTCAGGGAGTGGAGATTATCCGGCGCGAGTCGGAAAATAAACTGCGCCGCACGCTGGCGAGAATCGAAGCGCTGATTGAGGAATATCAGGTGACGCTTATTGTGCTTGGTTTTCCCAAAAATATGAACAATACAATCGGAGAGAGAGCGGAGAAGTCGCTTGCGTTTGGGGAGATGCTGAAGCGCAGGACGGGACTTCCGGTTGTGATGTGGGATGAGCGCCTCACGACGGTGGAGGCGAACCGTACGCTGATGGAAAGCGGCGTGCGCAGAGAGAGACGAAAAGAGTACGTGGACAAACTCGCAGCTGTCTATATTCTTCAGGGATATCTTGACAGCACTGGAAGGATGGAAGATGGACAAAATTAATTTTTACCCGTTCGGGGAGAAAGAGCCGGTCGGGTTGTTTGTATTGGAAGAAACACGTATCGGAGGTGCTTCCTATCTGCTTGTTACGGAATCAGAAGATGGGGATTCGGAAGCATATATCATGAAAGATCTGTCGGCCGACGGGGAGGCAGAGGCGAATTACGTGATCGTAGAAGATGAGAAAGAACTGGAAGCTGTCGCGAAGATTTTTGAGGAGCTGCTTGAGGACGTGGATATAGAGCTCTGAAAAAAGAAGCAGCAAAGCGTGACAAAGAGAAAGCAGGAAAGCTTCAGGCGGCTGATCCTGACGGGGACAGCAGCAGAGATTTAACGGAATGCAGGAAGTATTCCGTTCTTTGTGCGTGTACAGTTTGAACTAGTACTGCCCTGCGTTAATTGCGCAGGGAAGTACTAGGCGGAAAAGGAAAACAAAAGCGGGTTCGAGGGGGATTGATTTTTCGTCCTTATAGTGTGTTGTGCTCCTTTTTCTGCGGGCAGTGAGCATCACATGTCTGCGGCGCGAAACCGGTTCAGGGCATGTGTTTGTTGACAGCAGACAGAACGGACTTCCTGATTACTTTTGTGGAGGTGCAGATTGAAAAAAGTTCAGGAAATGAAATTGAAAATAATACCGATCGGCGGACTCGGCCTGATCGGAATGAATATGACAGCATTTGAGTATAATGACAGCATTGTCGTTGTGGACTGCGGGCTGGCTTTCCCGGAAGACGACATGCTTGGAATCGACCTGGTCATCCCGGATGTGACTTATCTGAAAGAGAATCTGGATAAAGTGAAGGGAATTGTCTTCACGCACGGGCATGAGGACCATATCGGCGCCGTGCCGTATATTCTGAAGGATCTTCCGGTTCCGCTGTATGCGACGAAGCTGACGATGGGCCTTCTCGACCGGAAGCTGACAGAGCATGGCCTTTTGAAAACGACGAAACGGAAGATCGTGCGTCCTGGCCAGTCGATTAATCTTGGAGAGTTCCGCATCGAATTTATCAAGACGAATCACAGTATCGCGGACGCTGTCGCTCTTGCGATCTATTCTCCGGCGGGGATCGTCGTGCACACAGGCGACTTCAAGGTGGATTACACGCCGGTATTCGGGGACGCGATTGATCTGCAGCGGTTTGCCGAGATCGGAAAGAAAGGCGTGCTGGCACTGATGTGCGACAGTACAAACGCGGAGCGGACGGGATTTACGGCTTCGGAGCGGACAGTTGGACGTACCTTTGACAATATTTTTTCGGAACATAAAAATACGCGGATTATTATAGCGACATTTGCCTCAAACGTTGACCGTGTCCAGCAGATTATCAATTCGGCGTACAAGTATGGAAGAAAAGTCGTTGTGGAGGGCCGCAGCATGGTGAACGTCATCAGCACGGCCTCGGAGCTGGGATATCTTGATATCCCGGACAATACGCTGATCGATCTGGAGCAGATGAAGAACTATCCGGACGAGCAGATGGTGCTGATCACGACGGGAAGTCAGGGAGAATCGATGGCGGCCCTGTCCCGCATGGCGGCGAACATGCACAAGAAGGTTGTCATCAAGCCGGGGGATACGGTTATCTTCAGTTCCAATCCGATCCCCGGGAATGAGAAAGCGGTCTCGAAGGTTATCAATGAGCTCTCAATGAAGGGTGCGGATGTCATCTTCCAGGACGCGCATGTGTCCGGACATGCCTGCCAGGAGGAGATCAAGCTGATCTATTCTCTGGTGCGCCCGAAATATTCAATCCCGGTCCATGGAGAGTACCGCCACCTGAAGGCGCAGGCGACGCTTGCGCAGAATCTGGGGATCCCGAAGGAGAACATCTATATATTAAAGACGGGAGATGTTCTTGAACTCGACGGAGAAACGGCGAATGTGACAGGAAGTGTCCAGACGGGAAGCATTCTGGTCGATGGTCTTGGCGTCGGAGATGTCGGAAATATTGTACTGCGCGACCGCCAGCATCTCGCGGAGGACGGGATTGTGATCGCTGTCGTGACGCTGGAACGGTATTCCAATCAGATACTCGCCGGTCCGGATATTGTCTCGCGCGGATTTGTCTATGTGCGTGAGGCGGAAGATCTGATGGAAGAAGCGCGGGATGTCGTGCAGGACGCGATGAACAGCTGTATTTCTCACAGGGTGACAGACTGGAACAGGATGAAGAACCTGATCCGAGATTATCTGGGAGATTTTCTGTGGAAGAGGACGAAGAGACGGCCGATGATCCTGCCGATCATTATGGAGGTGGAGTAGGCGGCCATGAATCAGGTGGAAAAGTGTACGAAGGAACTGGTGGACGCGATTCTTGAGAGCAGGGAGTATCAGGATTTTCTGAAAATTAAGGAGAAGGTTTCCGGGGATCCTGAACTGAGAAAGAAGATCAACGCGTTCCGCAAACATAATTTTGAGGTGCAGAACTCGGCGGAAGTGCTCGACATGTATGACGAGATCGACAGGATGTATAAGGAATATGAGGAATTCCGGAAAAATGTTCTGGTCGATGAATTTCTCAAGCGCGAGCTGAGAGTGTGCAGAATGATTCAGCAGGTGAGCATTGATCTTATCTCCGCGGTCGATCTCGATACAAAGGAGATTGCGGAAGGGATTCCGTTCTAACAAAAATGATTATTGAAGAGAGAATGTCCGTTTATCTGGATTCACTGGACGCGGGAAACGGTGAATTTCTGGATGAACTGGAAAAAAAGGCAATAAAAAATAAAGTGCCGGTGATTCGTCCCGGAATGCAGAGTCTGCTGAAGACGCTGCTCGCGTACGGATGTCCGGAAAGAATACTTGAGGTGGGAACCGCGGTCGGCTTTTCCGCGATCCTGATGGCGGCGAACACAAAGGAGAGCTGCAGGATCACGACGATCGAGAAATATGAAAAACGGATTCCTGAGGCGAAGCTTAATTTTGAGGCGTCCGGATATGGGAACAGGATCACACTGCTCGAGGGGGACGCGCTTGATATCATGCGTACCCTTGAGCCATCCTATGACCTGATCTTCATGGATGCCGCCAAGGGGCAGTATATTTATTTTCTGCCGGAGGTCCTGCGGCTTCTGCGCAGAGGAGGAATGCTGATATCCGACAATGTGCTGCAGGAAGGGGATCTCATTGAATCCCACTATGCCGTGGAGCGCCGCAACCGGACGATCTACCGGCGGATGCGGGAATATCTGTATGTGCTGAAGCACACGGACGGCCTGGTGACGTCAGTCCTGCCGGTCGGCGACGGCGCCGCGGTCACGGTGAAGCTGTAGAAGCGTCTGTTCGCTGCAGTTTACATCTCCACCGGGGTTGAGGTGATTTCCGCACATTCTGTGCATCGCGGAGCGTTGCTGCGTTCACGATCTGCAGGGGAGTGAACAGCAGCATCTTTTGAGATAAAGTGTTTGGAGGAAAATATGAGACATCCTGAACTGCTGATTCCGGCAAGCAGCCTGGAAGTGTTAAAGACAGCCGTCATATACGGGGCGGACGCGGTTTACATCGGAGGGGAAGCCTTCAGCCTGCGCGCCAAAGCGAAAAATTTTTCTATGGAGGATATGGCGGAGGGAATCGCTTTTGCCCATGAACATGGGGTGAAAGTGTATGTGACAGCCAATATTCTTGCGCATAACAGGGATCTGGTCGATATCGAAACGTATTTTCGCGAACTCGGAAAGATGGATCCCGGTCCCGACGCGCTGATCATAGCAGATCCCGGTGTGTTTATGGCCGCGAAGCGTATCTGTCCGCAGATCGAGCGCCATATCAGCACGCAGGCGAACAATACGAATTACGAGACGTACCGTTTCTGGTATGAGCTCGGCGCAAAGCGCGTGGTGTCCGCGCGGGAACTGTCTCTGGAAGAGATCCGGGAGATCCGGGCGCACATTCCTGAGGACATGGAGATTGAGACATTTGTCCATGGGGCAATGTGCATCTCTTATTCCGGGAGATGCCTCCTGAGCAATTATTTTACGGGCCGGGACGCCAATCAGGGAGCCTGCACCCATCCGTGCCGCTGGAAATACGCGGTCATGGAGGAGACAAGACCCGGAGAGTACCTGCCCGTCGAGGAGAATGAGCGGGGAACCTATCTGTTCAATTCAAAGGATCTATGCATGATTGAGCATATTCCGGATCTGATCGGGGCAGGAATCGACAGTCTGAAAGTCGAAGGTCGCATGAAGACAGCCCTCTATGTGGCGACGGTCGCCCGCACTTACCGCAAGGCCCTCGATGATTACCAGGCGGATCCCGCACGGTATGAATCCAATATGGACTGGTACAGGGAACAGATCGCAGGCTGTACCTACCGCCGCTTTACGACAGGATTTTTCTATGGCCGGCCGGACAGCGATTCCCAGATTTATGACAGCAATACGTACCTCAAGGACTATACGTACCTCGGGATCGTCGGGGAAGTATGTCCCGACGGCAGATATCGTCTGGAACAGCGCAATAAGTTTTCCGTCGGGGAGCAGATTGAGATCATGAAGCCTGACGGGCAGAATATCGCTGTGACGGTTGAGCACATACAGGATTCGGACGGTATTTTTCAGGAAAGCGCTCCGCATCCGAAGCAGGTGCTTCTGGTTTCTTTATCAGGAGGAACTGCAGAAAAGTATGATATTTTGAGACGCAAAGAGTAAATGCAACATAAAATTCGCACAAAGAGTTTCAGATAATTGTGCAAAATACACAAAAATTCCCGCAATTCACGTTGTTAAAACTCCGAAATTTGTTAAAAAACACAGAAATTCCTTACAAATTTAAAAAAAATGGTTTATACTGTTCCTGAATGGTTAATCAGGGAAGGAAAAAGGCAGCAGTGGCTGCTGCTGTGGTTTGCTGCATGTAAGTCAGTTTTGGAATGGAGGAGAAAGCCATGTATCAGATTGGAGATCATTTGGTTCATGAAGGCATAGGTGTCTGTGAAGTACTGGATATCTGTGAGATGGCATTAAGCGGAAAAGGCTCGGAAAAGAAATACTATGTTCTTATGCCCTATGGCGATGAGAAGGGCAGAACGTTTACCCCAATCGACAGCGAGAAGATAAGAATGCGGCCTGTGATGACAAAGGAAGAGATTACGGACCTGGTCGGGATGATTCCCGAAGTGGACTGTATCCGGGAGAATAATGACAAGCTGCGCGCCGTGAAGTATAAGGAGGCGCTTGGCTCCTTTGAGGCAGAGAAGCTGCTCAAGGTCATAAAGACCTGCTATCTTGGCAAGCGCCACAGGCTCCGCCTTGGCAAGAGGGTGCTCTCCGGCGATGAGAAATATTTCCAGATAGCGGAGAAAAAACTCTACGATGAGATTGCGTTTGTGTTTTCGATGAAACCGGAAGAGATTAAAAAATGGATAACGAAAGAGATCGAGAAGTGCAGCTGAGAAATCAGCTGCATTTTGTGTCACAGGAAATTTCGTCCTGTGACACAAAAAGCCTCCGGGGGGTGCTGCGCGCCAGTGACGCGCGTTTAGCACCGACCGGAACGGAGTGGAGAGCGCACGAGCGCGTGCATGGAAAATGCTGCTTTCGCAGCCGCGCTCGGCGCGAGAATGTGCCAAAGGCACATTCTTTGTTTCATTTCGCATAAAAGTTTGCGCTTGAACTACAAAAGTTCTTGCAATACGGACAAAAAAGTACTAAACTAGAAACGTAAAAGTTTTTGCTTAATTTTCATGTTAACATTACTGCCGCCTGATTATAATTACAGCGGCATACATTATCGCACTCTGGCAAAGAGGCGATCATTTCCAGCAAGGAGGAATTGAATTATGAAAAAGTCAGCAGCTGTTGCAGTCTGCGCTGTCATGGCACTCGCGTGCGTTATGCCGGTATCTGCCGCGGAGACCGTGAAGATCGGTGTGTATGAGCCGGCATCCGGGGACAATGGCGCCGGCGGCAAGCAGGAGACGCTGGGTATTCAGTATGCGAACAGTGTCTGCCCGACCGTTGAGATCGGAGGCACGGAATACAATGTGGAGCTCGCGATTGTGGATAATGAGTCTTCCAATGAAAAGGGCCCGACCGCCGCATCCCAGCTCGTGAGCGAGGGCGTGTCGGTGGTTCTTGGTTCCTATGGTTCCGGTGTTTCCATCGCGGCGTCTGATATCTTTGAGCAGGCAGGCGTTCCGGCGATCGGCGTTACCTGTACGAACCCGCAGGTGACAGAAGGAAATACCCATTATTTCCGTATCTGTTTCCTCGATCCGTTCCAGGGCACCGTGCTCGCGAATTTCGCGGCTGAGAACTTTGAGGCGAAAAAAGCCTACGTTCTGACGAAGCTTGGCGACGACTATTCCGTAGGTCTTGGCTATTACTTCCAGGATGCTTTTGAGAATGAGCTCGGCGGCGAGGTGGTTGCCGAGACGTTCCCGGAAGGAAACGCGGACTTCACGTCTTATCTGACAACGGCCGTGAACGAGGGCGCGGATGTTATCTTTGCCCCGACTTCCACCGAGGCTGCCCAGCTGATCATCGACGCGGCTGCGGCGCAGGGCATCGATATCCCGATTCTCGCAGGCGATACCTGGGATTCCAACGTAATCCTGAACGCGGCGAAGGGCAAGGATCTTGATATCTACGTTACGACTTTCTACCAGGAAGGCGGCAACGAGGAGTTCGATACGAATATCAAGGAGTGGATCAGCGGCGACAGCACGAATCTGGCGAACAACGGCGGAGACGATACGGTAGCGGCTGTTACGGCCATGGGCTATGACGCATACTTTGTGGCGCTCGAGGCTCTGAAGGCGGCAGGCTCGACAGATCCGGCCGCAGTCACCGAGGCGATCTGGGACGTGACCTATTCAGGCGTCACAGGCGATATCGCGTTTGATTCCGTAGACGGAGACGCGGCTCGTGATTCCGCTTATGTAAAGACGGCCAACACGGAGACAGGCGCGTGGGACTTCGTCGGAGTACAGCAGCAGAAATAAAAGAATAACGGTTCATTACCATGAGACAGGACGGGGGCTGCAGGGAGTCTTGCAGCCCCCGGGTCTCTTTTTGCGCAGGCCCGGGCAGGGAAATCAGCTGCTGACGCAGCATGCGGGCCGCGCGGACGAGCAGGGGGAAAAAACCGCTTCCTGCCCGATTATGGAAGGGAGGTTCCCATGGATTTTATAAGTAAGAATCTGCCATATCTGCTGGCGGGTATCTCAGTCGGGGGCCAGTACGCGCTGATTGCGATTGGATATACGATGGTGTACGGCATTCTTCGGCTGATTAATTTTGCACACGGAGATATTTTTATGGTGGCGGCCCTGGTGATGGTCTATGCTTCGGCTTCGTTTCCTCTCTATGTCACGATTCCGCTTGTGCTCATCTCCACGGTTCTGATTGGATTTCTTGTGGAGCGCGTGGCCTACAAGCCCCTGCGTGACGCGCCGAGGATGTCGATCATGATCTCCGCAATCGGTGTTTCCTACCTTCTGCAGAATCTGGCGCTTTACATCACAGGAGGTCTTGCACAGATTTATCCGTCGATTCCTCTGATTTCCAATTCCGTGAGCATCGGACCGGCAACGACGAAAGTGGTGACAATTGTGACGCCGGTTCTCACGGTTCTGCTTGTGGTTCTTCTGATGTGGCTGATCAATCACACGAAGATCGGCATGGCGATGCGTGCGGTCGCGAATGATTTTGAGACGAGCAGGCTGATGGGCATTAAGATCAACTCGGTCATCAGCATGACGTTCATTATCGGATCGTTTCTCGCGGCGGTCGGTTCCCTGCTGTATTTCACAAACTATGCCTCGGTGGTTCCGACTTCCGGCGCAATGCCCGGACTGAAAGCGTTCGTTGCCGCTGTTTTCGGGGGGATCGGATCGATTCCGGGCGCGGTGATCGGCGCGTTTATCATAGGAATCTGCGAGAACATCATCAAGGGACTTGGATGGACAACCTTTTCCGACGCGTTTACTTTTGCGCTTCTGATCGTGATTCTGATTGTCAAGCCTACAGGGCTGTTCGGCGAGGGAGCATCGGACAAGGTATAAAGGAGGTGGCAGTTATGAGCAAAAAGACAAATATGATAATCTCAGCGCTGCTTCTTCTGGCGCTGTTCGGGGCGGTTCTTGGACTTGAGCAGATGCTTCCGCCGACGCATATTGCGCTGACCGTGCTGAAGAAGGGATGCATCTACGCGCTGGTGGCCGTCTCGATGAATCTGCTGAATGGTTTTACCGGCCTGTTTTCGCTCGGACAGGCGGGTTTTATGCTGATCGGGGCATATACCTATGGAATTCTGACAATCCCGGTGGCCGACCGCGCCTCGGTCTATCAGTATTTTGACGGCGGCATCGTGCAGTTCTCTGTGCCGGTAATTGTGGGACTGATCGCGGCGGGGGCTGCCGCGGCGGTTTTCGCATGGCTGATCGGACTTCCCGTTCTGCGGCTGAAGAGTGATTATCTTGCGATCGCGACGCTGGGCTTTGCGGAAATCATCCGCGCTTTCTTTCAGTGGGACAAGCTCGGCAGGCTGACGAACGGTTCCAATCTTCTGCGCAAATTTCCGACGTTCAATTCCATCGCGTTTCCTTTTATTGTGACGGTCATCTGCATTGGCATCATGGTGCTGATCATCAATTCCTCATACGGGCGCGCGTTCCGGGCAATCCGGGATGATGAGATTGCGGCGGAGGCGATGGGCATCAATCTCGCGAAGCACAAGAGGATGGCGTTCTGTATCTCCTCGTTTTTTGCGGGGGTCGGCGGCGGCCTGCTCGCGATGTACCAGACGTCGATCCAGGCGGCGACTTTCCGCTCTTCGATGACGTATGAGATTCTGCTGATCGTCGTCATCGGAGGCATTGGTTCCGTGACCGGAAGCTGCATCGCGGCCTTTCTGTTTATTGCGAGCTCCGAGTGGTGGCTGCGCTTCCTCGATACGGAAATGTACATAGGAAGCTTCAAAGTGCCGCTTTTGCGCACAGGCTTCCGAAAGGTTGTCTTTTCCATAATCGTCATGGCGGTCGTGCTGTTTGCGCGGCGCGGGATCATGGGAAACCGGGAATTTTCAGTATCCGGAATCTATGACTTCTTTAAAAAGAAATTCGGCAGGAAGGAGGCGGCGAAATGAGCAGAAACATCCTTCGCGCTGAAAATGTCACCATGCAGTTCGGCGGCGTTATGGCGGTCGACAACCTCTCGCTCGAAGTCAATGAAGGGGAGATTGTCGCTTTGATCGGGCCGAACGGGGCGGGAAAGACAACAGCCTTCAACTGCATCACAGGCGTCTATGAGCCCACGAACGGCTGCGTTTATTTCTGTGACGAGCTTATGCTTGAGAGCTATCCGCACGGCAAAATGAAGCGCATTTATCAGGGGTCGAACGCGGCGAAATATACGAAGCGGATCACGCCGACTCCGGACAGGATCACGAAGCTGGGAATTGCCCGCACCTTCCAGAATATCCGTCTGTTTTCTTCGATGACGGTGTTTGAGAATGTGCTGATCGCAAAGCACATGCGCGCAAAGCAGAATCTTTTTACTGCGGCGTTTCGTCTGAACTATGCGGAAGAGAAGCGGATGCGCCAGGAGGCGATGGAGCTTCTGGAGATGCAGAACATGGCGCATCTGAAAAATGAGATTGCGGGTTCGCTTCCGTACGGAATCCAGCGGCGTCTTGAGATCGCCCGCGCGCTTGCCACGGATCCGAAGCTGCTGCTGCTCGACGAGCCGGCGGCCGGCATGAATCCGCAGGAGACGCAGGGTCTGACCGATTTTATCCGGCAGATCCGCGACGACTACCATCTGACAATTTTTATGATCGAACATCACATGGATCTGGTCATGCAGATTTCGGATCATATCTATGTGCTTGATTTCGGAAAGCTGATCACGCACGGGACGCCTGAAGCTGTGCAGAACGATCAGCGTGTCATCGACGCATATCTGGGGGTGAGCGAGGATGCTTAAAGTAACGGATCTGAAAGTAAATTATGGGGGGATCGAGGCAGTCAAGGGAATTAGCTTTGAGGTGCCCGAGAAAAGCATCGTCACGCTGATCGGGGCAAACGGCGCCGGGAAGAGCACGACGCTGCGCTCGATCGTATCCCTTGAGAAGCCGGCTTCCGGAAAAATTGAGTTTCTTGGTCAGGATATTACGGGGAAAGACACGGACTATATCGTTTCCCAGGGGATTACGCTTGTGCCGGAAGGCCGTAAGATTTTCCCGGATCTGACCGTGCTGGAGAATCTGAAGATCGGCGCCTATATGAGAAAGGACAATCTCACGGACGATCTGAACTGGGTCTACGACCTGTTTCCGCGTCTGAAAGAGCGCCACTGGCAGCCGGGAGGCACGCTGTCCGGCGGAGAACAGCAGATGCTCGCGGTCGCCCGCGCGCTGATGAGCCGTCCGAAGCTGATTATGATGGATGAGCCGTCGCTGGGACTTGCCCCCCTGATCGTAAAAGGAATTTTCGAGATTATCCGGGAGATCAACAGACAGGGCGTGACGATCCTGCTGATCGAGCAGAACGCGAACATGGCGTTGCGGACCGCTGATATCGGTTATGTCATAGAGACGGGCCGGATCACGATGACGGGCACCGGACAGGAGCTTCTTGTTAATGAAAGAGTGCGGCAGGCGTATCTGGGAAAATAAAAAATAAAAAATTAAAAAAAGTGATTGACAATTATCCGGACTGGGTATATAATTGCAAACGTTGAAGAGAGAAAAACAAAAAATAACGTGTGCGTTTAGCTCAGCTGGATAGAGCGTTTGGCTACGGACCAAAAGGTCGGGGGTTCGAATCCTCTAACGCACGTAGAAAGGACATTCTTTTGGGAATGTCCTTTTTTGCGCAGGTTCGCGTAAGAAAAATAAAAGCCTCCGGCGAATGTGCAGCTCACAGAAAGGAAACTGGTTGTGTTCTCCGTACCTCCTGTGGTATGATATTTCACAGAAAAAGGACAGGAGGGAAACCTATGAGTTATCCGGAAATTAAACAGATTAAGAGAAATCCGACGCTGAAGGGACAGATGTGCCTCAGGCAGAACGTCGTCTATTCGACGCAGTCAGGCGAAGACCTGAAGATGACGCTGTTTCTGCCGTGGAATCTGGAACATCCGCAGATTCCAAAGGAGCCGAAGCCGCTGATCGTCTTTGTGCAGGGAAGCGCCTGGACGACGCCGGATCTGGATTTTGAGATCCCGCAGCTTGCGCAGTTTGCGAGGGAAGGGTATATTGTGACGACGGTCGGCCATCGCGATTCGCAGAAAGGGCATCCATTTCCGGCGTATCTGCAGGATGTAAAATGCGCGATCCGCTATCTGAGAAAGCATGCCGGGGAGTATGGGATCGACACGGAGCGCGTTGCGATATGGGGGACGTCCTCCGGCGGCAACACGGCGCTGCTGGTCGGAACGACCGGTGACGACCCGCGCTATGAGACAAAGGAGCATGCAGGCTATTCGGATTCCGTGTGTGCGGTCGTGAGCTGCTTTGGGCCGACCGATCTCATTGGGATGATGGAGGATGCGCAGAAGGTCGGGAATACGGCTGAATTTGAGTTCGTGGCTTCTTGTCTTTACGGGCCGGATAAGTCTCTCTGGGAAGAACGGGCAAAGGAGATGAGTCCGGTCAGCCATGTGGAACCGGGGAGGAAATATCCGCCGTTTCTTCTGCTGCACGGGACCGCGGACACAATGGTCAGCTATGATCAGATGCTTCGGATGTACCATAAGCTCTGCGACTGCCAGGCGGATGTTGAGGCTTACCGGATTGACGGAGCTGAGCATGAGCTGGATTTCTGGAGTGATGAAGTATATAATGTGATTGCGGAATTTTTGAGAAAAAAACTGGACATTGCGGGCTGAGTTCCGCATCCCGGGATTTCTGTGCGTTTGCGCGGGCAACACAGCGTCCGGCGAATGATCAGAGAAAGTTTTATGATCCGCGCGGAATGCCGCAAAAAAGATAGACTTCCCCATTGCCAGACAAGGTCTTTTTATGTATAATAGCAGAAATGCAGAGCAATCTTTCTCGGCCTTTGCAGGAGGGGAAACGGATTGCCGGAAACAGACAGCGGGCTGTACTATACTTAACATATACTGGAGGAGATACGATGTCTCAGAGAAAAGATATCCACAAAGTACTGATTATCGGTTCGGGTCCGATC
>CANQUH010000031.1 GCA_947626965.1 uncultured Lachnospiraceae bacterium
AGTGGAACCCCGCTTCGGTTATAGTCAACTAACGAGCAGTCTTCCCACTCGTCGTGGATCAGCTTTCCGGCATCCTCTTCCATGTGGATCTCATGGATGCCGACCACCTTTTTCCCGGCGGGCGTCTCGATCTCAATGCCGCCTTCGTAACAGATCGGCAGATAGAGCTGAGAAATCTGGTAATTCTGCGGATTGTCCGGATAAAAATAATTCTTGCGGTCAAATTTGCAGAACTGATGAATCTTGCAGTTCGTTGCAAGGCCGACCGCCATGGCCAGTTCCACGACTTTCTTATTCAATACAGGGAGAGAACCCGGCATTCCGGTGCACACCGGACACGTATGGGTATTCGGCGCCCCACCGAACGCGGTGGAACAGCCGCAGAATATCTTTGTTTTTGTCGCGAGCTCCACATGGACCTCGAGGCCGATGACTGTCTCATACTGTTTTGCCATCTCAGATTCCTCCCTTCCCTGCTGCCGCAGAAACATGTTCATCCATCTTTCCCGCACAGCTCACCAAAACATCTCCATCCGCTTTTCCTGCGCAGTTTGTTTCATTCCCGCCTGTTTTTCCCGCACCGTTCTTTTCTCCGCCGCCTGCCGCCCTGGCAAAACGCATGGCCGCCGGAAGTTCCCACGGGCCGCGCCCCTGTTCGTACGCATACGCGGCGCGGATAATCTTCTTCTCCTGGAAGCAGTCCCCGATCAGCTGAACGCCGACCGGCAGCCCTTTTGAGTCCATGCCACACGGCACTGTCATTCCCGGAAGCCCCGCGAGGTTTACGGAAATCGTGTAGATGTCGCCCAGGTACATTTTGATCGGATCCGCAAGACTTTCTCCGAGCTTCGGAGCCGTCGTCGGAGCGGCCGGTCCGAGAATCACGTCATATTTCTCAAACGCGCGGTCAAATGCCTGCTTGATCAGCGCCTTTGTGCGGAGCGCTTTCAGATAGTATGCATCATAGTAGCCGGAGCTCAGGACAAAGGAACCAAGCATGATCCTGCGCTTTACTTCTTCTCCAAAGCCTTCCGAGCGGCTTCTCTTGTACATGCTGTGCAGTCCCTCGTACTGCTCTGCGCGGTAGCCGTACTTGACGCCGTCGAATCTCGAAAGATTTGAGCTGGCTTCCGCGGAAGCGATCACATAGTATGCCGGAATCGCGTACTCGACAAGGCTGAGATCAAATTCCTCCACCTGCGCGCCTTTTGATTTCAGCACGTCGGCGGCCTTCAGGATCGCCGTCTTTACTTCCTCGTCCAGTCCTGCTGCCAGATAGTCGGACGGAATCCCGATCTTCAGCCCTTTTACGTCATCGACAAGCGCCGAAGTAAAATCACAGTCTTCCCTCTTCACAGAGGTACTGTCCTTTCTGTCGTAGGAAGCGATCGTCTCAAGAATCGCCGCGCAGTCTGAGACATCCTTCGCGATCGGCCCAATCTGGTCAAGCGATGACCCGTAGGCTATCAGACCGTACCGCGAGACCGTGCCATAGGTCGGTTTCAATCCTGTGACGCCGCAGAATGAGCTCGGCTGGCGGATCGAACCGCCCGTGTCGGAACCGAGCGCGTACGGCACCTCTCCCGCCGCGACAGCCGCGCAGGAACCGCCTGACGAACCGCCCGGGACGTGCTCCGTATTCCACGGATTGCGCGTAACACCGAACGCGGAAGTCTCCGTTGTGCTCCCCATCGCAAATTCATCCATATTGGTCTTTCCGACGATAATGGCCCCCGCTCTCTCAAGATTCAGAACCGCTTCCGCTGTGTAGGTTGGCTTGAAATTATATAAAATCTTTGAGCTGCAGGTCGTGAGCAGTCCTTCTGTACACATATTGTCCTTGATTCCGACCGGAACCCCGGCAAGCGGTCCCGCAAGCGTGCCGTCGTCAATCGCCTTTTGTATTTTCTCCGCTTTGGCACGCGCGCCCTCGCCGTCCACTGTCACAAAACAGTTCAGAGACGGTTCCGCCGCCTCGATCTGCGCAAGCGACGCTTCCACCGCCTCGGCAGCGGATATCTCCCGCTGTCTGATCTTTCTGCCCAGCTCCAGGGCAGTCATACTGGCTGTCTGCATGATCATTCTTCCTTTCCCCTCTCTCATTCCACCGTCTTCGGCACCATAAAGGAACCATCCTTCTTTGCCGGAGCATTTTTCAGGATCGTCTCACGCTCATCGCCGTTCGTCACCTCGTCCTCCCGGAACACGTTGTTCACCGGGAACACATGGGACATCGGCTCCACGCCGGAAGTGTCCAATTCATTCAGCATGTCGATATAATCCAGCATGCGCGCCATATCCTTTTTTGCCTGTTCCTTCTGCTCATCCGAAAGCTCAAGTTTCGCCAGGATTCCGACGTACTCCATCGTCTCGTCACTGATGATATTTGCCATTACAGTCTCTCCTTCCCTCTGTTATCCAGATCTCTGATCATTTTCTCTAAGTTTTCACGTCTCGGAATTTTCTTACGGTTCCAGACGCGACAGATCACGCGGGAACAGCGTCGTCTCCCTCACGTTGTCCTCCCCGACCAGTTTCATTGTCAGACGTTCCAGACCGATTCCCAGTCCTCCATGCGGCGGCATACCGTACTTAAACGCGCCAAGGTACTGCTCCATTCCTTCTTCCGTCATTCCTCTGGCCGCAATCTTGTCACTGAGCATCTGATATTCATGGATACGCTGACCGCCGGTCGTGATCTCAAGACCATGGAACAGCAGGTCAAAGCTCAGCGTATATCTTGTATCTTCCGGATCATCCATCGCATAGAACGGACGCTTCTTTGACGGATAGTGCGTGACAAAGACAAAGTCCGCGTCATACTCTTCTTTAAAATACTGTCCGATCAGCACTTCCTCTTCCGGTTCGAGATCGAACGGGTTGCGGATTTTCCGGTTATATTTTTCCGCGACCAGCTCTTTTGCCTTGTCAAAGCGGACACAGGGGATCTGATCCGTCTTCGGAAGCTTCACATCCAGAATCCGCAGCTCTTCGGCATACTCTTCCTCAAGCAGCTTCATCGTGTACTGCAGAAATCCTGTCTCCATCGCCATGATATCTTCAAAGCTGTCGATATATCCCATCTCAAAATCAAGACTTGTATATTCGTTCAGATGACGCTTCGTGTTATGTTTCTCGGCACGGAAGACCGGAGCCGTCTCAAACACGCGGTCAAAGACGCCGACCATCATCTGCTTGTAAAACTGCGGGCTCTGTGCAAGCACCGCCGGATGGTGGAAATATTCGAGGCGGAACATGTTGGAGCCGCCTTCCGCCCCTTTCGCCCCGATCTTCGGCGTGTGAATCTCCGTAAATCCCTGGCTGTACAGAAAATCACGGAACCCTCTTGTGATTCCCTCCTGGAGTCTGAATTTCGCGCGCTCGCGAATGTTGCGCAGGGATGCGCTGCGATAGTTCAGTTTCGCCTCAAGAGAGGTTGAGAGCTTCCACTTGCCCGCCGGCAGCGGCAGCGGCTCGCTCGGCGTCGAGAGCACCTGAATCCCGCGGATCCGAACCTCGATCCCGTGCGGCGCGCGTTCATCTTCCTCGAGAATACCTGTCACACATACCGTCTGCTCTTCCCGCAGATTTTTCACGGAAAGACCCTCTGTTCCTTCCTCGAGTACGCACTGGAGCAGCCCTTCCCTCTTCCTGAGCACGATAAACGCAACGTCTCCCATGTCTCGTATGCTGTGGATAAAACCGTTCACACGGACTTCCTTCCCTGTCATTTCCCCTGTGAGGAGCTCTCCCAGCTCCATTGTTTCTTTTTTTCTTACACCTGATAAAAATTCCATAATTAACCTCCTGCCTTTACAGTAAAGGAGCCGTCTGCCGACAGCTCCACTCACCTCGTCATAATTCTCTTTTCCTCCAAAATTCCAAAAAAGGACACAGAAAATCCCGGAACATCTCTACGACATCCCGGGACGGATAAACCATTATATCCGCGGTACCACCCGCATTGCAGACTCCTTCGTCTGCCTCTCTTATGCGCTTAACGCGCGCCCACGTACTTGCCCTACCTCTCCGGCATACAGCCGCAGTATCGAACAGTCAGCTCCGGAGTGTTCCCTGGCGCTCCCTTCGCTCCATCGGCACTCTCAGTCGGTGATGCCGAATTCCTGTCAAGCTCCGTAAAGCAGAGTCTCCTTCATTGCTTTTCTTAACGCAGTTATCCTAACATACTTTCTTCCGGCGCGCAAGGCCAAATTTTTAATTTTCTTTTCAAATTTTCTTTTCTGAAACGGTTGTAACTTGAAAATCTTCTGCTATAATAGTTTCAGTAACAGGCCCGGCCGGACGATTCATCTGTTCTGCCGCGCAAAAGCATAAACGACGGAGGAATCTACTGCAATGAGTAAACTGATCATTCCTGAAGATTACACATCAACGCTCTCTCTGTATGAGACTCAGGTCGCAATCAAAACGGTCAAGGACTTCTTTCAGAAGACACTGGCCGAACAGCTGAATCTGCTGCGCGTCTCATCCCCGCTCTTTGTCGATCCAATGACCGGTATGAACGACAATCTGAACGGTGTAGAGCGTCCGGTTAAATTTGGAATTAAGGAACAGGGGGAGGCCGAGGCTGAGATCGTGCAGTCGCTCGCCAAATGGAAACGTTACGCGCTGAAAGAGTACGGCTTCTCACACTGGGAAGGACTTTACACCGATATGAACGCCATCCGGCGTGACGAGGAGACGGACAATATCCACTCCATCTACGTGGACCAGTGGGACTGGGAAAAAATTATCCGCAAGAACGAACGCAATCTCGATACCCTGAAGAAAGTCGTGCGTTCCGTATATAAAGCATTAAAGAAAACTGAGAAATACATGTCCATCCAGTATGAGTATATCGAGGAAATCCTGCCAAGAGAGATCTTCTTTATCACCTCTCAGGAGCTGGAAGACCTGTATCCTGACAAAACACCGCGTGAACGCGAATACATCCTCACTAAGGAAAAAGGCGCTGTCTGTATCATGCAGATCGGAGATGTTCTTGCCTCCGGTGAGAAACATGACGGCCGCGCGCCGGACTATGACGACTGGGCTCTGAACGCCGATATTCTCGTTTACTATCCGGTGCTCGACATTGCTCTGGAGCTGTCCTCCATGGGAATCCGCGTGGACGCCGAATCCCTCACGCGCCAGTTAAAGCTTGCGGGCTGCGAGGAGCGCGCTCAGCTCCCGTTCCAGAAGGCAATTCTCGACGAAGAGCTCCCGTACACGATCGGCGGCGGCATCGGCCAGTCCCGCATCTGTATGTTCTATCTCCGCAAGGCCCATATCGGAGAAGTACAGTGTTCCCTGTGGCCGAAAGAGATGCTTGAAGAGACAGCTGCGCACGGGATTCAGCTGCTGTAATTTTTCCACGTTGAGGCGTTTACAGCAAACTTTCATGCACTGCAAACAGGGCAGCTCTACAGAGGAAAGCCCATGCCAGTCATACCGGCGCCACCATGAATATAAGTCCACGAATTGCTCCGTGCTTACGCACTCTCACAGTAAACTCCCATGCCAGGCATACCGGCGCCACCATGAATGAAAGGGAGTTTACTCTGAGCCTCCGGCGGATGCGCAGAAAATGCGATTGGAAGATGCCGCTTTCGCGGCCGCATTTTCGCGCGTTCAGCGCTGGAGCGCTGAACTTTCCCAGTAAAAAGGAGCAGGGCATCCGTTTCGGGATGTTCCTGCTCTTTTCTTAATCATTTCAAAACCCGCCTGCAACTTTTGCAAAATTCTCTTCCTTACAGCGCCTTGATTCTCTCCAGCGCCGCCAGCGTATTCTCATACGTTCCAAACGCCGTCAGGCGGAAGTATCCTTCTCCGCTCGGTCCAAAGCCTGACCCCGGCGTACCGACCACATTCGCCTTCTCAAGCAGCATATCAAAGAACTGCCATGACGTCATTCCATTCGGAGTTTTCAGCCAGATATACGGCGCGTTCACACCGCCCGACACCGTGTAGCCCATTGCGGCAAGCCCTTCCTTGATCGTCTTCGCGTTCCGCATGTAATAGCCTACCTGCTCTGCAAGCTGTTTTTTTCCTTCCTCAGAGTAAACCGCCTCGCCTGCCTTCTGTACAATGTACGGCGCCCCGTTATATTTTGTGCCGTGGCGTCTCGCCCAGAGTGAGTGCAGCATCACGTCGCCGCTCTTTAAGTCTTTCGGGATTACGGTATAGCCGAGACGTGTTCCCGTAAAGCCGGCGTTCTTCGAGAAGGATTTCAGCTCGATCGCGCAGGTTCTCGCACCCTCGCACTCATAGATGGAGTGCGGCACATTGCTCTCGGAGATATAGGCCTCGTACGCCGCGTCGTAGATGATCACAGCGCCGACCTTGTTGGCATAATCCACCCATACCTGAAGCTGATCCTTCGTAATCGTGGAGCCGGTCGGGTTGTTCGGGAAGCACAGATAAATCAGATCCGGCGTCTCCTTCGGAAGGTCCGGCGCAAAATTGTTCGCGGCCGTACACGGCATGTAGATCACATCGCTCCACACTTCCGTCTTCGGATCGTATGTCCCCGTTCTGCCTGCCATGACATTCGTGTCAACGTAAACCGGATAGACCGGGTCGCAGACAGCAATTTTGTTGTCCACGCTGAAGATCTCCTGAATGTTTCCGGAATCGCACTTCGCGCCGTCCGAGACGAAAATCTCATCCGCTGCGATCTCACAGCCCCTGTCCGCGTAATCGTTTTTCGCGATCGCATTGCGCAGGAATTCATAGCCGAGATCCGGCGCATACCCATGGAATGTCTCGGCATGGGCCATCTCGTCAACCGCACTGTGGAGCGCATCGATGATCACCGGAGCAAGCGGCTGCGTCACGTCACCGATTCCAAGACTGATCACGGATTTTTCCGGATTCGCCTCCTTGTACTCACGTACCTTGCGTCCGATCGTTGAAAACAGATAGCTGCCCGGCAGCTTTAAATAATTGTCATTTACTTTAAACATGAAATATCCTCCCTGGTATCTTTTTTGCACGGATTCTGACAGCCAAATTCCGCCGTTTCAAAGCCCGCGCTCAAACCATGACGTCCAAAATCACGGCGCCCTGCGGGCCCATGTCCCTTTAAAACCGGGCTCAGATCTCAATCTCCCCGTCGAATACAACCTCAGCAGGACCCGTCATAAACACTGTATTTTTCTCCTCATCCCAGCAGACGCGCAGATTGCCGCCCCGCAGCTGCACCGTCACTTCTCTCTCGGTCCATCCGTTCAGGATGCAGGCAACTGTGGTCGCGCATGCGCCTGTACCGCAGGCCCAGGTCTCCCCTGCGCCTCTCTCCCAGACGCGCACCTTCACCGTATTCCGGTCAATCACCTGGATAAATTCCGTGTTTATCCGGTCCGGGAACAGTTTATAATGCTCAAACAACGGTCCGAGCTTCTCGATTTCAAGTCCGGCCACATCTTCCACCGGGACAACGCAGTGCGGATTGCCCATTGACACGCAGGTGACGCAGTAAAGAGTCCCGTCAACGATGACTTCCTGATCAACCAGTCTTTCTTTGTCCGATATCACCGGTATTTTTTTCGGCTCCAGAATCGGCGCTCCCATGTCCACCTTTACAAGATCCACTTTCCCATCCTTCACCATCAGCTCCAGATGCTTGATCCCGCTCTTTGTCTCAACACTGATCTCTGTCTTGTCCGTCAGGCCATAGTCATACACATACTTCGCCACACACCGGATTCCGTTTCCGCACATGGCTCCCAGGGATCCATCCGCATTGTACATATCCATCCGAAAATCCGCAGTCTCAGACGGTTTGATCAGAATCAGCCCGTCCGAACCGATCCCAAAATGACGGTCGCTGATCCTGGCCGACACTGCGCCAGGATTCTCCACTGTCTCCTTAAAACAGTTCACATACACATAGTCATTCCCGATTCCATGCATTTTTGTAAATTTCACACACACAGCCTCCTCTTATTTAGTCGTGAACTCTGCTTCGTCCACTCTGCACCGGCCGCAGACCTTTCCGCGCGGCCGCCTGCATCCTTTTACAGCAGGCGGCAGTTGCTTCCCGCCTGCTGCAAATCGGATTTTGTCCGCGTAAATCATACCATTCCCATCATTTCAGGTCAATTAAAACTTTTCTCATTTTCCATTCTTTATGTAAAACCTGTACGCCGCAGCCTTGTTTCCGGCAAACAGCCTACTCTTTCATCAGCGCAAACAGCATCTGCGCCGTCTCCACCAGGTTTGTTCCGCTGTCCATACTTGTCTTCTGAAGATAACGGTGCGCCTCTTCCTCCGTCATGTTGTTCCGCGTCATCAGCAGCTCCTTGGCGTCCGCAATCAGCTTCCGGTCCGCATCGCTGCGCTTCGCGGGCATCATCCTCTTTCTTTTTCTGCGCCGCTCCTGCTGCTCAATCAGCATCTCAAGCGTATTTACAAGATCCGCCGCTTTCAGCGGCATGGTTACACTGACGACCCCTTCGCAGACTCCTTCCCCGATCACACGCTGCGAGGCGAGAAGCAGCATGTCAAACGAAGGCGGAAGATTCTCATACAATTCCCCATACAACATGTCAGGATATTTATAGCCGCACACGATCACCCCTGAACTCAGGCGGTCTACGGCGTTCAGCGCCTGCAGTCCGCTCGTACAGACAGCACTTACCGGATATCCGTTCCTGACCAGGAGATTTCTGATGCTTCTGGCATCATCAGGCTTTGGAAATACTACTACTACATTTGCCATCCTGTCCTCCTGTTCTGCCTTTTGCCGCTGCCGATGCCGCGGCATTCCACCATAGATGTCTCAATCTGTCTTGCCATGCAGAACCATCAGATCTTCGCAAGATAGCGGTCAATCTCCCAGTTTGTCACATAAGAGCAGTACTCAAACCATTCTTTCTTCTTTGCCCTGATATAGTATCTGGAGAGATGTTCCCCAAGCACTCCCTTGATAAATTCATCCTGCTCAAGTCCCTGAACCGCCTCAAAAAGATTTTCCGGAAGATATTCGATTCCGGCTGCTCTGCGCTCCCGCTCCGTCATCCGGAAAATATTCATATCCATGCTCTTTGGCGGCTCAATCTTGTTCTTGATTCCGTCAAGTCCGGCTGCCAGGCACACTGCGATCGCAAGATACGGGTTGACCGCCGAATCCGGGCTGCGCAGCTCAATTCTCTGATTCTCGCCTGTCACCGCCGGAATACGGATAAGAGAACTCCGGTTCTTTACCGACCACGCAATGTAGACCGGCGCCTCAAACCCCGGCACAAGCCGCTTGTAGGAATTTACAATCGGATTGGTGATGGCCGTGACCGCATTGATATGCTTCAGAATCCCTCCGATGAAATAATGCCCCTCCTCGCTGAGATGGTACGCATTATCCGCATCATAAAAGACATTCTTTCCGTTTCTGGAGAGGGAAAGATTCATGTGCATGCCTGAGCCGTTGACCTCCGGCTTCGGCTTTGGCATAAAGCTCGCATGCAGGCCGTGCCTTTTCGCGATCGTCTTCACGGCCAGCTTGAATGTCATAATGCCGTCAGCCGCGCGCAGCGCCTCCTCATACTGGAAATCGATCTCATGCTGCGCCGGCGCGTTCTCATGATGAGACGCCTCGACAATATATCCCATGTCCTCCAGCGTCAGGATCATATCGCGGCGCGCGTTTTCCCCGAGATCCTGCGGCGCCACATCGAAATATCCCGCATTCTCATGCGTGATCGTGGTGGGGCGTCCCTCGTCGTCGCTGTGAAACAGGAAAAACTCGCATTCCGTTCCCACATCAAACTGATAGCCCAGGTCCGCGGCCTCCCGGATCGTATTTTTCAGAACATACCTCGGGTCGCCCTCAAACGGCCTGCCGTCCGCATAATGTACATCGCAGATAAACCGCGCCACTTTCCCGTGCTGCGGCCTCCACGGAAAAATACAAAACGTATCCAGATCGGGGTACAGCCGCATATCTGATTCCTCGATTTTCGCAAAACCTTCGATGGAAGCCCCGTCAAACATAATGCGGTTATCCAGCACACGGTCAAGCTGACTCGTCGTGACCGCAATGTTTTTGAGACAGCCCAGCATATCCGTAAACTGCAGACGGATAAACTCGACATCATCCTCCTCGATCATTCTGTAAATATCTTTTCTGGTATATCTGCTCATAAACTGTTCATTCCTGCCTTTCTGAACTTTTGTTTCAGTTCGTGTCATCATCTTCTTAACACAGATGCACTATCCAACTTTGTGTCAGCCAAGGACACCGGTTTTGCTCCGGCCTCCGCCGTACAGCTTCGCGGAGCCGTCCCTGCCGGGCTGCAGCAGACAATTTCCCGGAAACAACGAGGAAAAGGGCATTCTCTCCCTTTCCCAGAACGCCCTTGTCTTTCGATAAGTCATAATACCAGCGCGTATTTTTTTTGTCAACCATAATTTAACCGTTGACATTCTCTTTCACGTGTGATAGTATTCCATTATTCGTAACATAGTTTTTAAAACTACATCTTAGTATATTATTTTTTCCTTTGCAAGGGAGGTTGTTTTATGCAGTTTATGAATCTGACCATACGTGATCCCGGCAGCGCCATCACCCATTTCATTGGAATGCTGCTCGCCACAGTTGCTTCTATACCGCTTTTAGTCAAGGCTGCTTCATCCGGCGGCTCCACCGCCGTGATCGCCATGTCCGTCTTCATGACGAGCATGATCCTGCTGTACGCGGCAAGCACCCTGTACCACACAGTCAATCTGACCGGGAATGCACTGAAGCGCTTCAAAAAGATTGATCACATGATGATCTTTGTACTGATCGCCGGTTCCTACACTCCTGTCTGCATGCTTGTGCTCCCGTCACCTGTGGGGCATATCCTCCTCGCTGTTGTCTGGGGACTTGCCGCGGTCGGAATCCTTCTGAAAGCGCTCTGGGTTACATGCCCGAAATGGTTTTCTTCCATTATTTACATCTCAATGGGATGGACCTGTGTCTCCGTGTTCGGCCAGCTTTTTCATCTGCTCACGCTTTCACAGTTTCTGTGGCTGCTTGCAGGCGGCATCGTCTACACGATCGGCGGCGTCATCTACGCTCTGAAGCTGCCGCTGTTCAATTCAAGACACAGATATTTCGGCTCACACGAGATTTTCCATCTGTTCGTGATGGGCGGCAGCATCTGCCATTTCATCTGCATGTACCAGCTGCTGTGAAAGCCCTATGCTCCTTTACAAATCTGCCCCTCTGGTGGTACAATGGCAGAAAACTGTAAAGGAGCAATGACTATGACTACTTCAGGCAAACCATTTCGAAGGATCAGACGTCTGATCCTTCTGTTTCTTCTTTTTCTCACTTTCTCTGCTGTTCCGCGCATGACATCCCTTGCGGCAAACACCGCAAACATTACTTCCTGCCGTCTGATCAACAAGAAAAAAATAAACGTCATCGCATCTGTCCCCAGTCTAAAAGCAGTAAATGGAAAAAAATGCTATCTGTTCGCGCTGACGCTCTCCGACTCCGGAATTACATCGCAGGCCGTACCGCTTCGATCCGCAGCCAAGGCAAAAAGCATGACCTTCACGGTGCCTCTGAACAGTTCCAAGGCCACGAGCCTGCTGTATTCCCGTTTCGTTCTGGCACAGAAAAATCCGAACGGGGCGTACTTCCCGATCAGCAATGCGGTTTATCTCACAAATCCAAAAAAATCCGCGACATACAAATACAGCTTCCCGACAGCCGTCTCCAAAAAGGGACTTCAGGTGAATGCCGCCATGATTGAGGATGCGGAGGAACTGAATGTTCACCATTCCGTTCTGAATATTGTGATTTCCGACCTGTTTGCATCGGCCAGCCAGCAGAATACCACGGATTCCATCCCCTATAAGTACCAGGGAACTACTTTCTGGTTCCGAAAGGGGCTCATCAGAAGTTACGATCAGCAGCTGACGGCCCTGAAAAAGACGAACACGATTGTCAGCGCAGTCCTGCTGCTTCGGTGGCGCGATGACATGACATACCTGATCTACCCGTCAGGGCGCGAAAGCGGCCACGCTTACTACGCCTGGAATACAGCCGATGCCTCCGTGCGGAAACAGCTGCAGGCTGTCATTTCCTTCCTCGCTTCCCGGTACTCGACCGCAGCAGCCGTCAACGGACAGATCGTCAACTGGATTGTCGGAAATGAAGTCAACGATTACAATGTTTACAACTATGCCGGACAAAAAACACTGGATCAGTACGCGATGATCTATGCAAACCAGTTCCGGCTTACATACAACACGGTCTCCAGCATTTACTCGAACGCCCGTGTCTATATCTCGCTGAATCATCTCTGGAACACTACAACTGTGCCCGGAACTTTCCCGGCCCGCAAAATGCTTGACGCTTTTGCCAGTTCTCTGAGTTCTCAGGGACGTATTCCCTGGAATCTGGCCTACCATCCGTACAGCTCTCCGCTGACCGAACCTAAATTCTGGGAAAACGCGAACCAGCAGCTGACCGGCGCACTGACTTCCCCGGTCATCAACATGGGCAATATTGGCCTTCTGACCTCTTACATACGGCAGAATTATGGAGAAAATACACGGATCATCCTCTCGGAACAGGGATATACTTCCGTTCAGAATGGATACAATGTGGAAAAAGAACAGTCCGCCGCGATTGCCTACAGCTACTATCTGACAGAGGCGGACGACATGATCGACTCGTTCATCATGAACCGGCATGTAGACCACACGGCCGAGATCGAGCAGGGGCTGAATCTCGGGCTGTGGACGACCCAAACAGGGGAGATGGAATCGGCGGACCGGAAAAAAGATTCCTGGAATGTATTTAAATATATGGATACCAATCTGTCCCAGAAAGTAACCTCTTCCGCTCTGTCCATCATAGGCGCAAAAAACTGGAAGGAGCTGATCAGCGGATTCAATTCCTCGCTGTACGCCAAAACCTCCGTCACCATCGGCAATCTGACCAGGGTCTCCGGCTACACCAAAGGCGCAAATCTTGCCGCGGCATGGAGCGGATACGGAGCAGTCAGCAGACTGTCCAAAGCAGGACAGCAGCTGACCGCCATTCACGATCCTTCCCGGAATACCAATGTCGTCTGGGGATTTTCACAGGAATTTGGCAGCGGGATTAAATTTACTTCCAACCCCGTCTTCTATACGACGGTAAACATTTCCGGGGCACAGGCAAACTATGCAGTGGTAAAAATCCGCTTCTTCAGCGGAAACAGTATCCTGGAAAGCGAATGCACCATCAATACCGGGCAGCCGGTTCTTCTCGGCGTCAGTCTGGCCAACTGGAAATACAGAAAGAATGTGACCCGGATCCAGGTACTCGCCGCCCCGATCACAGGAAGCGGATGGAATCAGGCCGCCATCTTTTCCATGAAACTGCCCGTGCGCGGAAAATAATTAAAGCGCGGGAATAAAAATGCTGTTATTTCACGGCATCTCCGCGCTCCCCGACCAGAACACAGCCGACGCTCTCCACCCTGCGCTCCAGACATCCCCGGCACTGGGCGGATTCCTCTCCGGTACAGATCTTGTTGTCATACAGTTCATACTGTTTCCGGTTTCTGACCGGGGAGAGGTTCGGCATCACGACATTTGCTCCCGCCTGCATTCCTTTTTCCCGCCCTCTCGGATCCAGAGTTCCCAGGGCGGTCGTCGCGGGGAGCAGCACCTTCGGAAGCAGGATACGGATAACTGAAAGCAGAAACAGAGTCAGCGGCACACTGCCGGCAGGCTTGTCCGCAAACTGGGTGTCATGGTGCGGAATAAAAGGCCCTATCCCGACCATCTGAGGCTGCAGTTCTTTCAAAAACACCAGATCCTCCGCAATGTGCTCCGGTGTCTGCCAGGGGGATCCCACCATAAAGCCGGCGCCGACCTGGTAGCCAAGTTCCCGGAGATCATACAGACACTGTTTGCGGACCTTCAGACTCATCGATGCCGGATGAAGCATTCCGTAATGCTCCTCATTCGCCGTCTCATGGCGGAGCAGGTAGCGGTCCGCTCCCGCTTCCCGGAACAGCCGGTAGCTCTCCCGGGATTTCTCCCCGATCGACAAGGTTACCGCGCACTCCGGATAAGCGTCCTTGATCGCCCGGACGATATCCGCGATTTTTTCATCCGTGTACCAGGGATCTTCCCCTCCCTGCAGGACAAAGGTGCGAAATCCCAGCGCATACCCCTGCGCACAGCACTCCAGAATTTCCTCTTTTGTAAGACGATAGCGCTCCGCGTTCTTATTGCCCGCGCGTATTCCGCAGTAATAGCAGTTATTTTTGCAGTAATTCGTAAACTCGATCAAGCCGCGCATAAAAACTTTATTGCCATAGTACTGCTTTCTCAGCTTTGCAGCTTCCTCTCTCAGCATTTCTGCAGTTCCGGGCTCGTCTGCTGCCCGGACAAGCGCCGCAAACTCGTCTTTTGTCAAATCATGTGTATCAATCAGTTTCCGGGCCAGTTCCATTCTCCGACACCTCCTCTTTCGTTTGATCCACACCCAGCTCTTCAGCGGAGTATGGTTACATCTTATTCTCTCTTGGGGCTTCTGTCCGGACTTTTCCGGACTTCTTTGCATCTTCCGCTCCCTGAATCTTTCCACCGGAAGCCGCCCCGTCTGCTTCCCCGGGAAGGCACAGAGAAGCAATCACATCCCATATCTCATCTCTGCCCTGTTTTGTCATTGCGGAGAACGGGATAATCAGGCTTCCCGGTTTTACGCCAAGCCCCTCCCGAAGCATTTTCAGATGTTTCGGCACCTGGCTGCGTTTGATCTTATCCAGCTTTGTGGCTATAATAATCGGATCATAGCCCTGATGGCAGATCCAGTCATACATTGTAATGTCGTTCTGTCCGGGTTCGTGGCGGATATCAACCAGAAGGAACACCGCGCGAAGCTGCTTCGACCCGTGCAGATACCGCTCAATCATCGGTCCCCATTTCTCCTGTTCGGATTTCGATACCTTCGCGAAACCGTAACCCGGAAGATCGACAAAATACAGCTGTCTGTTGATATTATAAAAATTGATCGTCTGCGTTTTTCCCGGCTGCGAACTCGTCCTGGCAAGAGCCTTGCGGTTCAGCAGTCCGTTGATCAAAGAAGATTTCCCGACGTTTGATTTTCCCGCAAACGCAACCTCCGGAAAGCGGTTGTCCGGCAGTCTGCTCGTAATTCCGCACACTGTCTCCAGATCAGCGCTTTTTATGATCATTGTCATGACGTCCGTCCCTCCCACAAGTTTTGATTCACAGGAATTTGCATCCTGTAAAAAAATTCTTCCGGTCTGAGGCGCGCTGCTGCCTTCGCAGCCGGCCTTTTCAGCGTGCCAGCGCCTGACGCAGCACCTCCTGCATCGACCTGACATAAACAATTTTCAGACCATCCGTGATCTCCTCCGAGATTTCCTCCACATCCGCTTTATTCTCCTCCGGAACCAGCACGCGGCTCATTCCGGCCTGATTTGCCGCAAGCAGCTTTTCCTTGAGTCCCCCGATCGGAAGCACGCGCCCCCGCAGCGTGATTTCCCCGGTCATTGCGACATCCGCGCGGACCGGAATTCCGGCGGCCGCCGACAAAATAGCGGTAGCCATTGTGATTCCCGCAGAAGGTCCGTCCTTGGGGACGGCTCCCTCCGGAATATGGATGTGAATGTCATTTTTCTGGAAAAAAGTGTCGCCGATTCCATAATCCGAGCTGATCGACCGCACAAAGCTGATCGCCGTCCGCGCCGATTCCTTCATCACATCGCCAAGCTGTCCGGTAAGCAGAAACTCTCCTTTGCCCGGCATAATATTTACCTCGATCTGCAGGGTATCCCCGCCCACGCTTGTCCAGGCAAGTCCCCTGACGATCCCGATCTCATTCTCCTGGTTCTTTTTCTGCACGGAATATTTCTTCCGGCCAAGATATTTCTCCAGACTCTTCTCTGTCACGCGAATGTTTTCGGCTTTTCCTTCCATCAGCTGCCGCGCTGCCTTCCGGCAGATCTCGCCAATCTTCCGCTCAAGCTGCCGCACTCCGGCCTCTTTCGTATAACCGCTGATCAGCCCAGCCATCGCCGGCTTTGTGATCACCAGCTGATCCTCCCTGAGTCCGTGGTGCTCCAGCTGTTTTTTCATCAGATGCTCGCGCGCAATATGCAGTTTCTCGTTCTCGGTATAGCTCGTCACCTCGATCACTTCCATACGGTCAAGCAGCGGCCGCGGGATCGTATGCAGATCATTTGCCGTCGCAATGAACAAAACCTGCGACAGATCAATGGGAAGTTCTATATAGTGGTCGCGGAACCGGATATTCTGCTCGGAATCAAGCACCTCAAGCAGTGCGGAGGAAGTATCTCCCTTGTAGTCGCTGCTGACTTTATCGATCTCATCAAGCAGCATCAGAGGATTCTTGACTCCCGCCTGCCGCATGCCGTTTGCGATCCGTCCCGGCATGGCGCCCACATAAGTCCGTCTGTGTCCCCTGATCTCGGCCTCATCGCGGATACCTCCGAGACTGATCCGGACATACTTTTTGTCCAGCGCCCTCGCGATGGAACGCGCAATCGAAGTCTTTCCGGTACCCGGAGGGCCTACCAGGCAGAGAATCGGGCTGTCTCCCTTACTGGTCAGCGTACGGACCGCAAGAAATTCCATCACGCGCTCCTTGACTTTCTCCAGACCATAATGGTCTTCCTCCAAAATTTTCCACGCATTTTTCAGATCGTTGCTGTCCTTCGACATTTTGTCCCAGGGCATCTCAAGCAGCGTCTCTATATAGCCTCTGAGCACCGAACTTTCCGCCGAATTATTTCCGATCCCCTTCAGCCTCTCCGCCTCTTTTATAATCTTTTCCTTCACCTCATCGGAAGCCGTCAGCTCCCGCGCAGACTTTTTGTAATTCTCGACCTCCGTAAGAAGCGTATTTTCTCCAAGTTCCTCCTGAATTACCCGGATCTGCTCGCGCAGAATATACTCCCGCTGATTCTTGTCAATCCGCTCTTTTACTTTCTGCTGAATCTCATTGCGGACCTGGATGATTTCCATCTCGTTGACCATGATTGTGCTCAGCACATCGTAACGTTCCTCAAGATCAGACGCCTCCAGCAGCTTCTGTCTCTGCGTATAAAACACCGGAAGATGGTTTGAAACCTCCGCCACAAGCTGAGCAAGATCCTGGATGCCAAGAAGCTGGCGAAGCATTTCCCTGCCGAACTTCTGGTTAAGCTGCGCATAGCGCTGCAGAAGCTCCCGGAGAGCACGGATCATCGCATGAACCATTACCTCATCGAGAATAACCTCAGGCTCCTCCTGCAGTTCAATTTTTCCGCAGAGATGTCCTCCCGCTTCTTCAAGCTGTACGAGTTTTGCGCGCTGTTCTCCCTCAACCATCACACGGATGATGTTTTTCGGCATTTTCGCGACATTCCGGATCACCGCGGCCGTTCCATACTCGTATAAATCTCGTAAACCCGGATTTTCATCATCCGGGTTTCTCTGAGTAATCAAAAATATTTTCTGGTCGCGGCTCATTGCAGCTTCCACCGCACGAATGGAGCTCTCCCTGCTGATATCAAAATGCAGCGCCACACCGGGAAGTACCGTCTGTCCTCTCAGCGGAAGCACCGGCATCGCTTTTATCGTCTCGTCCATAAATCATGCACTCTCCTCCATCTTGCCGAACCTGCGTTTTCTGCGGGAAGGCAGCGTTTCACGATAAGTCACGATCGGCTCTCCTGTTCCCTCAATCGCCTCTCTCGTCACGACACAGGAAGCAACCGTGTCATCCGACGGAATCCTGAACATCAGATCCATCATCGCATCTTCCATGATTGCACGAAGCCCTCTTGCACCCGTCTTGCGGGCGATTGTCTTGTCAGCTACCGCCTCGATCGCCCCGGGCTCAAACGTAAGCTCAACATCGTCAAGACCAAACAGTCCCTGATACTGCTTCACAATCGCATTGCGCGGCTCCGTCATGATCCGGATCAGCGCTTCGCGGTCAAGCTCATCAAGAGAGACCACCACCGGAACCCTGCCGATAAATTCAGGGATCATTCCGAATTTAATGAAATCCTGCGGCAGCACATTTTTCAGCAGCTCTCCTGTCTTTTTCTCCATCCCCGACGAAATCTCGGCATTAAAGCCGATCGATTTGCGGTCCATCCTCGTCTCGATAATCTTGTCAATCCCCTCAAAAGCTCCTCCGCAGATAAACAGGATATTCGTCGTGTCGATCTGGAGCAGTTCCTGATGCGGATGCTTGCGCCCTCCCTGCGGCGGCACGGAAGCAACCGTCCCCTCAAGGATTTTCAGAAGCGCCTGCTGTACGCCCTCTCCCGAGACGTCCCTCGTGATCGACGCATTTTCTGATTTTCTTGTAATCTTATCTATCTCATCGATATAAATAATACCGTATTCTGCTTTTTTAATATCATACTCCGCCGCCTGTATCAGCTTCAGGAGAATATTTTCCACATCTTCTCCCACATAACCGGCCTCTGTCAGAGCGGTGGCGTCAGCTATGGCAAACGGAACATTCATAAGCTTTGCCAGCGTCTGCGCCAGCATCGTCTTTCCGCAGCCGGTGGGGCCGAGCATCAGGATATTGCTCTTCTGAAGCTCCACATCCAGATACTTGCCGCTTGTGATCCTTTTGTAATGATTGTACACCGCAACCGAAAGAGCTTTCTTCGCGGCATCCTGTCCGATCACATACTCATCCAGAAACGCTTTTATCTCCATGGGCCGCATCAGATTAATCTCTGTCCCGTCCTCAAGCGCATACTCCTCATCCAGTTCCTCCTCAATGATCTCGGAACAGATATCTATACACTCATCGCAAATATATACCCCGTTCGGCCCTGCGATCAGCTTGCGGACCTGATCTTCTGTCTTATTGCAAAAAGAACATCTGATCTTTTCCATTATTTTACCTGGCATTTTTTCACCTCATATTTTTTAAGAATCCCGTTAAAACACGCAGACGGCAATCACAAATCCAGTCCTTACAATCGAGCAGGAGGCGGCTTTCCCTCCTGCCCGCCGCGCGGCTCAGGTGCTGCGTCAGCAGCTGTTTTCCCTGCCTGGGCCTGCGCATAGACGCAACACAGGGACTGTCACATATATTCCTGTAACAGCCCCATTCTTCTTACTGTCTTGATGTGATCACTTCGTCGATCAGGCCGTATGCCTTTGCCTCCTCCGCGGTCATCCAGCGGTCACGTTCCGTATCCGCCGCAATCACTTCCAGCGGCTGTCCGGTATTTGCGGCCAGTATTTCATTCAGTTTCTGTCTTGTCTGGAGAATCTTGTCAGCTACGATCTTAATGTCGCTGGCCTGTCCCTGAGCGCCTCCCGAAGGCTGATGGATCATAACCTCCGCATTGGGAAGCGCGAGCCGTTTTCCTTTTGTTCCGCCGGCAAGCAGAAACGCCCCCATGCTCGCGGCCATACCCATGCACATGGTGGATACGTCACATTTAATATACTGCATCGTGTCATAAATAGCCATACCGGCAGACACAGAACCGCCCGGGCTGTTGATATACATATGAATATCCTTGTTCGGATCTTCCGACTCAAGAAAAAGAAGCTGTGCGACAATCAGATTTGCGCTGACGTCTGTCACTTCCTCGCCAAGAAAAATGATTCTGTCCTTCAACAGTCTGGAAAAAATATCATAGGAACGCTCCCCGCGTCCTGTCTGCTCTATTACATAAGGCACCAGGCTCATGCTGTCTCCCCCTTTCACCAAAGCAGATCTGCCTCAGATCTTCTGTCCCGGCCGACCTGCTGTTCCATCTGCCGGGAAGATCAGACGTTAACTGTTCACTCCATGCCGGCAGCGCCGCTTCGCGGAATACCGGCATGCAAACTCTGTAACAATCAGACCTCCACCGCAGCCTCAACAATCATATCTGCCGCGGCCTGAATTGCCAGGTCGCTCTTCATCTGCTCTTTCTCCGCATCTCCAAGGATTTCTTTCAGCTTGTCGGCCTCCATCTTGTAGGACTCAGCCATCTTCGTGATCTCGGCGTCCAGCTTCTCCTCGGAAATCTCAATCTGCTCCGCTTTCGCAATCGCCTCCAGAACAAGGCTGTTCTGAATACGCTTGAGCGCTTCCGGCTTCATCTGCTCATCCAGCTGAGCCGGCGTCATCCCGGTAAACTGCATGTACTGTTCAAATGTAATACCCTGCGACTCGATTCTTCTCCGGAAATCTTCCAGCATATTCTCAACCTGCTCTGTAACCATGACATCCGGAACCTCAAGAGTGGCGTTCTCCACTGCTTTTTCAACCACTTTGGCTTCCTTCGCATTCTTTGCGTCAGCCGTCTTTCTCTCAAGCATCTTCGCGCGGATATCATCCTTGTACTCCGCAAGCGTGTCAAATTCAGAGACATCCTTTGCAAACTCGTCATCCGCATCCGGAAGCTCCTTGACCTTGATCTCATTCACCTTACATTTGAAAACAGCCGGTTTGCCCGCAAGCTCCGCAGCGTGGTAATCCTCCGGGAAAGTTACATTCACTTCCACTTCCGCTCCGATCTCTGCTCCGATCAGCTGTTCCTCAAAGCCCGGAATAAAGCTGTTGGAACCGATCGCAAGCGGATAGTCCGTGCCCTTTCCGCCGTCAAACGGAACGCCGTCGACGAATCCCTCAAAATCAAGCTTGATTCTGTCTCCGTCAGCAACCGGGCGGTCATCCACGTCGATCATTCTTGAGTTGTTCTCGCGCTCTCTGTCAACTTCCTTGTCCACTTCTTCCTCGGATACTTCAATTACGGCTTTCTCTACCTCAAGACCTTTATATTCACCCAGCGTCACAACCGGCTTGAGAGCAACTTCCGCCGTGAAAATAAACGGCTTGCCCTTCTCAATCTGAACAACATCGATCTCAGGGCGGGACATGACCTCCTCGCCGCACTCAGCCGCCGCTTTTGTATATGCTCCTGGAATCAGGGCATTCGCCGCATCCTCATAAAAAATGGCCGCTCCGTACATCCTCTCGATCATCTTGCGCGGAGCTTTTCCTTTTCTGAACCCGGGAAGAGAGATCCTGTTCTTATTCTGCTGATATGCCTTTTCAAGACCGCTTTCAAATTCTTCTGCTGAAACCTCAATCGTAAGCTTCGCCATATTCTTTTCCAGCTTCTCTACCTGTACACTCATTGTACCAAATTCCTCCTTAAAATTGTCGTATCCGTTCTCCGGAAAGCTTTCCTTATTTTGACTTCAGGATAAGAGTCCCCGCTATGCAGTCATTGAAGCAGTATAACACAATACGTTTGAAAATACCAGTCTTTTTTTATGCGCAGGCCCGTGTAAGGAAAACAGCTGCTGACGCAGCACCCAGGCCGCGCGGGCGGGCAGAAAAACTTCGCCTTTTGCTTCACTGTGCCCACACAATATCCGCCGCCATCTTGTCGGCCGCTTCCTGCCCCTGCAGCTGCGCGACCAGCGACAGCGCAAACGGAATCGCCGTACCCATTCCGCGGCTTGTCGTCACATTGCCGGAGACAACCACCGGCTCCTTCGTGACGTCGGCCCCGGTCAGACCATCCTCCATGCCCGGATAGCAGATCGCCTTTCTTCCCTGCAGCAGACCAAGTCCGCCAAGTACCGTCGGCGCGGCGCAGATTGCCGCCACTTTCCTGCCGTCCGCACAGGCTTTCTTCAGAAGACTGCCCAGTTCCTCATGCGCCCCCAGATACTTCGTCCCCGGCATTCCTCCGGGAAGAACATACACCGTTCCGTCCTGCAGCTCCTCTTTGTCAAACATCATATCTGCCTTTATCACGATGCCATGGCTTCCTGTCACCGTCTGATTTTCCATAATCGATACCATGACCGTCTCGATTCCCGCTCTGCGCAGAATATCCACAACCGTCAGACCTTCAATCTCCTCAAGACCATCCGCCATAAAAACATATACTTTATCCATATAATACCTCCGTCTTTTTTTCTTATTCTATCAGATATCGCTCGATTGTGCATTATCTTTTTCAAAAAAAAGAGGAGAATCTTCCTCTTTTCGCCCGGATATGCTATACTGTCCTGATAAAAATACTGTTAATTTTAAGATTTACGAAAGGAGTTCTTCTTATTTTATGGAAATCGAACGCAAATTTCTGATCCGGGAATTTCCCCCGGACCTCGAATCTTTCCCTCATCTTCTGATCGAGCAGGCATACCTCTGTGTCTCTCCTGTCATCCGCATCCGCCGGCAGGGCGAAGAATATATCCTGACCTACAAGGGAAGCGGGATGCTGGCGAGAGAAGAATACAATCTGCCGCTCAACGAGGAAGCGTACCATCATCTTCTCCCAAAGGCGGACGGCAATATCATCACCAAGACAAGATACCGGATACCGCTTGGCGCAGATTACGGCTCCCTGACCGCGGAGCTCGATGTGTTTGAAGGAAAATTCAGGGGAATGACCCTGGCAGAAGTGGAATTTCCCAGCCAGGAGGCGGCCGAAAGCTTCACGCCGCCTGACTGGTTCGGGGAAGATGTAACTTTCTCGGAAAAATATCACAATTCATGGCTGAGCCGGCAGTAACTGCCGGCCCTTTTTTACAAATCCGACTCTGTTTTTCCCTTTGCCTCGGTCCTGATCCGGGCCCTGATCTCCCGAAGCATCTTTTCATCATCCATCTCCGGAAGTTCGATCCCGCTCTTCTCAATTCTGCTTTCCTCCAGATCAGCCCCCGCCTTCTCCATGTTCAGAACCGTCTCCGCCAGACGCCGTCTGACCGCGGAAGAACTTCTCCGGTTCTCCATCCCATATTTTAACAGATCCATCGTTTTCTCCTTTCCAGACGCTTATTCTCAAATATCTGTATTTCAGATGCCAGGATCAAAAGATCTTTTGCCCCCATGACGCCGCAGATTGTAATCCTGCCAAAAGCAACATTCCGTTGCTTATTACATCAAATTGGATTCAAATCGTTGCGTTTGCAGAATTTTTTTTTAGATATTGTTATAATAGGCTAGATTTGCACGTTAAGGAGGTGGCCTGTTATGTCACAATCGACTCTTTCAGAAAAGCTCCGTGCGCTTCGTAAGAAATCCAGATACACCCAGGAGGATATCAGCCGCAAACTCAATATTCAGCGGCAGACCTACTGCAATTACGAAAATGACGCCCGGACACCCCCGCTTGAGACTGTTGTCGCGCTTGCGGAAATCTACCACGTCTCCGTGGACTATCTTGTGCGCGACGCTGCAGCAGCTTCCGATTCAGAACCGGGCAGAAGCAGTCATGAAAAAAAGCTGCTGAGCGAATTTTCGGCGCTCTCATTTAACAAACAGAAAGAGGTCATTGAATTTATTCAGTTCAAAAAACAGCTGCCTGATTAAAACCGCCGGCTGTCATTCTGCAAAGGAATATTCTGGGTTTTGCAATTGTATCTGATTTTGTATTTTACCAGCATTATATCTGTATGGCAATATTATAATTTGCATATGCAAAGACACGTTTTGTTTCGTTTTCTCTCTGGAAATACTAAACTTATATAGTATAAAGGAGGGAGAACAAATGACTGAAAAACGTAAGAACCAGTACCGTCAGCTCGGTCTTACGATCGCTTATTATAGAAAAATGCGCGGCCTTACCCAGATGCAGCTCGCAGAATACGCAAACCTCAGCAGGACTCATATCAGCAACCTCGAGGCACCAAACATGCCTACCTCGATATCCCTCGAAAAACTGTTCGATATTTCGGATATCCTGGAGGTTCCGATCAAATGCCTGTTTGAATTTCGGGACTCCTGATGCAGAACTGTATCGAAACCGGCCGGCAGTCTGCGCGGTACAATATGTCTCCGTTTTATTTATCTGTTTATTATGTTTTCTGTTTTCACGCAGAAAAAAGCTGAATCTGAATAATTTATCCGGATTCAGCTCTTTTTTGCTCTGTTTTCCTGCCTGTTATCCAATCCGCCTGAGAATATAATTGAAAAGCTTCTGATAAGTAGCCGGCTGATAGTGAATCCCGTCATTTGTCTCAAAGCCGTTTTTTTCAAGATACGTGTAAGTATCCAGATACCTGCTCCCAAAAGCTTCCTGCAGGGCCGCGTTAAAGTCTGCAATCTTCTCATTCGTCACATGACCGTAACCGCTCTGCAGCGCCTTTTCATAATTGACAGGATTTACCGACAGCATATAAAAATCTGTCCGGGGATATTCTGCCATCAGGTCCCTGTAGCATGAAATATAATTGCTTATATTGTCGAGATCATTAATTCCATGGGCCAGGATCACTTTCGCATCAGGAGCCGTCTTAATCAGCCGGTCAAGACTCAAAACAGCCGTTGACCGCAGCCAGGAACAGCCCGACCCGACCTCCGCGATAAACGCCGTATCCGTCCGAGAGACTTTCATGCTCATTCCGACCATGCGCGAATCTCCGACGAAAATATATTTGCCGTTGAAAAACTCCGGAATATCCACACGCTCTTCCTGGCGCACACCGTCCTTATCCACATAATAATTTCCTATCTGGCAGTCAGACGCCATGGACCCGTCCGAGAGCATGTAGTAAAATTTTCCGTCCTTTTTGATCCACATGTTTTTGAGGCGTTTCCCGCTGCCATCAAGATAGTAGCGCTTACCGCCGCTCTGAACCCAGGTTGACGTCAGCCGGACACCGGATTCATCCACATAGTAATCACCGACAAAACAGTTTGTCAGAAGTTTTCCATTCTTATTGAAATAATAATATTTCTGTCCGATCTTACACCATTTCTTTGCAACACAGACGCCGGATGCAGAAAAATAATATTTTTTCCGCTTCAGCGTAAGCCATTCTCCATAATAAACTCTTCCGGTACTGTCCGCATAATACTTCCCGTCTCCATAAGTAAACCAGCCCGTCTCGGCAAATTTGTCCTCTCCTATACGGTACACCTTTCCTGACACGTAAATCCACATGTTTTTGACAAATTTGCCATTTTCTTTCCTGTATTTCAGTCCCTGGGAGTTTTTAACCCAGGTCCCTCCCGACATCTCCTGCGCCGAAGCGGCAAGATCACTCTTTTCCGCAAAAGCGGTACCGGTCATTATCATAACCGCAAGAAGAACAAGCAGAACCGTACCGGCCGTCTTTTCCCATATATGCCTGATTGTATTTCCCTCCTCTCTGCAGCCGCCATAAAAATTCCTGTTTTGATTCCGAAAACTTCCATCTGCAAAGCATCATAACTATAACATAGCACACTTCTTTTGTCAAATTGACAAAAAGTGTGTGTCATTGATATTTATGTTTCATAATTAATATTTATATCCGGCAGCTGGTTTCCTTACACGGGCCTGCGCATAAATCAAAAACAGCTGCCTTCACGACAGCTGTTTTTAAATCTGTATTCTGCTTCAAATTGTACTCCTGCGCAGCCACGGCCAGGAACCAGCTTTTCATACGAAACGGGCGAAACCCGCCGCACGGGTTTCTCAGGCCAGAAACGGGGTAATTCCTGCCGGCATCTCATCCGTTTCCGCTCTCAGTTCCAGCGGCCTTGTCAGATCAAGACTGAAAATTCCCATAATGGATTTCGCGTCGATCACATACTTTCCTGACACCAGCTCAAATCTTTCATCTCTGTTCTTAAGCACATTTACAAAATTTTTCACGTTTTCAATACTGTTTAATTTCACTTTACATGTTGACATACTGCATACCTCCCTTAACTTCCATACCCGTACCACAGCATGTTTCCAGCCGTGAAACGAGATGGTCCTCACTCCCTGCGTCCGGTTTCAAACAGGTGCAGCTACGCTCCCGTTTGCACCGTCCAGAAGTATCTGACATACAGAACAGCCTCCTTCGAGGCACCCCTTCTGTCCTGCACGCTCTGCATTATAAATCCATCAGGGGAAAATAGCAACATGTAAATTTCACAATTATTCTCTCATAAACTGATCATTTTCGTGATTATATCTGTGGATAATTAATAAAATTTAACATAAATCCGGCTATATGACATGATTCCAGCATTATCAGAACATACCTTTTTTCATCCTCCCCCGCAGCAGAATCTGCGGCCGGGACCCCTATCTCGCCGGCACAATCTCCAGCCAGTAGCCGTCCGGATCCTCGATAAAATAAATCCCCATCGCTTCATTCTCGAAGCAGATGCATCCCATTTCGCTGTGTTTCTGGTGCGCCGCCTCAAAATCAGCCGTCGCAAAAGCAAGATGAAACTCATCCTCCCCAAGATCGTACGCACCCTCATGGTCGCGCAGCCAGGTCAGCTCCAGTTCAAAATCGGTCTCGTCGTTGCCGACATAAACAATGATAAAGGAACCGTCCGCCGCTGTTTTTCTTCTCTTTTCCGTGAGCCCGAGCGCTTCCTTATAAAAGCTGAGCGATTTTTCAAGATCCGCCACATTATAGTTTTCATGCACCATTTTAAATTTCATATTCTTTCTCCTTTCTTCCTGCCGGAATCTGCATCTCCGCTTGGACCGGCTCCATGTCTTCCTTCACGCTGCTTTCTTTCCTGCGGAATTTACAGCCCTGCTTGAACCCGATTGGCTCCATGTCTTTCCTCTCGCGGCTTTCTTTCCTGCGAAGTTTGCATCCCTGTCCGGCAGCATCTCCGTATTTTTCCAAGAGTCCTCACGTTCGGGAGCCGCTCATAAGTTTTAACGCAGGATTCAGGGCTGGCCGGCAGACATCTCCCGTCTGCTGCCCCACGAAAACTCCTGTCCCTCCCGCACAATCTTCATGATCTGATCTCCATGTCCGTGTTCCTCTGTATAGCGCGGAATCACGCTGTAATCCTCCCAGAAATGCATCGGAAATACCGCTTCTGCCTGGACAGCGCCGAGAAAATAATCCAT
>CANQUH010000032.1 GCA_947626965.1 uncultured Lachnospiraceae bacterium
ATAGGGGCTGTGAAAAATCCCCACTCAACCGCTGCCTGCTATTGCCCACAGAAATCAAAGACCCCGCTACAAGCAACGGGGTATCAATCTTGCAGCGCCCCAAGGGGCGGGGTATTTGGTCTCCGCTCCGCTTCGGTCGGTGCTGACCGTGCGCCACTGGCGCACAGCACCCTCGCGGCATTCGTCAAATATCCATGCAAGCATGGCTATTTTCCTCATTGCTCGCGGGAATAAATATAAAGGGGGATTGTTTATGGGAAATTATCTGAATCCTGGGAATGACGCTTTCCGCATGATGGTAAATGACGATATTTATGTCGACAAGAGTGGTCTTATCGCCTTTACCAACAGCAGGATAGGTAAAAATAAACGTTTTATCTGTGTCAGCAGGCCAAGACGTTTTGGCAAATCGATGACCGCCGCCATGCTGTCCGCCTACTACGATAAAAGCTGCGATTCCAGTGAATTATTTGAACGTCTGGAGATTGCCGGCGATCCTTCTTTTCGGGAACATCTGAACCACTACGATGTTATCTTCCTGAATATCCAGCAGTTTTTGAGAAAAGCAGGAAGTCCCGAAAACCTTGTACCTCATATGGAATCCAGAGTTCTCACAGAGCTTAAAAAAACATATCCCGAACGTATTGATCAGGACGAATCCAGTCTGCCGGACGCACTGACCGATCTCTACAGAACCGATACAGGATCCCACAGAGGATTCCTGTTTATCATTGATGAATGGGACTGTATTTTCCGGGTGGAAAAGGAGAACACAGCCGCACAGAAAGCCTATCTGGATTTTCTGCGGGATCTTTTCAAAGACAGAATATATGTCCGGCTCGCTTATCTGACAGGGATCCTGCCCGTAAAAAAATACGGGACTCATTCGGCGCTGAATATTTTTGATGAATTTTCCATGACGGCACCCGGAAAACTGGCAAAATATACCGGATTTACCGAAAAAGAAGTCCGCGCACTCTGCCGGTCATTCGGTATAAAGTTCTCAGAGGCAAAAAAATGGTACGACGGGTACCGATTTAAGGAAGTAAAACATATTTACAATCCAAAATCCATTGTCGACGCGCTGACTGAGAATGACTTCAGGAGCTACTGGACCAGCACGGAAACGTATGAGGCGCTGCAGGTCTACATTGATCTGGACCTGGACGGCTTAAGAGAAGCCGTCGCCATAATGCTCGGAGGAGAATGCTTTGAAGTCGACACCGGATCTTTTCAGAATGATATGACGACTTTTAAAAGCCGGGACGATGTGCTCACACTGCTGGTTCATCTGGGATATCTCGCTTATGACGCTTCCCGGAAATCCGTTTTCATTCCCAATCAGGAAGTCCGGGAAGAATTTGTGCGTTCCGTCAAAAGCGGAAAGCATAAATGCTTTATTGCCACCTTAGATACTCTCCATGACTAAAATAAGATTCCTTAATAATCAATAAAGCAACCTCATTCAGTCGGTGTTGTACAATCAATGTGCAGCACCGACTTTTTCTCCTGTCACAGAGGAACCGGAGGTCTCCTGCTGTTTCCTCATGCCGTCTCGTTTTTATTTTTTCAGATAATAATATCCGTTTCCCGCACTGTAAAATCTCACAGGAAGGAATTTTCTTTTTTATTTTCTCACTCCGCCGTCATACGTGGAATCCCATAAAGATTTACCATATTCCAGTGCCAGACAGCCAAAAAGACAAAAAAGAACCGCCACAATCTCTTTTAAAAAATTGCAGCAGCTGTTTTCTCTTTTTTCTGTCTGTTTCAGGTTTTTGTTATCTCTACCTGATTTTCCTGTCAACAGGAAATCTGCCAATGTCTTAGTTTGGGCTTTTCTCATTTCCACAGTACTCCTCGAAAAATCCTGTATTTATACGGCTTTCAGAAGCTGCTTTTGTAAGTAATTTTCTGAATATTCTAAAAGCAGGCTTTTTCAGTTCACTTTTTTAGCTCCACGCATTTTACACTGACCTTTTTCCCTGAAAACGCAATTCCATAAGAAATTATTTTCTTCACGCCACGATAATTCAGATCTGCCGCATAGGATTTTTCTTTAATCTGCCGCAATGCCTCTTCCGCCTTCTCTTCCAGCTGTTCGGTGCTCATGTCCCTGTTTGCTTTAAATTCCAGCAGATATCCTGCATTTTTTCTGTCCTTCGGCTCCAGCTGAATATCAAATCGTCCTTCTCCTGCTTCTCTGTTGGAAGTAATGATGTACGAATCAGAAAGCGCCGAAAGCATTCCCAGAATCATCCCGTGATAGAAATTTTCCTGGGCAGTATCAAAGCTGCTTACCGAATTCATCAGGAAATCGGACAACGTATCCTGAAACAATGTTTCATTTCCGGTACACAATGCAATCTCAAAGTTTTTGAGAACGGTTCCGGTGAACAACCCACTGAAATTTCCCAGTATCTCCTTCTGAAAAACATTTTTTATCTCCAGATTTGGAATTTTCAGACTGCAGATGGGATTATCATACCTCTCGCTGATTATTCCGGTAACCTTCAAATAACCGGACATAAGAAGGAAACTGTAAATTGTATCGGCCTCTCCTCCTATTTCCGGATAGATAATATCGGTATCGATTACTGCCTGAATTTCTTCGCCTTTTAATAAAGTCTCCAGAGAAGTATATAATTCCTGATCACCTGCTTTAATCAGTTTACTGATCATATCGCTGCTGCCAGTTCTCGACCAGAATGCCCTGGACCTGCAGCCACTGGCAAAATAATTCAGTACAGACCACGGATTGTAGATTTCCTGTCTGCCAAACAGATAACCATTATACCATTTTCTCAGTTCTTCCAGGGAATCTGCTTTTCCGTAATAATTGGCAATTTTCAGAACTTCCTCTTCTGTAAATCCAAAATAAGAAGCATATTTTTCATCCAGTACAGTATTAACCGCCAGATTATTCAGGCCGCTGAAAAGGCTTTCCTTTGCAATACGCAGAACTCCCGTAAGAATACCAAACTCCAGGTTTTCATTATCTTTAAGAACTGCTGAAAACAGGTTTCGCATAAAACCGGTTACCTGATTATAATATCCGTTCAGATATCCCTGCTGAACCGGAGTATCATATTCGTCGATAATGACAATCACTTTACACTTATAATGGAAAGAAAGCATATAGGACAGTTCACCAAGCGCGTTCTGACACCCTGCTTCTGATACCTTTTCATTCAATATGCTGGAAAAATATTGTTTTTCTTCGTCCGGAAGAGTTTCACTGTCCAGCAGTTCCCGATGTCTCCGAAATTCTTTTTTTATCACATACCGAAGAGCCTGATACATATCCTCCCATTTTTCATAATGGGTATCCTTAAAGGAAAGATAAATAACCGGATATTTTCCCTGATACTGTTTGTATACATCATCCTGATTCCAGATCATTTTTTCCCGAAAATACCCCGAAGTATCTTTTTCTGTCTTCTCAAAAAAGGTTTTTACCATATCCATCATCAGAGTTTTTCCAAAACGCCTTGGACGAGTGAATAAGTAAACTTTACTGTGGTCGTCCAGAATGTCTTTAATAAACAGGGTCTTATCAACGTAATAACATTCTGTAACGGCCTCCTTATAAGAAGTGATGCCTATCGGGCAGGGAAGAATTTTCGTCGTCCTTGGCTTTGCCATACCAGCTGGCATATTTTCCTTTTTTATCGTCTCAGGAACCGTCGCATTCTCCGGAACCATCCAGCACCTTCCCCTTTTCTCGGCGCCTTTTATTTCTCCAGCCGCGCAAAGCTGTGCAATCCGACGCTGGGAAACCTGCCACCTGTCTGCCATTTCCTTCAAGCGAACCAACATACTCAGGCTCTCCTTTCCTGACTCTGTTCCTATTTTAATACTTTTTCCGGCGGTTGTCTATATGGGCACTGAAAGCATGTGAAAAACACTTATTCCCGGACAGCTCTCTGTAAAGCTACTCATAATTCTCCTGGCAGGCGTCGCTCAAAAAACTCTCCTGGCCCGGTTCGCTCCGGCCGGGGCCAAATGCGCGTCATCGGCGCACATTTGGCCCCGCAGGAATTTTTTTATCAAAGAAATCCGACGGAATTATAACACTGCCTTCTCAGGACTTCAGCTTATCCAGGAAGTTATCCGTTCCTTTCCCGTTCGTCAGGCCCGAACACTTCTCCTCATAGTACCTCTCAACCTCTTCCTTTCCCATTGTACACTGTACCACCGGCGACAACAGATCCACCTTTCCCTTCCTTTGCAGCTGTACATTCTCATAAGATTCTCCTCCTGTCGCCTTCCCGTCCTTCTTCGTCCGGAACAGCTTCAGATAAGACTCATATCCTTTTACCTCCTCTGTCAGGCCCGCATGCTCCAGTCCCACAAAAATCGCGCAGGATCTCGCCTGACTGTTCAGTGACTTCGTGGCCAGATCCGTAAAAGCCGTGTATCCTCCCTCCAGAAGCTTCTCCTTCACCTTTCCATTCTCCGGCTCCAGCAGGGCGTTCAGATACAGAAAATCATAGAACTGGGAAATATGATAGATCGGGGCGTAAAATTCCATTCCGTCAAAAAGATATTTATATGAATGCAGACCTTTTGACTTCTCCTTCACCTTCTTCTTGCATTCCTTGCCCGGAAGGAGCAGATACTCCGGAAACGGTCCCACGATTCCCTCCTCCGATTCGTAGATCCGGGACGACTGAAAAGCGCTCTCCACAGAGGTAAGACCTTTCTCTGTCCTCTTACGGAGATTCATCGCGCTCAGTTCCGTCCCCAGAGAATAAAGAGAAGAAGAAGAAACCTCAAGAGGCTTGTACTCCGGATATCTGGCAAGGAAATTCTCATGCAGGCCAATCTGACATTTCCTCTTTTGTGACAAGGCAAATCCTCCGAACCAGTCAAACTCCACCTGAATCTCCTCAAAAAATGGATACGCTGCTTTACTGACAAATACGCTTCTGACTGCCATTCCTGTTTCCTCCTGTTTTTTTGATGAACTCATCATCTCACAAGAGGAAACTTTCTTTTTATTCCTTCACTCCACCGTTAATTGCACAGGGAAGTACTAGTTCCAGACAATTCCACTTCAAACTGTTTCATTCAAAACTTCTCCATTTTCTTAATCATCTCCATCAGCTGTCCTATATTTGCTTTATAGTAATTCATCATGCGTTCAGAACCATATTTATTTTTCCTGTCTTTCTTATACCGCAGCGCTTCACAATAAGTCTTATCCGGTATCTCCAGCGGATGAAAAGAACCGATCCATCTATTCAGCAAAACCGGAAGCACTTTCATACTTTTTTTCTCTTCACTGAACCTTTCAAACCAGTTTCCGCCGGCCTCCTCTAATTTCTTCAGAACCCTGATTTCTTTTATAAAGTCTTCCAATACCCTCCGGACTTCTTCTGTAAAATCCTGTTCTGTAATTCTGAACTCCTCATTATCCCAGTTATTTATTACAGCAAGTATTTTTTCTTTCTCCTCTTCTTTCCGCTTATCTTCTTCACACTTCCGTTTTACTGCAGGCTCAAAAATAGAGTGTTCTTTATTCATATCGTCTTTGGTCCGTTCGATCAGCCAGGATATATCTTCTGTAATATTTTCGTCAGGCGAATCATTGTAGGAAAAATGCGCCAGCGTATTTCTGATCATCCTTGTAACATTTTTCATCTTTTCGTCAAAATCTTTCAAACTATCGATATCCGCCAATGGCTGTATCACTTTTTCTCTGATATCCTGTCTCGTGGAATATTTAAACAGAAACTGCTGTTTCCAATCTTCTTCCAAATCAGATTTTTTTGTGTAACCGCAGATCGCCTGAGCCTCATCCTGAAAACGCTCCATGATATAGGTAAGTATCCCTTCCTGCAGTGCAGCTGCCGCGCTTCCTATCCGATTCAAATCCCGATACCACTCTGCCATACAGATAGTCAGATATCCATACTTCCATTTATATTCTTTTTCACGGAACCGTGACTTGAAATCATCCGCAATATTATCCAGAAGCAGAACAGCCTGCTCCGGCAGTCCCGCATCCTGACTGTGCAGAGAATCCTCTGTCATGGAACAGAGCAGATTAATTGTCTCCTCAAGTACTTTTAGATTATGGGAATTCGCAGCATAATCAAACTGCTTAAATGTTTCTGCCAGTGTGGCTTCCCCGTTTTCTCCGACTCGAATCTCACCCCAGTCTTTACGGATTTCAAAAATCTTCATAATCTCCCGGACAGATCCAAAATTCCGGAATTCATTGACGGCATTGATCCATCTCATCAATTCGTTTATATCGTTCAGATCTACTAAGGGAGCATACTGGTCTTTTTTGCCGCTTTCCAAATCCTGCTTTGCGTCTGCCATCCCATAATACATGGACAGTTCAAACTCTGTCTCCTTTATACGCGTCATATAATTCACAAAAGCATAGATGTACATCGGCAGAGAACGATATCCGTTTGAGATATCAAAATTAATACGGACCTTGTTTCCTTTCAGGTTCTGACTCCCAAACGCGCTTTCCAGTGCCTGCTCAAGTATTTTAAAGTTTTCCTGAAGCTGCGTCTCATGGAGACCTGGAGTCAGTATCACCACTTTCACACTGAGTCCGCATCCGAATTTCTCACCCAGTTGTATTCCAAGATATTTCTCTACGGAAGATTTTATTTTTTCATCTCTGATGAAAGAAATACCGTATTCAACCGGTCTGCCTGATCCGGCAGATTCTTCATGAAATTCTACATCCGGCATCTCTTCCTGGAGACGATTCAAATCATCCTGCCAGTTGTCCCCGGGACCTCCTGTCAGATAATATCTGCACAGATTTCCCCAATAGGAGGTTTCTGTACCTGCGATCAGCAGTGTATCAATTTTCTGTTCTGCCTTATTGAGTTCATGCATAACTGCGTCAAACGTATAACCTGTCTCATACAACTTTGCAGACTCCGGCAAATATTTTACTTCCTCTTTTTTCAGGTCAGAGTTACATTCATCTTTTTCCGCCGGCACTGTCTCATTCAGGAATACTTTTCGTCTGACTTTAGAATACTTCGTTTTTATGTAATTACCTCTTCCAATTTGTGCTATCAGAATGTTCTTAATTACTTCCACTTTATTTACTCCTCTGTAAAAACATTTTTCAAGACTTTCTCATTTTCAGACGTAAATTCAATCTGCCACATTTCTCTATCACAGCATAAAGCAATGATTCCTGTTCCTGATCAGACCAGGGTAATTTCTCCCATACTTAATCCAGAGAAAATCCAGATTTTTTTAAAAGATCACCCATCGAAGTAGTTGCAGATTTTTCTCCTTCCTTCTTATTCCTGCCACTCTGCTTCCCCGAATCCCAGGTTCCTTTTTTGCCTCCGCCTCTGTTTCCGGTTTGATCTCCGCCATTTCTCTGGCCGGAATAAGACAAACCCTCACGATTTCCCTGGCCGCCTCCATTCCTCTGACCGGAACGGTAAGATCCTCCAGAATTTCTTCCATATGATATAATGTCCCTGCCCTCAATCACATCCCCTACACATGGCAGCTGGATTGAATTTTTTATCCGCGGCTGATATTCCGCCAGCTTCATGTATCGGGTTCTTTCATCCGAAGGAATCTTATCCGCCTGCTTCATCAGAAGGAAATCATGAATAGGCGGGTACTTTTCGGCCTCACATCCAAGAAAATGTTTCATTTCAGCTTTTACTTTCTGAATGTAAGGATCTGCGTTCTCTCTCCCCGCTTTTGAGACGTCCGGCCCGTACGGAAGAAGACAAAGTTTTTCTCCGCTGTAGAGGCTTTCCTTATCAAGAAAATCCAGGCCGAGAAGGCTGACTTTTATCCTTCCAAATCCATACGGTTTGCCTTTTCCCAGATTCTGCTCGCTTTTTTCTTCCAGAAGCAGTCCCCACAGAAGCATTCCCAGCTCCTCATCGGTCAGATTGGTGAACCGGATCTCTCCTTCAAATTTTGCGCCAGCTCTGCAGGGATGCAGAACGGAAACTACTTTTTCGTTTTTGCCAGGTTCACAGGGAATCACTTCCTTATGCAGCCAGTACTGCTTGATGCCGCGCAGCCGAAATTCATCGTTATAGGAAACCGCTCCGCCTTTCTCCGACTCCAGATAATCGAGATAGCTGGTCGGCTTCGGACCTCCAAGGATTACAGAATATTCCTGATTTTCTTTTCCATTTGGTTTCTCTTCCTTCTCAAGATGCGCGTCCAGAAACGACAGTCTTGATTTGTAAGAAGAATCGTCGCCGGTATAGCCGAATAACAGCTTATTATAATCAATCACGAATTTTTTCTGTTCATCGGGCAGTCCCGCGTAGATGTCGTTCTCATAGAACAGACGCAGCCTGGGCGTAAATCCAAAGTACAGCTTTTTTCCAAGAGTAATATAAAATACTGGTTTGAGCTCGCCCTCCTGCGGAAGCTGGAAAAAGGTTTTATCCATAGCCTCCACCTGATTTTTTCTTCCCTCGTAATCCCGCCTGAAATCATCGATATCCCTGTCCGGAACAGGAATCGGAGATTTTCCTCTGTCTGCTTCCGGTATAACGTAAAAGGCCTTTTTTTCCTGCATGGTTCCGGATGACAGAACATAACCGAAAAGGTATCTGCCATCCCCTTTCTTTTTCTCTGGATCGGCCACTTCCAAGACAGTTCTGACACCTTTTAGGCGGTAAGCGACCGGCAGAAAATACGGTCTGTAGTTTTTGTTCATATTTCCTTTGTAATGGGTTCTTCCATTTCTGTCCTCTGTTTTTCGGAAAGTGCTGTCTGCCCGGTTCTGGAATCTCCGTTTCAGATATTCAAACCCCTCACACCCGTTTTCAATGATCTTCCGCTCACTGAGCACGTAATAATTCATCGCCCCAAAATCTTTGCCCAGATCGTCAATCACTGTTGGCAGGATCTCATATTTTCCGTTATATTTCCTCATATAGCCTGCTTTTACGTTTTTCAGAACTGACAGCTGTCCCCTTTTCCCACCTGGCAGGGAAAGCTGAATCTGCTGATTTCCAAGCGTATCATTGTACTTTTTTCTGTATATGCCGCCGGCGACATTCCGGTACATCAGATATCCGTTTTCAATATCCTCCAGCACTGAGGAACAGCTTAATATCTGTACATTGCTGCGGACCAGTCCCCGCACTGTGCTTCCCGGTATCGCCATCTGCCCTCTGGCATCCCGGTAAAATCTGTGCTCCGCTGTCCCATCGTCGCAGCACAGAGGCGTCTTTGTCTCGATCTCATACCGGATTCTGCCTGACTTACGTTCTTTATCAATTCTGTGATGCGGGTATATTTCTTTTTTGTCATACACTTTTGGGCTGATGCCGATAAAGTTATACGGCGCGCCGACATACCCTTCATATTTCTGCATCTTTCTGTCCCCCCTTACTGTATGGAAAATGGCCGTGTATACGCGACTACAGCCTGTCCGTCCTCATCCGGCCGGAGGTATTCTTTCACCGCCAGTTTTTTCCCGCTGCGCGTCAGATAATATTTAATGATTTCGGCTGATTTTCCAGAAACTTCTTTTTCCTCGCCCGGTTTCAGTCCATGAAAATCTCCCGGACATGGATTCTCCTTTGCAGAGGTCTCCCGGACATGGATGGCTTTCTTCCCGTCTTCCGCATCAAATACATGCAGTTCCTCTTTCTCCGAAAAAGCACGGAGTTCTGTCAGTTCATCCCAGTCAATCGCATCCTGCTCCATCTCCCCGTATCTCAGATCGCTGATCATGTGGGCAATCATATAATCAAAGTTTTGCGCGATGGTTTTCGCTTCATCAAGGCTTACCTCGCATGCTTCCAGATTTTCTGTAATTTTTCTCCACATTTTTGTCTCTTTTTCTCCATTCACGAAAATCCTGTCTCCTTCTCTTCCCTTGCACCTCTCCACGCATTTGTAAGGTTTCTCACACTCGCAGATACTCCCGGATCACATCGGCTCCGCTGCGTATCTTTCCGCCCGCAAGATCTATCTCCGCCAGGGATTTTTCTCCTCTGCTGATTTTCAGATTCTCCCCGGAAATATATCCGCGCCCGATACTGTTTCCGCTTCCGACCGGAAGAATCCCCAGCCCAAGATCACGCATTGCCAGCAGAAGCAGTCCCAGGCCGCGCGCGGACTGTCCGTTTTCCACATCCACACAGATTTTCACAGCGCCAAAAGCCGGCTTTTCATTGAACAGATGACCATACATCACGCCCCCGGTAAATTTATCCATATGAATCCTTGTCTGCGGCCTTACCTCATCATTTTTCTTTGTATTTCCTATCTCACAGTCATAAAAGCGGAGGGTTCCTCTTACTCCCTGGCTGTCCTCGTCCGCCGACATTCCGAACAGCTCGCTGATTACAGATTCATCCATGTTCCGATAGATGGCAATCTTCTCCATCTGGCTGCGAAGTACTCCTTTCATGGCTGTCGCAGGTATGATATATTTTTTCTGATGATTCCTGATATTCACGGAATCCGGAGCGTTTTCCCCGTAATCTTTTACACCGATCGCCTTTACCAGAACCGTGCCTGTCGTCTGCCCGGTAAGTACAAAATGTATTCTTTGATCTTCCCCGGAAGACTCTTTTTGAATAGTTCCGGTGATATCCTCCGGCTCTTTTTTTTCTTCGATCCACAGCTTTCTGTCCTGCGGATCCTTCATCTGGTACTCTGTTTTTTTCACAGATAACAGGGAGACATAACCGCAGCCGCCGCTTTTCTGCCCTCCCAGCTGGATATTTCCCGCGTGAAGAGCGCCAAGCGCCCGCTCAAATTCTTTTTCCAGGGAGCCGTTTCCATCTGCTTCTTTCTGCCGCCCTGATACATCAGCAGAGTTCCCGTCAGAAAAATCTTCTCCTTCCTGCTGCCCTGACTCATCAGCAGATTTCTCATTCAGGAAATCTTCTCCGCTGCGCTCCTGTCTCTTCTCCGTCTCTTCTTTGCTGTACAGATACACCTCAAATTCAAATACAGATCCTGCTGCCACCAGTTCCATCTCAAATTTCTGTCCGCTTGCGGTTCCCCCACCCTTTGTCACGGCAGACTGGCTGGTCCCTGTCTCCTGATTGATGCGGATTCTGGGGCGCAGTTCTGTGTAAACGCCTGCCTCCTCAAAATATCCGTCAGTAAAGCGGAGCATACTGCCGTTTCCCTGTTCTTCCAATTCCCGCGCAGCGCTTCCAAATAATTTATTCTGCAGCTCTTTATCTCCGGAAAAATAATCCCGGAACGCGCCCGCGATTCCAGTCGCCGGGAGAAACGGCCTTTCCTGTCCGGGATGTATCATTACTTCTCCCCGCCCCTGATCCCCTGATCCTACATGCAGAGGTTCCCGGCATTCGGCTTTGATCTGGTATTTTGTCACTTTGTCATAAACGCTTGTACGGCTTGCATCACCCGGCATTTTTTCTCCCCTCCCTGTTTTTGTATCGGATCTGGCGAATCATCAGCTTTATTTTATATTTCAAAATATCTTCTTCCGAGAGAAGTTCCCCTGTGCTGTATCCAAGCAGTTTTTTCTGCCCCGGTATCTTCAGCTTCTCCAGCAGATCGCATGCCAGCAGCGCGCGTACGTATTCATGAAGCGCATCCTGGCGCTGCCTTCCTGTATGCCCTTTCTGTCTGCTGTCCTTCTCCTCTGAATGACGGATAAAAAATTCCAGCTGTTCTTCTGCTTCCTTCGGTGAATTGCGGAACTCAAGACATATCGACTGCAGCACGCCCAGTTTGCTGTCGGATATGCCTAGCAGTTTCAGAGGATTTTCTGTGATATAGCGGTCCATCGCACGCTCCATCCGATGCTGCAGAAGTCCTTTCGCCGCCAGTTTTCCGTCCGGATCCGCCGCGGCTTCTTTTCCCAGCCAGAATTCCTCTGAATTCGTTCTCGCAGTCGATACAATTACTTCACCGTTCTTACTGGAGCATAGCGCCTTTGGCGCTTCTGTTCCTGCTGTCAAAGTTCCGGCAGAATCAGCGTTTTCAGGATTTTTTTCTGAATTTTCTGCTTTCCCGGACGAACCAATCTGCTGCTTACAGCTTATTTTTTCATACCCCGCAAAAAACGCAATCTGGCCAAACCCTTCGTTTTTGCGGATTCCAATCCCTTTTTGTTCAAGCTTGCGGAAGTTTTCCGCCGCAACCTCTCCGGATGCCCTGAGGCGGAACACGCTGCCTGCCGAGTACATGAGCGCTGACGGAATCACGCCTTTCCAGATTCGGTTGTATCCCCGCACTTCGCTGGTTGATGTTGCGCATCCGCCTATCTCAAGTTTCTCACAGCCAAGCAGCTTTGCGAGCTGATTCAGATCCAGTCCAGTCAGTTCCCCGAATTCATTCCTCATCACCGTATCCGACAGAAGAACCAGATAGAATTCCTCCAACGTGCCGGACTGCCGGAGCCATCCGTAAGGCGCTCCTTCCCGGATCTCACAGGAGATACAGCGGCAAAAACCGTAGCCTGCGCTTCTCCTGTTTCCGATGGTCACGCCTTTTCTGAAAATCCCGTCAAGAAGCCCGATCAGCTCATCACCAACCTCATCATCAAAAGTGATATACCCCGCAAACCGCTGACCTTTCCTGATATACTGGCTGCGAAACACATTCTTTTTTCCTTCGCGCCCGACATTAATATTCAGATCCTCTCCCGTCGGCACATCTGTATAATGGATACATTCTCCGTCCACATAACAGAATCGTCCGAGCGACGCCCGCTTTGTTCCCGGCGTCACATCCTTCATCAGAACATTTTCAATCTCTTTTTTCCCTTCACATTCTGTCTTATCTTCATAAAATCCCTTGAGAGAAGGAATCAGCTCATGCCCGCCGGCGATCGGATACGCGTTCAGAAAATGGACACGCTCCGAAAAAATCTGTTTTTTATATTTCTGCAGTTTTTCCTCATCTGCGGCCAGCGTATTCACCGCGACGCCCCGGAGCGCGCTTCCGGTGATGTACTGCCGTGTATCCGTCTGCCCGTGCTGGCTGGTCGAATCATCCGCGATCCTCACTGGTTCCATGTTCTCCAGTTCAACTCTGATATATCTGCTCATCTGTTTTTCACCTCCATCCGCATATTCCTCTCAACAGCTGCTGCCGGACTCGATCTTCACCTTTCCGAATCCGCGGCTTCTCATGCTGCCGACCCATTTTATCAGTCTGAGCACTTCCTCCGTCAGTTCCCTGTCCTCTTCCCTGCAGGTGCATGTCCCATAAAAATGCAGGCCTTTCCTGATACACCTTGCGACTCTCAGGGAACCTTCCTTTGCCAGTCCGTCCTCAAGGCTTGTAAATGTTCGGGTATAGGTAAACATACTCTGTATTTCCTGATCCGTAATATCTTTTTCCTCCAGAATTTCTTCTCTGAGTCTTCCCGAAAGTTCCATGTCAGAAAACGTCAGCTTCTCCTGGTCGCTGATTCTGTGTGAATCACTTTCTCCCATCAGCCGGTCCAGGATTTTTCCAATCTCACTCTCATTCTTTCCCTCCCAGTTCAGCAGATTGATCAGCTCCTCCCGGAAGATTCCTTTTAAAGTATTTCCTTTCAGATAAGGAAAACCGTGTTCATCTGTCTGAACGCAGATATCTTCCCCGCCCGGAAGACTCATTCCATTTCCAAATATCGCATCCGACTTCAGATGCATTCTGAGATACAGCTGCATATGTATTCCTCCGTTCTTTTCCATCACTCCAGCGGCAGGAACGTATCCAGCATTTCAATCGCGTCAAAATACAGCGACCGCTCCGTTCCGTCCGATGTTCTGACAAAGAGTCCTCCCTCCTGCCCTTCTCCGGTAAACAGTTTTTCATACTGCAGGTCAGCAAAAATATCCGCATATCCTTCCACGGTAAATTCATCCATCAGATTGCTCTTCAGATAATACTCCGCGGCTTTTTTGCCCTCACGGAGCGCCTCACGGAATTCCTTGAGCTTTCCTTTTGCATACGCAATCTCCTCGCTCTGCATTTTCAGAATCAGTTTCCGGAAGTTTTCGTATCTGCGAACCCGCTCTTTCTCCCACAGCGCATCGTTCGCCGAAAGAATGTACGGGCGAAGTTCCATCCGGCATCCGTCCATTGTCGTGTACTGTTTTCTCGCGTCCGCAAGCGTATCCTGCGCCTCCCCGAACGCTATATGCCAGTCAATCGCGCAGGAATCCGTCCCCGCATCCTTCGCACAGGAGGCAAGATATTTTTTTGCGTTGGAACAGAGCATCTCTGAAAATTCGTACGCCTTGTAGAACGGATATTTCTGATGAAAAATGGCAATCCCCGCGCAGGCTGCGTATCCCCCGCCGTCCAGTTCATTCTTTTTTCCAGAAAGCGCTTCCAGAAAAAGTCTCGCAGCCTCCAGTCCGATCCGTCCTTCCGTTACAAAACACACATCGTCACCCGCCAGTATAATCTTGCGCACCGGAAAATAATTCTCCGAAAGATCAAGCTCCCCCAATTTTCCATCCTCAATATTTTGGGCAATCCGGTCGGACATTTCCCGGTACGCGGCCTTGAAGTCCCTGTCAATCGATTCGCTGAATACCTGCATCGCCTTTTTAAATTTATTCCACTGCTGCTCTTTCTTTTTTCTGAGGTCTTCCCCGGCGCCGTTTCCGTCATTTCTTAAATCTCCGGATTCAGCCTGAATTTTCTCCGCGTCAGCATTTTCGAAACTCCCTGATCTGCCTTCTGTTTTCCCGGCATCCTTATTAGTTTCGAAAGAACCAAATTCGGCGCGGATCCTTTCGACTCTCTTTCCCATTGCGTTCCCATCAATATGTACAACAGCGACAAAGCTTGATTCATCCCTGGAGTTTCCAAGATCCTCCAGTTTCCAGGGCGTCTGATAACCGGAGGGGACATATTCCTTCTCTCCCTTCCAGTAAATTCGTTCGCCTGTCTGAACCTCCACAACTGGTCTCCTCAGCGCCGCGTCCATCTTTTCCACACCGAAAGTCCCCTGATGAAAGGAAGCTTTCCTGACTGCTTTCTTCTCCTCCAGTGCTTTCGCAAGGCACTCCATGTTTTCGGCCGGAGATTTGTCCTCATCATAGCGGATTATACGGATAAACAGTTCCATCTCCGGAAATTCCCGCTTTACAGTGCCGGAGAGCGCCCAGGCAAAAATTTTTGCTTCCTGTTCGTCATCGAATTCCAGTACGGTATGTCCGCCTCCTCCATACACAAGATTCTTCTCCTTTGAAAACGCAAGACCGTTCTTTTGCGCTGCACTTTCAAAATAATCCGGATCCGTCACCTGACAGATTGCCGCCGAATTTACGATATTTTCACGAAGTTTTGTACTCGCAAAAATATAGGCCTGCTTCTGGGATACCTCAAGTATCATCAAGTACCGCATCTTTTCTCCTTCCTTTCCAAATCAGATTAAATCCCTTAATTCACTCAGCTTTTTTATTTTATGTTCTTTCGTATCAATAATCCGTCCATTTTGAATCACCACATCGGCCTGAGCCGATGCGTCAGCCAGACATAACTGAATTAACTGCTTCCAATAATCTCTTGTTATATCCATTCCGCTTCCTTCCATTTTTTTATTGACTTTTCGGATATGCTTTTCGATATTATTTTTTGATATCTCAACCTGATACTTATTTTCCGGGGCACTCTTTTCCTCGGGAAGAACCCATGAGATAAAATCATCATGATGTTTTATATAAAAACATATCTCGGCAATCTCTTCATCCGGGTAACCGAGCGCGCGGAGAATATCCGCAGCTATTTCAGCAGACTTTTTGGCATGACCATAAAACACAAGTCTTCCCTGCTTCTCTATCGCCGTGCACGGTTTTCCTGCATCATGAAAAAAAGCGGCTGTACGTAAAAGAACTGTACTTTCGGGAGGCAGGAATTCCACGGTATGGAGCGAGTGCATAAACAAGTCATAGCAGTGGTGGGGATTCCTTTGATCATACCCCACCATTCGGGCAGCTTTGTCTCCCAATAATTCCTGCACCTCATTTCGGTTTTTTCCTCCCCAGAAAATAATCGGCTGTGACAAACTCATCATAAAATCAGTTCTGTCAATCATCTGCATCCCCCTGTAAAAATCCGTCTCCATGCAAAGGCGGAGAGCTTTCATGCATGGCGCCGCCCGCAGCGCGGACATAGGAATTTACCATAAAAAAACAAACCAAAAAATCCTGCAAAATGTTTTGTGTCACAGGAAATCCGACGAAATTTCCTGTGACATAAGAAATCATTTAAGATAACGGAACAATGTCTGTACAGCTTCTTTAAAACATTTCGGTGAGATCTCCACTGACTGATTCATGGAAAAATCTTTAAGAACTCCGGACAGATTCTCCGGATACTCAAATTCGTCCATCATAATCGGAATAATTTTCTTTTTATTTTCCATAGCGCAGATAATCTCTTTGCGCATCCAGTCTTCTCCAGCTTTTCTCTCATCCAGACTTCCCGGCGACAACACTACAATGACATTTTGGCATTCTTTTATCTTTTCTAAAATTTGTTCATCATAGCGCCCGCTTTCCAGACTTTCTTTATCCAGAAATGGATTTTTCCCGCTCTGTTTAAGAATAATATAAAGCAGCTGAGCCAGATAAAATCCCCCGTCTCTGCGATAGCTGATAAAGATATCTATCCTGCTGCTCTCAATCGCCTGAAGCAGATAACTTTTCTTCAGTTTCTTGAGCTTCTTCGAAATATGAAGCACATTTTTATCCAGATATTCCACAAACAGTTTATTGATATGCGGCTGCGAGGATAATTCTCTTTCAGCTTCTGTGAGATGCCTGATCATTTCCGGAAGTTTCCCATCCTCATTTATGCCGCCGGTCATCTGCTGAATCTTACACTCCAGTTTCACGGCCTCATAATCTTCACTGATCCTCAGATAATATAAATACAGCGGGAGATACGTATTCATAATCGAACTATTCCAGAAGCTTTCCAGAAAACTGACATTATTTTCTCCGTTCTTTTTGGCCTTTTCATAATCTCCAATCGCGGAAAGACCATTTTCAGACACCGTCCACGTAATATGTTTATATGGCCGGAAACAAAACGACTCTTCTATTTTGTCCGTGATTCCGCGCGTGCCGCTCTCTCCGCGCCGGTACAGTTCAAGAAAATTTTCAGCATTATCCTCATCCATCCCGTCCGCAAGTCCAAACGAAATAAAAAATATTTTGTCTGATTTATTCACCTGAAAAGCTGCCTGGCGGCTCTGATCTGGTTCAGAACCTCTGGCATTTTCGGCAAAAGCATTTGAAGAAACGGCCGATTCCAGAATCTGTATAAATTTTCCTGTCAGATCTTTCATGGTAAACTGGAATGTCTCTGCTTCCTCTTTCGATCTCCTGACAGAATAAGTGATCTTTCTTTCCGTTCCTCCGGAAACCAGCAGATTTTTCAATTCCAGCAGTTCATTTCCGTTAAGATTTTCCGCAGATATCTGAACTGTCAGAAAAGCCCTGCCCTGTTTAAAAAACCAGACATCAATCTTCTCTATATGAAAACAATACTCCTTCCGGTTTCTCCGGATACTGTAAATACATCTCTCATTCTTATGCAGCCCCAGAAGACTGCGCACATTCTGCTTTCCTCTCCAGCGCTTTACGATCGCTGTCTCGTCATCCGCCAAAAGCACCCTTCCATATTCGTTCATCTTCTTTGCGGCAATCTTTTTCTCAAAAGTAAAATACCTCATCAGGTTACTATCTGGATCTGCACACAGATCCAGATATTTTTCCTCATTGAAAGTGAACGGAATAATAAGTCCCAGAAAAAATTTTTTAAAAAGCATAAGCTCACTCCCAGATTTCACATGTAAGAGAACCATAAATCATTTTCTTCATAAAATAGAAATCATCTTCCTCAGCATTTCACATAACTGTTCATATAACCAGACTTCACCTTCTTCAGAATCACTGTCCGCATGGTTTATTTTATTTCTCTGATTCTTCAGCAGATAATATACGATTAATATTTGCTGCAGCTCTTTTGGTTTTTTGCTTACCACTCTCTTATGCCTGGACTGCCATACAAGAGGCATGGTTATATTTACCGCCTTATTAAATTGATCCCTGAACAGCCTTTTTCTCTGTTTTCTTTCTTCTGTATCTTCTCTTTCCGCTGCGTCAAATATTCCCATCAACGTCTCAAATGTGCTCTTAACTGTATCACAAACTCTTTTTTCTTTCTTTAAACTATCTATGTCCCTCGTCTCTGGTCCGAAAAATACTATTTTTTTATCAGAATACTTCATATCCTGAAGTAATACTTCATAATCTCTGTTTTTGTACGAGTACGGCAGATAATTGGTCATCCATTCATAGGCATATTTGGACGAACCTTCCGGATGTTCTTTTCTATAAGTTCTTTTCAGGGAAGAAAATTCCTGTCCAGCCTTATATATCTTTTCCAGAACCAGATTATATCCCATCTTTTCCTGCGAACTTGCCGTAAAGATCCCGCTTTTCCAAAAATACCCCGGCAGCTCCTCCGCGCAGAATGTCAGCGCCTGCTGAATGAAATCCCGGCTGACGCACCAGTCTATGATATCCGGCAGTTCCCCATTCAGCAGCCCGTCATAACCTTTCAGGATATCCCTGACCACATAATGGAACAACTGCGCGTAACTGTCAGACTGTTCATTTTCATCCCCTGTATTTGCATAGTCTTCCAAAAGTTTCACTAATCCAGCTTTGTTTTCCATAACATAATCTGTTCTGCACAGCTGCAGGTTATTCGAGAATTCCTCCATCTCATTCAGAATACGCTGAATTTCTTTATTTCCGGATGCCTCAAAGTATTTTTTCAATCCTTTGATCCGACCATAATTAATATACTCGTTGATTCCTGCTATCAGGTCAAAGCTTTCAAATACCGGCTGCATATTCTGGATCGGAACAATACCATCCACTTTATTATCAAAATTCATAGTCATAATCTGTTTGATACTTACAGAACGGATCTTCATCAGATTCGCAATGGCCAGTATCATAAACGCAACATATCTCTGCCCTCCATTGAAATCAATATAAAGCTCCACTTTCTCATCAATTTCGGAAATGATATTCGCCGCTTCAATTACCGCCTTGGATACTTCATCCTCATTCGTTATATTGGGTATGGAAATCGAAACATACTCAATCGGATTCTCCGCATAACACGGATCCGTTTCCTCCGCATAATGACTGATCAGCTTTTTATAAATATCCGCATGCGTCTTTCTTTCCAGTTCTTCGTTTTTCAGGCAGTCTATTTTATCCAGATCATTCTGCCCGTCCACTAATTCAATGGCTTCATTAATTTTATCCGAACAAATCATGATAATCTTGTCCAGCCTCTGGGATTCCTTCTTTTTGCTTAACAGTCTGATCACAGCCTTTGTCGGAGCCTCATTCGTCATGACCCCGTCCACAAAAAAATTCCCTGACTGCGCTTCCTCAAATAAATATGTATTCATCCGGGCTCTTCCGCTGATTGGACTCATACAAAGCAGTAATACGTTTTTCATCTTTAACTCCTTATTTTTTGTTCTTAAAAACAACAGCCTTCCTGATCTTTTCAGAGTGGAGAGCGCAGGGATTCGGAGCCGAAGATGTCTGCTGGCGCAGACCTGAATCCCGCGCGCAAAACTCACAAGCGAGTTTTGAATCACCTGATACGATATTTCCCAAATCCAAAACTGCTGTTCTTCCCGATATGCAGCAGTTCTCCGGCCAGAAGATACTCTCTGTATTCCATCGGCATCTCCTCAAAACGCAGTGTTCCGGTAATTCCCCGGAGTGTGACTTTCGTATTTTGTGTGGAAGAATACCGGTCCACCGCCTTCATCTCACATCTCTGCTCCAGAATCCGCGGATACCATGTCGGATTTGGCTGCTCCAGATACAGATTTTCAAAATAATCCAGCATCATGATCCTGCGGAAAAGAGACCGGAAAACAGCCTCAGAGCAGAAGTGATTCAGATATTCTCCCTGATATTTCACGCAGAGAGGCGTCAGAAATATCATTTCCCCGCGAAACTTTTCCCATCCTGAATCCTGATCCATCAGTCTCCTCTGTACATAATCGTACACCGTCTCCGGCTGGTAATTATTCATATAGACAGTACTTCCATTCACCACTTCCTTTCCGGAACCGGCCGTCACCGCATAAATCTGATATTTTGCGTTATACTTCCCGACTCCCGCATTTCCCAGCTGATAAAATGCCTGCAGGTACTGACTGAAATATACAAGATTATTCCCGAAAAGCGTCAGAAAAAAGTACATCTGGTCACCGGCCTGAAACTCCGTCCTGTGGTCTTCACATTCCAGAAGGTACCCGATGCTGTCGTCCCCCGTCACAAAGGGAGGCTTTCTTTTCATGCGCGTGTACATGGTAGAGCGCACAATACAGGCCTTCTCAAATCTGCAGGCCCCGCAGTTCCGGTCACTGACACAATTCTGTCGGAGCAGCATTTCCCCCATTCCTCCGCGAAGCGCTGAAACTTTCTGGCGCGGCAGTACCGCGTCTTCCGGAAAAACAAGGCAGAACTTCAGCTTTATGTACAGAATATTCAGCCGTTCCTTTATCTCATCCATGGTCTTTCTCCTCCTGAATTGTTGTCAATTCTCTGAAAATCTCTCCGGCCTTTTCTCTCTGGACGAACAAGTCTTTCCGTTTCCTCTGTATTTCAATATTCTCGAAATCTCACAAACTGATATTGTGACATTTTACGGCTGCTCCCATCCCCAAGCAGTTCTTCTGTTACGCGCCTCTCACTGCAGGCGGAAACAACCGTGATCCCATGCTCTTTCAGCCGTTTTACAACCGCGTAGGACAATGTGAACTCCCCCTGGCACATGACGGCATCCGGTTTCAGCTCCATTATATCCTTTACTGCCTGGTCCGCGGTTTCCTGAATCTGTCTTTCATCGGCTTCCGGAGAAACATACGGAAACGGCAGATCTTTGGCTTCCCCCCACATGGCGGCCGCCTCCTTCTGCTTTTCTCCCCAGTTTTCGTATCTGTGATTCGAAAAATTAATAAACATGTTGTCCCCTTCCTGAACCGTCTTTTTGAATTTATAATAACACATCTGATTTCATATGTCATACTGCCAGCAGCTTAATCTTTTATTTTCTCCTGAATCGGCAGCTGATTTCCGTATGATGACCTGCGCAAAAAGGAGGCTGTCACGCCCCCTTTCTTCTCTCCTGTTCTTTCTCTGCAGCAATATGCCGTTCATACTGCCTTGTTATTTTTCTGTAAATCTCATTCTCCAGGATATTGTAGCGCTTCCCCATCAGCGGCTTCGATCCTCTGCGGAAAAGGATCTGATCTCCGATTTTCATGTACAGAATGTCCTCCAGAGGCTTATTGGCCCTTTCAGAGATATTCCTGGCTGTTGAAAGATCATTGCTTCCCAGGAACACATAGCTGTCGCAGTTATTGATAATCGTGGTCGCCGCGTCAGAGCCATAAAGTGAAGTGAGCTGGGATTCACTCTGGATCAGCAGCGTTACCGATATTCTCTTCTCCCGGAAAATACTTATATATTCCTGCATCATGGGAACGGGGCATCCCGTGGCAAAGTCATCCGCCAGCAAATGAACCGGTACAGGCAGCATACCGTCGGTCTGCTCCTCGCCAAATTCAAATAACTGTTTGAAAGAATGAGCGTAAAACATGTTGATAAAGCAGTTCAGGCTGGGATTTACTGGACTGGATGTCACAAACAGGGCTGTTCTGGCCGAAGCCAGCTTCTCAAAATCTACTTTCCGTTTCATGCGGAACATTTTTCGAAGTTCCGGCGTAAACACCGAGTCAACCGTCGTATTTAAGGTTCCGAAGACACAGCTTGCCGTCTTTATTGGAAGCCTTTTAAAGCTCTTCCAGTTGGAAACAGCAAAATTGGAGGGATCCTTTTCTTCCAGAAGATCAAACTTCCTGTCATAATTTGTTCTGATCTGCCCGCAGCTCTCCTCAAATGTAAGATGGTCCAGCATTTCCAGTACATCCCAAAACGTTGCTCTGTCTCTGGATATCAGTACATACGTAATGATCGCCGCAAAGAGGGAGGTCGCCGCTTCATCCCAGTAGGGATCCGCAGTGGAGTTCTCTTTTTTGGGATTCGCCAGCACAATATTTCTTGCTACAAATGTAATATCCTGGTAACTGTTGATAAAATCCAGCGGGTCATACGCGATATTTCCCCGCTCCGGATGCACAAAATCCAGATCCCAGACTTCATATCCTCTCTTCTGCAGCAATGGACCGTATTTGTTTACGATCCGCCGTTTTGTTACTGTAGCGATAATACTCCGCTCATGGGTCTCAAGCAAAAACGGCTCCGAAACGCTCATCGTCTTGCCGGAACCGGATCCTCCGACCACAAGAACATTGTTATTGATACCGGTTACTTCAGGATCCGTACTGAATACACATTTGGGGCCATCCCCGAGAATTACTCTGTCTGCTTTCATCTTTAACCCTCCGTCATCTCCGAAAAATGAATTACTCTGTCCATCCGTTTGAAATCTGAAACTGTCACCTGGAATCATTTTGTCTGTTTTTAATCCTCCATCAATTCTGAAAAACGGATCACTCTGTCCGCCAGTTTAAAGCCAATCGCCTCTTCCGGAGAAAAATAATGGTCGAATCCTGTTGCCTCATCAATCTCTTCCTCAGATTTCCCGGTATGCAGCGCAATCAGTTTATTCAGTCTTCTTTTTGTCTCCAGAAGACTGTCGGAAATACTCCGGATGCTTGATGCGTTTCCGCTCACCCTTCCGCCGAGCAGCGGCTGATGCAGCATAAGTTCACTGTTTGGCAGCATCAGCCGTTCTTTCGCACAGACAAACAGAACTGCTCCCATGCTGTACGCTTTTCCCATGCATACCGTTCTGACAGGGGCTCTGGAATCAACAATCGCGTCATACATAAGCAGGCCGCTGTTGATTTCACCGCCCGGACTGTTGATCAGACAGGTGATCGTTTCGTCGGATTCACTGTTCAGCCAGAGAATCTTCTTCACGAATTCAATCGCCGTGTTCTCCGTGATCTCTCCTTCAATAAAAATCTTTCTGTCACTCAGAAGTTTCGATTCCACCGGAACCTGAGTAATTCCACTGCTCGATCTGACAAGTACGTTCATTGACGCAGTACCTCCTTTAAAAACTGATTTTTTTCTTTTACAGTTCCCGGGATATTCCTTACATTTCTATTTCACCTCCCTGATCACTTCTTCATGGACTCATTGTACTAAAAGGCAGAAATTTATTTTTTTGCAAAAATCGAACGGGAGTCGATTTTTTCCTCCTGCTCGCCCACGCGGCCCGCAGGCTGCCTCAACAGCTAGTACTGCCCTGCGCACAGAGAGAAATAAGGCTGCGAAAAATGGTTGATAAACAACACCATTTTTTCACAGCCCCTTTTACAACCCTGTGACGCCGCGGGTTTATTCCGGCCTTCCTGTATTTACGATAACACAGCTCTTTTTGTATGTCATTCTACCATCAGTTTAATCCCTGATTTTTTTCTTGAAATTTCCATACCCAGCCGCGAGTCCTGTACGCTGGATTCAATTCTGCACATCCTTGTGGGGCATCCCAACCTTCCGTTTATTTGACAAAAAGAGCCGCTGCAGCCCCTTTTCCAGGACTGCAGCGGCTCTTTTTATTTTTCTTATTTTCTTTTCAGATTCTGCAGCAAATATCAAATACTGTTCTCATTTGCTGTAAAACATTCATGTTTTCGCTGTGAAGTTTTCCCGCTGATCGAATTTACCCTTCGATCGCGATCAGCTTTTTCTCCTCCACCTGCGGCTTCCTCGCATCCATCTTCGGGATCAGAAGCTTCAGAACGCCGTTCTCATACTTCGCGTGGATATCTTCCTGCTTAATATCCTCTCCTACATAGAAGGTTCTGCTCAGGCTGCCCGCATAGCGCTCTCTGCGGACATATTTCCCGCTCTTCTTCTCAGTCTCTTTATCCAGCCCCTTCGCCGCGCTGATCACCAGATATCCGTCCTTCAGCTCCAACGACAGTTCCTCTTTCTTAAAGCCCGGCAGCTCTACATCCACTTCATAGTGGTCGTCGTGCTCCTGCACATCCGTCTTCATCATGTTCGCCGCACGGTTTCCATACAGATTCTTCTGGGCTTTCTGCACTGCCTTATCATCCCATGTCGGGAAATTGAAAAAGTCATCAAAAAATTCATCAAATAAGTTCTCTCCAAAAATGCTCGGTGTCAACATAGGTCATCTCTCCTTTTCTTTATAATAATCAGTGAATGAATTTGTTTCCTTTGTTCTATGTGTGTTATAACACTTTTATTAGCACTCGTCAAGAGTGAGTGCTAATAATTTTTGTGAACTTTTTGTGTCCTCCTGCTCCGCTTTCATAGAGGCTGCCAGTACCACGCTATATCAGGAATACGGCAATGACTGACAAATGGTTTACTCTGCTTCAGCATTTCACTGGATGGAGGAAAGATGACCGCTGCTCTTTGCCACGCCTGCCCGACAAAGCTCTTAAATCTGCATATCCGCAAACACATCCGCAAGCGCCGCAAACTGCTCCAGCGTCAGTGTCTCCCCGCGCACATTCTCCGGCAGAGCGGCGCGCGCAAGCGCCTCCAGTATCTCTTCCCTGGAAAAAGACAGCTCCGGCGAATTTTTCAGGCCATTCAGCAGCGTTTTCCTGCGCTGATTGAACGACGCGCGGATCAGCCGGAACATCAGCTTTTCATTTTTGACGCGTACCGGCGGCTTGGCGTACCGCGCAAGCCGGATGACCGCGCTGCCCACATTCGGCCTCGGTATAAAGCAGTTCTGCGGGACATTCGCCGCCAGATACGGCTCCGCGTAATACTGCACGGCCAGCGAGAGCGCTCCGTAATCTTTCGTGCCGGGCTGTGCCTGCATCCGAAGCGCGACTTCTTTCTGCACCATAACCGTAATGCTCGAAAGCGGAACTCCGCTCTCAAACAGGCTCATAATGATTGGCGTCGTAATATAATATGGAAGATTCGCGACCACCTTGATTGGACGGCCGTCGTTCTTCTCCCGCGCCAGTTCCGCGATATCCAGCTTCAAAACATCCTTGTTGATGATCGTCACATTATCGTGCTCCGCCAGCGTCTCCTGCAGGATGGGAATCAGATTCCGGTCGATCTCGACCGCCGCCACCTCGCGCGCCGCCTCGGCAAGCCGCTGTGTCATCGTCCCAATCCCGGGTCCGATCTCAAGAACAAAATCTTCCTTTGTGATCTCAGCCGCTGCGATGATTTTGTCCAGCACATGCTCGTCGATCAGAAAATTCTGTCCGAATTTTTTCTGAAAATCAAATCCATGCTTCTTGATAACTTCGATCGTCTTCTGCGGATTTGATAATTTTTCCATAGGATCTAGTTCCTTTCTTCTTTTAAAATATATACGGTACTTCTGTAAGAACCATGTCGTTCCAGCACATTCAGATCGACCATCTCTCTAAGAATACTCCTCGCACGTCTCTGTTTTACCTTTAGTAACAACTCTGCCTGGTGAGATGTAATCTGTCCTTTTTCTTCAACAAACTGGAAAATTATTTTTTGCTGTGCCGACAAATCATTTATCGGCATTTTATCGGCACTAATCGGCACTTTATCGGCATTTATCGGCATTTTATCGGCACTAGCCGGCACTTTATCGGCATTTTCAGTCTCACTACTCATTCCATTCATATGACCGATATCATTCGCAGCTTTTGTAAAA
>CANQUH010000033.1 GCA_947626965.1 uncultured Lachnospiraceae bacterium
GACAAGCTGCTTCCGTCCTCCATTCCGGGCGTTGACTGCGCTGTCTGCTTCGGTTTTGGTGATTCCAACGCCGTTACATTTGGTTTCCTTGCAGGTCTGTGCGGACAGATCGTTGCGATCCTTGCTCTGATCGTTATGGGATCTCCGACCATCATCATCTGCGGATTCGTTCCGGTATTCTTTGACAATGCCACAATGGGCCTTGTTGCCAATGAGAAGGGCGGTCTCAAAGCCTGCCTGATCATTCCGTTCGTTGCCGGCCTGATCCAGGTGTTCGGCGCGGCTCTGATCGCCGGCTGGGTTGGTCTTGCTTCCTACGGCGGATATCTCGGAATGTTCGACTGGGATACCGTATGGCCGATGTTCACGGTTGCCATGCGCTACCTTGGATATATTGGTGTTGCTGTTGTTGTTATCGTGCTTCTCGCTATCCCGCAGATCGAGTACCGGATGGATCCGGAAGGCTACTTCCTGATTACGGAGGATTATGAGGCATACGTAGAACATAAAGCAAAAAAAGCAAACAAATAAAAACATAACAAAACATAAAAAGTAATTTTGGAAAGGAGTCATTATTATGGCAAAACTTGATGGAAAGAAACTGCTTGCATGCTGCGCAAACGGCGCAGGTTCCTCTCTGATGATGGAGAACGCGATCAAAAAGGTAATGACAAAGTACGGAATCAAACCGGCTGAGCTTCGTCACTGCCCGGTATCCGAAGGCAAGACGGCTGCAAGAAACTATGACGTTGTATTCTGCGCGCGTACGTTTGCGAAGACATTTGACGGAGTGGAGAAGAACGGCACTGTGCTGATCCCGCTGAAGAACGTTATGTCCGCGCCGGAGATCGAGGGCGCTTTAAAAGACGCAGGTCTGCTTGATTAAAATTCTTTACATTTAACCTGGGAAACCGGAACCGGCAATGCATTTTACCGGTTCCGGTTTTCTGTATACGGGAAATCTGTGGGTTGCTTTGCGCATGGAAATGGAGTTATAATAAAAGTTAACCAATCAATTTGCATGAAAGAGACAGTATTTTCTGTACGTTATAGTGTGTTTATATGGTTGACGGAAAAGGAAGTTTAGGATAATATGATTAAAACGGTAGTTTTTGATATTGACAACACTTTATACAGCTTTGACAGGGCGCACGCGGCAGCGCTTGAAGCGCTGATCTCCTATGCGGGGCAGAAACTCAGGATGGACCGGGAGACTTTTATGTCTGCACTGAAAGAGACACAGCAGAGACTGGAGGAATATATCGGGGATAAGGCCGCGGTACACAACCGGACGATCCGTTTTCAGCATCTGCTTGAGAGCAGAGGACTGCCTCTGCATCCGCATGTGCTGGAGATGGATTCAGTTTACTGGGATACGCTGATTGCGTCGTCCGTGCCGTCCCCCGGAGCTCTTGAGACGGTGAGAGAATTAAAAAAGCGGGGAATCCGGATTGGGATCGGCACAGATATGACCGCGCGCGTACAATTTCGAAAACTGGAATTTCTCGGACTGCTCCCTTATATCGACTTTTTTGTGTCGAGCGAGGAGGCAGGTGCGGAGAAACCGGATCCGGCTCTGTTTGCCCGCTGTGTGGAGAAGGCAGGATGTGAGGCGCAGGAATGTCTGTTTGTCGGGGATAACCGGAAGAAGGATGTTCTGGGCGCGCAAAATGCAGGGCTGAAGGCTGTATGGTATTGTCCGAAAGGATGTCACGCAGAAGAGAATGTGCCGGTGATCACAGATCTGACACAGATTCTGCAGATGACAGATACGGGAGTTATAAAAGAAACAAAAATTCCCCTGTCTTTTGCGGATGGAGGGATGGATTGAAATAAAGGAGTAATACGGAACTATGAAAAACAACCGAAAAGCCGTCGATGACCGCCAGCTGCAGATTTTGAATATGGTTCGAGAACGCGGAGAGGCAAAGGTGGAGGATCTGGCCAGAATGTTTCAGATCTCCCAGATGACTGTGAGACGCGATCTTCAGTATCTGGAGAAGGAAAAGCTGCTCGCGCGCACACATGGGGGAGCGGTTTCGCTTACGAAGGCCAGCATGCTGCTCTCGCAGGATGAGAAGACGGCTCTGTGCCGGGAAAGAATATCGGAGTACGCCTCACGGTTTATCGATGACGGGGATACGTTGTTTATCAACGGGAGCCGCACTGCTTTGAATATGCTCAACTATGTGCAGGGCAAAAAGGTAACGGTGTATACGAACAACTGCTGGGGGATGGGAGCCCGCTATCCGGATGGCGTGTCAATCTATTTTACCGGCGGCGAGGTGCGCAGCAATGTGATGGTGGGTGAGTATGTGATGAGAAATCTGCTCGCCATGACGGCGGACAAGACTTTTATCGGCTGCGCGGCCGTCTATGACGACGGGGAATTCCGGTATGATATTCCCACGGAGATCGGCATCAATGAGGCGATGATCAGCCGGACAACAAAAGCCCTGTATATCGTGGCGGATCACACAAAGATCAAAAAGCGGGAGGAGCAGGAGAACTCCTACGGCAGCTGCGCCTATAACCAGCCGTGTACGCTTATTACGGACGACAACGCAAATATGTCGGTTGTTGAAAGACTGCGGAAATACGGGATCAATGTGATTCTGGTTCCGACGAAATGACTCGCGTAAAGCTCTGTTTTCTGTAAAGAAAAATCTGATGAGTCGTCGGCAGGATCACAGGATTTCGGAACATGAAAAAGAGGAGCGTTAAGTTTTATGACAGATTTTTCAAAACTGTTTATGTATATTCCGGGAATCATTATCTTTCTGGTCGGTTCCGGGCAGGTGAGGCGGTGGCTTCACATACACCGGAGCGGGTACTGCGTTGATGTCAGCGTGTTTGGCTGCAGTCATGTGGTGAAGAAGGATAAGAAAGGCCGGGAAGTTTATAATTATTACAATGTGACGGTAGAGTATATGAATCCGGAGACGAAACATACGGAGCGCCAGGTTATCAAATCTCCGACCGAGTTTGCCGTCGGCCAGCAGATCCGGATGTTTAGGGATAAGAACAGCGAGAAGAACGCCCTGACCGAGGCGGAGGGCGAATTCCTGTTCCATCCGTGGGTGACGATGATCGGCGGAGCGCTTCTGATCGTCCTTGCGCTCATGGAGAATCAGGGCAGGGAAGTGGAGGCGATGTTCTGTCTGGCAGTCGTGCTTGCCGGAGCGGGCGCGGACCTGCTGGTAAATTACATCTCTCTGAAAAAGCGCGGGCTGCAGGAGATCAGCGCGGTGATCACTGACGTCTACACGCGCCAGATCTCGAAAGAATCCAAGATCCTGAAAGGATCCAAATATACTTATTACCCGATTGTCCGGTATGAGCTGAACGGGCGGCAGAATATCCGCCGCTGCAATATCAACTCAAGCGGACAGAACACCTTCAAAACAGGAGACACCATGAAGCTCTGGTACGATCCGCAGACCCATGCCGTGCTCGAAAAGCACGCGCGTGTGGGGATGGCCGCGGCAGGCGTTATTCTGGTAGTGATCGGGCTGCTCGCGGGGGCGAGCATTCTCTCGGTTGTGCTGTAAGAGGCGCCCGCATGTTCGCCATGCGCGGCATTTCGCGTTAATGATTAATTACTCCGCGCATTCGAGCGTAAATACGAATTCGGATCCGACGCCCACAGTACTGACTACGTTGATGTTCTGGTCGTGGGCGCGGATAATCTCTTTTACAATGGACAGGCCCAGGCCTGTCCCTTTTTTGTCCCGGCCGCGCGAGGAGTCCGTCTTGTAGAAACGGTCCCAGATCTTCGGAAGGTTTTCGCGGGAGATGCCGTCTCCGTGGTCCTTGATCGAGACGAAGACCTTTCTGTACTGCTCGATGACTTCAATCTGGATCGAGGAGCCGTTTTCGCTGAATTTGATGGCATTGTCGATCAGATTGTAGAGGACCTGCTGTATTTTCGAGAGGTCGGCGCGGACATGGATTTCAGGGGAGGAAAACGACGTCTCGACAGCAATGTTCTTCTGCTGGCTGATGACTTCGAAGGAGGCGACGCTGTCCTTTATAACCTGGGCGATGTCGAAGACGGAGAGATCGAGATATACGCCGCGGTCGTCGAACGTGTTCAGCGTCAGCAGCCCCTCGGTCAGTTTGTTGAGCCGTTCTGTCTCTCCGAGGACAATGCCGAGATATTTTTCCTGCATTTCAGGGGGGATCGTCCCGTCGAGCATGGCTTCCACGTAGCCCTTGATGGAAGTCAGAGGAGAACGGAAATCATGGGAGACGTTCGAGATGAACTGCCTCTGGTATTCTCCCGAATTGCAGACAGCCTCATGCAGATAATTGAGCGAGGCGCTGAGATTTCCGAGTTCATCGTTTGTGCTGTAGCGGATCGGTTCGCTTTCGTCGTTGAACGTGTACATGGCTGCCGCCATGATGATTCTGTTCAAAGGACGGTAGATCCGCAGCAAAAAGACGAGAAGCGGAATGAGGGAGAGCAGGATCATAATGGCGAACAGGATATGGCAGGTGTTCTGTATTGCGATCGAGACGGAAGAGAGATACTGCCGGTACTCTTCCGTGTCCGAGGCCGCATACAGATAGTAGCGCAGCAGCCTGGGCGTCAGAAAATAGACTGTGGCGTAGGCGGCGCAGAAAAAGATCAGGTAGGACAGCAGGAAAGACATATACAGCCGCTTTTTGATCATAATTTCACCTCGAATTTGTAGCCGATTCCCCAAACGGTTGAGATGGACCAGTGTCCATGATCCTTGATCTTTTCGCGGATGCGCTTAATATGGACATCGACAGTCCGCGTATCTCCGATATACTCATAGCCCCAGATATGGTCGAGCAGCTGTTCGCGCGTGAATACCTGGTTGGGTGAGGACGCGAGAAAGTACAGAAGCTCGAGTTCCTTGGGAGGCATCTCGACTGTCTTCCCTTTGTAGACCACGGAATAATTGGTCAGGTTGATTGTCAGATCTTCATATTCGACGTATTTCGCCGGCTTTTTCATCGGTGCGGAGGGGGCGGCCTGATAGCGGCGCAGAACCGCCTTGACGCGCGCGACCAGCTCCTTGGAATCAAAAGGTTTGATTATGTAGTCGTCCGCTCCCAGTTCCAGCCCGAGTACCTTGTCAAAGACCTCGCCTTTGGCGGAGAGCATGATGATCGGAACGGAGGAGCGCTGACGGATCTCGCGGCAGACCTGGTAGCCGTCCATGCCGGGCAGCATCAGGTCGAGCAGGATCAGATTCGGCTCAAACAGCTCAAACTGCCGCAGCGCTTCCTCTCCGTCGTAGACCATCTTTGTGTCATAAAATTCCTTTGTAAGGTAGAGAGAGATTAATTCGCAGATATTTTCATCGTCATCTACGATCAGTATTTTTTGTCTTGTAACCATAGTGAACTCTCCTTAGCTTTTAAAAGTTACGATCGTGACCCCGGCGTCCCCTTCCCCGAATTCTCCAAGACGGTAGGATTCCACATGTTTCTGCCTGCGCAGCGCCTGATGGACAGCTTTGCGCAGCGCCCCGGTTCCTTTCCCGTGAACAATGCGCACGCTCGGAAGATGGGCCAGGTAAGCGTCGTCAAGATATTTGTCAAGTTCTATGAGGGCTTCGTCCGTCGTCTTCCCAAGAAGGTTGAGCTCAGTGCCGACGGAGAAGGACTTGGACATCTTGATTTTGCCGCCGCCTGCCGCGTGGCGCGGTGCCGGACCGGCTGCTTCGGAATCGTCATCAAGTTTTTCGAGATCCTTCAGATTGACCTGCGAGCGCAGAATGCCCATCTGGACGAAAAGATTTCCTTTTGCGTCCGGGAGTGTGCTCACAGTGCCTTTGAGGTTCAGGCTGAGGACACGGACGCTGTCGCCGACGCGCAGTTCTTTCCCGGTCAGCGCCTTTTTCGGTTTTTTTGCAGTTTTTATCCCGGAATTTTTGTCGAGAGAGGACATTTTCTCACGCAGCTTCGTGCGTTCGCGTTCCATCTCTCTGGAAGCGTCGGAAGCGCTTCCAAGCCGGTTGTATTTTTTGATTGTCTCATCCGCGTATTCTTTGGCTTCCTCAAGAATACGCCGCGCCTCCTCGCGGGCCTTTTGGAGAATCGCTTCGCGGCTGTTTTCCAGTTTGTCTTCCTTGCGCTCAAGACGCTGCTTCAGACCGGAGATCTCCTGCTTATAGCGGTTGATCTCCTCGCGTTCCTTCTCGATCGTCACACGGCTGTTCTCAAGATCCGCAATAACGTCCTCAAAGCTTTCGTCCTCCTGGCTGATCTGACCTTTCGCTTCCTCTATTATATAGTCCGGCAGACCAAGCTTCTCGGAGATCGCGAAAGCATTGCTCTTGCCGGGGACTCCGATCAGCAGACGGTAGGTCGGACGAAGCGTGTCCACGTTAAATTCGCAGCAGCCGTTCTCGACGCCCGGCGTGGACAGCGCGAAGACCTTCAGCTCGCTGTAGTGCGTCGTGGCGATTGTGCGGATTCCCTGCCGGTGCAGATTGGCAAGAATCGCGATTGCGAGAGCAGCCCCCTCGGTCGGGTCGGTGCCGGCTCCGAGTTCGTCAAAGAGCACAAGCGATTTTTCATCCGCGTGTTCCCAGAATGAGACGATGTTTGTCATGTGGGAGGAAAACGTGCTCAGGCTCTGCTCGATGCTCTGCTCATCTCCGATATCCGCGAATACTTCCGTAAATACGGCAAGCTCCGAGTGATCGAGCGCCGGAATGTGGAGTCCGGCCTGGCCCATCAGCGTGAACAGCCCGACCGTCTTTAAGGAGACGGTCTTTCCGCCCGTGTTCGGACCGGAGATCACAAGCAGCGTGAAGTCTTCTCCAAGCCGGATATCGACCGGTACGACCCGCTTCGGGTCGAGGAGAGGATGACGTCCTTTGCGGATGCGGATGCGTCCTTCTGTGTTGAACATCGGTTCGGAGCCGTTGTAGGAGAGGGAAAGTTTTGCCCGCGCGAAGATGAAGTCCAGTTCCTTCATCATCATAATGTCGAGAGAGATGGGTTCGGAATCATCTGCGACCCGCGTGCTGAGCGAGGCGAGAACTGCCTCGATCTCCTTTTCTTCCCGCAGTTCCAGTTCACGGAGGTCGTTGTTCAGCTTTACGACAGCCATCGGCTCCACAAAGATTGTCGAACCGCTCGATGACTGGTCGTGAATCATGCCGGGAACCTGCCCGCGGTGCTCTGCCTTGACCGGCACGCAGTACCGGCCGTTTCGCTGTGTGATGACGGCGTCCTGCAGATAGATCCGCGAGCTGCCCGTCAGAAGCGAGGAAAGCTGGGTTTTGATCCGGTCGTTTGTCACCTTCATCTGACGGCGGACCTGACGCAGCCCGGGACTTGCGTCGTCGCTGATCTCATCCTCCGAGAGAATACACCGGCGAATTTCGGAAACAATCGGAGTGAGCGGCTGCAGCGACGCGAACATGGGGGTCAGGGAATCTTCCGGTTCCGTGTCGTTGACCGGCCGGGACCAGTTTTTCACGCGCAGACACGTCTCAAGAATCCTGCATACCCGAAGAAGCTCCTCGATATTGAGCGAGCTGCCGATCTCCAGCCTTTTTAAGGACATGCGGATATCGCTGACGCCTGAGAACGAGACGTTCCCCTTGCGCAGAAGCCGGCCGACCGCGTCCGAGGTCTCTTGCTGCATCCGCCGGATCTCATCGATCTCTGCGGAAGGGACCAGCTCCCGGCACAGGGCCTTCCCGGGCTCGCACCCCGCGAACTCCGTCAGTTTCTGTATGATTTTATGATATTCCAGTACCTGCAGTGCTTTTTCGTTCATAGATTAATCTCCTGAAACTCCCGCACAGACGCAGGAGCGTTAAATTTTTTGTGAGAGCGGCGGACCATCACCTGCCGGCATTCTGCAGCGCTGTGCGCGCCGGGCAAAACGAGGTGAAAACCGCTCTGTTCGTGAATTTTAGCTTACCACAAAGGAAAGATGCGCGCAAGAGAAAGGAGGGGAAATGGTTCTAAATTTTTCTTGACACTCTCTGGAAAATGTTGTATAGTGTAGGTTGCACTATTGTGCAGATAGTATGCCCAAGGCATAAGTATGCCCAAAAGTTGACGCAGACTGCAGAAAGAACAGAGGTGAAACATCAATGGAGAAAAACAGGATACGTCCTATTACAAATGGTAAGGGATTCCGTATGAGTTATTCACGTCAGAAGGAAGTCCTCGAGATGCCGAATCTTATTGAGGTTCAGAAGGATTCTTATCAGTGGTTCCTTGATGAGGGTCTTAAGGAAGTCTTTGATGATATCTCTCCAATCGAGGATTACGGCGGAAAGCTCAGCCTCGAGTTCGTGGATTTCAAGCTGTGCGAAAATGATGTAAAGTACTCGATCGAGGAGTGCGTCGAACGTGACGCGACCTACGCGGCCCCGCTGAAGGTACGGGTGCGTCTCCACAACAAAGAGAATGGTGAGCTCAACGAGCATGAGATTTTCATGGGAGATCTGCCGCTTATGACCGCAACAGGTACTTTTGTGATCAACGGAGCTGAGCGTGTCATTGTCAGCCAGCTTGTCCGTTCTCCCGGAATTTATTACGCAATAGCCCACGATAAGCTTGGAAAGAGACTGTTTTCCTGTACGGTTATTCCGAACCGCGGCGCGTGGCTGGAATATGAGACGGATTCCAATGATGTGTTCTATGTCCGTGTGGACCGTACCAGAAAGGTTCCCGTTACCGTGCTCATTCGTGCGCTCGGCATCAGTTCTAATGCAGAGATCATAGATTTGTTCGGCGAGGAACCGAAGATTGTCGCTACGCTGGGGAAGGATACGGCTACAAATTATCAGGAAGGTCTTCTGGAGCTCTACAAAAAGATACGTCCGGGAGAGCCGCTCGCGGTGGAGAGCGCGGAGAGCCTGATCATGAGCATGTTCTTTGATCCGCGCAGGTATGACCTCGCCAAAGTCGGCAGATACAAGTTTAACAAGAAGCTTATGCTGCGCAACCGCATCAACGGCAAGGTTCTCGCGGAGGATGTTGTCGACCCGTCCACCGGAGAGATTCTCGCGGAGGCGGGCGTCGAGGTGACGAGGAGCATGGCGGACGATATTCAGAATGCCGCCGTTCCCTATGTTATGATACGTACAGAAGAGAGAAATGTCAAGGTCCTTTCGAGCATGATGGTGGATCTGCGCCATTATGTGGAAGGGAATCCACGTGACCTCGGCATCACGGAGCTGGTTTATTATCCGGCGCTTCAGAAGATCCTTGCGGAGAACAGCGATCCGGAGGATCTGAAGGATTCGATCAGACGTTCCGTGCATGAGCTTATTCCGAAGCATATCACAAAGGAAGACATTCTTGCTTCCATCAATTACAATATACATCTGGAGTACGGGATCGGCACGAACGATGATATCGACCATCTGGGCAACCGCCGTATCCGTTCTGTAGGGGAACTGCTCCAGAATCAGTACCGGATCGGTCTTTCAAGGCTGGAGCGTGTCGTGCGCGAGCGTATGACGACGCAGGAGATCGAGGGGATCTCCCCGCAGTCTCTGATCAACATCAAACCGGTGACGGCGGCCGTGAAGGAATTTTTCGGATCCTCCCAGCTGTCGCAGTTCATGGATCAGAACAACCCTCTGGGCGAGCTGACGCACAAAAGACGTCTGTCCGCACTGGGACCGGGCGGACTGTCGCGTGACCGCGCCGGATTCGAGGTGCGTGACGTGCACTATTCCCACTACGGGAGAATGTGCCCGATCGAGACGCCTGAAGGTCCGAACATCGGCCTGATCAACTCACTGGCGTGCTACGCGAGAATCAACGAGTATGGTTTTGTCGAGGCGCCCTACCGCAGAATCGATAAATCTGATCCGAAGAACCCGCGCGTCACGAACGAGGTTGTCTATATGACGGCGGATGAGGAAGATAATTACCATGTTGCGCAGGCGAATGAGGCGCTTGATGAGGAAGGACACTTCGTCAGGAAGAACGTGTCCGGCCGCTACCGCGAGGAGACGCAGGAGTATGAGCGCTCCATGTTCGACTATATGGACGTCTCCCCGAAGATGGTGTTCTCGGTAGCTACCGCTCTGATCCCGTTCCTTGAGAATGATGACGCGAACCGCGCCCTGATGGGATCCAACATGCAGCGTCAGGCGGTTCCGCTTCTGACGACGGAGGCCCCGGTTGTCGGTACCGGTATGGAAGTCAAGGCGGCGGTGGACTCGGGTGTCTGCGTGATCGCGAGAAACAGCGGAGTTGTTGAGCGCTCGACGTCGAAGAAGATCGTGATCCGGACGGATGACGGTCAGCGCGACGAGTATAATCTGATGAAGTTTGTGCGAAGCAACCAGAGCAACTGCTACAATCAGAGACCGATCGTATTCAAGGGAGAGCGTGTGGAGAAGGGGGACGTGATCGCGGACGGACCTTCCACGCACAATGGAGAGATCGCTCTCGGAAAGAACCCGCTGATCGGGTTCATGACATGGGAAGGCTACAACTATGAGGACGCGGTTCTTCTGAGCGAGCGTCTGGTCATGGATGATGTATATACATCCGTCCATATGGAAGAGTATGAGGCGGAGGCGCGTGACACGAAGCTCGGGCCCGAGGAGATCACAAGGGATGTTCCGGGTGTCGGCGACGACGCGCTGAAGGATCTCGACGAGCGCGGCATTATCCGCATCGGAGCGGAAGTACGCGCGGGCGATATCCTGGTTGGAAAAGTGACGCCGAAAGGGGAGACCGAGCTGACGGCTGAGGAGCGGCTGCTGCGGGCGATCTTCGGGGAGAAGGCCCGTGAGGTCCGCGACACTTCGCTGAAGGTGCCGCACGGCGAGTACGGGATTGTCGTGGACGCGAAAGTGTTCACAAGAGAGAACGGCGATGAGCTGCCTCCTGGAGTCAATGAGGCAGTGCGTATCTATATTGCACAGAAGAGAAAGATATCGGTTGGCGACAAAATGGCAGGACGTCACGGAAACAAGGGTGTTGTCTCCCGCGTGCTTCCGGTGGAGGATATGCCGTTCCTGCCGAACGGCCGTCCGCTGGATATCGTTCTGAATCCGCTCGGCGTGCCGTCGCGCATGAATATCGGACAGGTGCTTGAGATTCATCTGAGCCTTGCCGCAAAGGCGCTCGGCTTCAATGTTTCCACGCCGGTATTTGACGGGGCGCACGAGGAAGATATTATGGATACTCTGGATCTGGCGAATGATTACGTCAATCTGGAGTGGGAGGAATTTAAGGCAAAGCACGAGCAGGAGCTGCTTCCGGAGGTCATGGATTACCTGTATGAGAACCGGGATCACAGAAAACTCTGGAAGGGAGTTCCGATTTCGAGAGACGGAAAGGTAAGACTGCGCGACGGACGTACCGGCGAATATTTTGACAGCCCGGTCACGATCGGTCACATGCATTATCTGAAGCTTCATCATCTGGTAGATGACAAGATCCACGCGCGTTCCACGGGACCATACTCCCTGGTGACGCAGCAGCCTCTCGGCGGCAAGGCGCAGTTCGGCGGACAGCGTTTCGGAGAGATGGAGGTCTGGGCGCTTGAGGCTTACGGCGCGGCATATACGCTGCAGGAGATCCTGACCGTGAAGTCGGATGATATCATCGGACGTGTCAAGACGTACGAGGCGATCATCAAGGGGGAGAATATCCCCGAGCCGGGTATTCCGGAATCCTTCAAGGTGCTTTTAAAAGAGCTGCAGTCCCTCGGACTTGATGTCAGAGTCCTGAGAGAGGACAATACGGAAGTTGAGATTATGGAAACGGTTGATTACGGTGATACCGATATGCGTTCCCTGATTGAGGGAGACAGAAAATACGATGTAAATGAAGAACAGTACCTCGGCAGCTATGGATACAGCCAGAAGGAGATGGAAGGTGGTGAAGAGGCCGGCGGACAGGATGAAGCGGATGAAGAAAATCTTGTACGGCAGGCTCTCAAGATGGATGGTTACAGTGATGAAGACTAATGCGCAGCTTTTGAAAGGAGTGCCATCATGCCGGAAACAATGAATAATGAAACGTATCAGCCCATCACATTTGATGCGATTAAGATAGGACTTGCATCCCCGGAGCAGATCAGGAAATGGTCGCACGGTGAGGTGAAAAAGCCGGAGACGATAAATTACAGGACTTTAAAGCCGGAGAAGGACGGTCTGTTCTGTGAACGGATTTTCGGGCCGAGCAAGGACTGGGAGTGCCACTGCGGAAAATATAAGAAGATCCGCTACAAGGGCGTTGTGTGTGACCGCTGCGGCGTTGAGGTCACGAAGGCCAGTGTCCGCAGGGAGAGAATGGGACATATTGAGCTTGCGGCTCCGGTATCCCATATCTGGTATTTCAAAGGAATTCCGTCGCGCATGGGCCTGATTCTGGAACTTTCCCCGCGTACGCTGGAGAAGGTGCTGTATTTTGCGGGTTATATTGTCCTCGATCCGGGTACGACGGACCTCAAGAAAAAACAGGTGCTGACTGAGCGTGAGTACCAGGATGCGCGGGAAAAATGGGGACGCACGTTCCGCTGCGGAATGGGAGCGCAGGCGATCAAGGAGCTGCTTGAGGAGATTGATCTGGAAAAGGAATCGGTTGAGCTCAAGAAAGAACTCAAGGAATCGACGGGCCAGAAACGTGCGAGAATCATCAAGAGACTTGAAGTAGTTGAAGCGTTCCGCGAGTCGGGCAACCGTCCGGAATGGATGATCATGACCGTGATTCCGGTTATCCCGCCCGATATCCGCGCGATGGTGCAGCTGGACGGCGGCCGTTTTGCGACCTCGGACCTGAACGATCTGTACCGCCGCATCATCAACAGGAACAATCGTCTGAAGAGACTGATCGAGCTCGGCGCGCCGGAGATCATCGTGCGCAACGAGAAGCGCATGCTGCAGGAGGCGGTTGACGCTCTGATCGACAACGGACGCCGCGGCCGTCCTGTGACAGGCCCGGGCAACCGTCCGCTGAAGTCTCTCTCGGATATGCTGAAAGGCAAATCCGGACGTTTCCGCCAGAATCTGCTCGGCAAGCGTGTCGACTATTCCGGACGTTCGGTTATCGTCGTGGGGCCGGAACTCAAGATTTATCAGTGCGGTCTGCCAAAGGAAATGGCGATCGAGCTGTTCAAGCCGTTTGTCATGAAGGAACTCGTTGCGAACGGTACGTCGCACAATATCAAAAACGCGAAGAAGATGGTGGAGCGTCTGCAGCCGGAGGTATGGGATGTGCTCGAGGATGTCATCAAGGAACATCCGGTCATGCTGAACCGTGCCCCCACACTGCACAGGCTTGGCATCCAGGCATTTGAGCCGATTCTGGTCGAGGGCAAGGCGATCAAGCTTCATCCGCTTGTGTGTACCGCGTTCAACGCGGACTTCGACGGAGACCAGATGGCCGTGCATCTTCCGCTTTCGGTTGAGGCGCAGGCGGAGTGCCGTTTCCTTCTGCTTTCGCCGAACAATCTGCTGAAGCCGTCGGACGGCGGCCCGGTGGCCGTTCCCTCGCAGGACATGGTGCTTGGCATCTACTACCTGACGCAGGAACGTCCGGGAGCGCTCGGAGAAGGCAAGTTTTTCAAGAATGTAAATGAGGCGATTCTCGCCTATGAAAATAAATATCTGACACTGCAGTCGCGGATCAAGGTCCGCGTGGAAAAGGAGATGGAGGACGGGACAGTTCTCCGCTCAATAATCGAGTCTACGCTGGGACGTATCCTGTTCAACGAGATTCTTCCGCAGGATCTTGGTTTTGTGGACCGTTCCGTTCCGGGAAATGAGCTGGCGCTTGAAGTGGATTTCCTGGTTGGAAAGAAGGGTCTGAAGAAGATCCTGGAGAAGGTCATCAATACGCATGGAGCGACGAGAACCGCGGAAGTGCTTGACGATATCAAGTCCATGGGATACAAATACTCGACCCGTGCGGCCATGACCGTGTCGATCTCCGATATGACCGTGCCGCCTGAGAAGCCGGAGCTGATCAAGAAGGCACAGGATACGGTGGACAAGATCACGCGCAATTACAAACGTGGTCTGATCACGGAGGAAGAACGCTACAAGGAGGTTGTCGAGACCTGGAAGGAAACGGACGATGTTCTGACAAAGGCGCTGCTTGACGGCCTCGACAAATACAACAATATTTATATGATGGCGGACTCGGGAGCCCGCGGTTCCGACAAGCAGATCAAACAGCTTGCCGGCATGCGGGGACTGATGGCCGATACGACGGGTCACACCATCGAGCTGCCGATCAAGTCCAATTTCCGAGAAGGACTGGACGTACTGGAGTACTTCATGTCGGCGCATGGCGCCCGCAAGGGTCTGTCTGATACGGCTCTGCGTACGGCTGACTCGGGATACCTGACCAGGCGTCTGGTGGATGTATCGCAGGAACTGGTCATCCATGAAGTGGACTGCAGCGAAGGCAGGGACGAGATTCCGGGCATGTACGTGAAGGCATTCACGGACGGCCGTGAGGAGATTGAGAGTCTGCAGGAGCGTATCACGGGCCGTTTTGCCTGTGAGGATATCTGTACGGCGGACGGCGAGGTCATTGTGAAGGCAAATCATATGATCACTCCGGGACGCGCGGCGCGCATCATAAGCAGGGGCGTGGATTCCGAGGGCAAGCCGTTTGAGAAGATCAAAGTCCGTACGATCCTGACCTGCAGGTCGCATGTCGGAATCTGCGCGAAGTGTTATGGCGCGAATATGGCAAGCGGCGAGCCGGTGAGAGTGGGTGAGTCGGTAGGTATCATAGCTGCCCAGTCGATCGGCGAGCCGGGTACACAGCTTACGATGCGTACGTTCCACACCGGCGGCGTTGCCGGCGGCGATATCACACAGGGTCTTCCGCGTGTCGAGGAGCTTTTCGAGGCCAGAAAACCGAAAGGACTTGCGATCATCACGGAGATTGCCGGCATTGCCACGATCAAGGATACAAAGAAGAAACGGGAGATCATTGTCACGAACCATGACACGGGAGAGGCCAAGACGTATCTGATCCCGTATGGTTCGAGAATCAGGGTCACAGACGGCGCGCTTCTTGAGGCAGGCGACGTGCTGACAGAAGGAAGCGTGAATCCGCACGACATTCTGAAGATCAAAGGCGTTGAGGCAGTGCAGGATTACATGCTGCGCGAGGTTCAGCGTGTATACCGTCTCCAGGGCGTTGAGATCAATGACAAGCATATCGAGGTTATTGTGCGCCAGATGCTGAAGAAGATCCGTATTGAGGATAACGGGGATACAAATTTCCTGCCGGGCACACTGATTGACATTCTGGAATATGAGGATGTCAACAGACAGATGCTGGAGGAAGGCAAAGCTCCTGCGGATGGCAAGCGTGTCATGCTCGGTATCACCAAGGCATCCCTTGCGACAAATTCCTTCATGTCGGCCGCTTCCTTCCAGGAGACGACCAAAGTGCTGACGGAGGCGGCGATCAAAGGTAAGGTCGATCCTCTGATTGGTCTTAAGGAAAATGTTATCATCGGTAAGCTGATTCCGGCCGGAACCGGAATGAGACGGTACCGGAACGTCAAGCTGGATGTATCCGGGACGGATGATTATCTGTATGAAAAACTGAAAGCGGATGAGTATGACAGCGATGCGGATGATGATATCGATGAAGTAAATGTAGACGAGATGGATGAGCTTTCCGCTGACGGGAAAACCGCAGGCGGTGAGGAAACCATAGAAGTTACGGAAGAAGAGGAACCGGAGGAAGCCGGAGAGGAAGTTCCGGAAGATTTCGAGGAAGATGCAGGAGAAGCGGAAGAAGCAGAATCCGGGGAAGAAGAATAACAGTGGTGATATAAGAACAGGCAGGTATGTTTCAAAAGACATACCTGCCTGCTTCTGTTTGATGCGCAGGCCCAGACATGGAAATCAGCTGCTGGCGCAGCATGCGGGCCGCGCGGCGAGCAGGAGGAAAAGCCGCCTCCTACTCGATTGATGCGCAGGCCCAGACATGGAAATCAGCTGCTGACGCAGCACCTGGGACATGCGCGAGCAGGAGGAAAAGCCGCCTCCCGCTCGATTTATCCGTTCGAATGATCATGCTGATGCTGCTCTCTGATGTCGCGGACCAGTTTTTTGAGGGACAGATCTTCGGAAAGCTTGTCGGAGCCCTGAACCGGCATCTTCTGATTTCGGTACTGCTGCGGGTGCGGAGCATATTCCGGACGGGGGACGCCGCGCGGGACATTTCCGTAAGGATAGCTGCCGTACGGTCCGGCCTGCTGTGCGGCCGCCTTGCGGGTGTGGGCATACGGCCCGCTTTGCTGCTGTGCAGTATTATTATAATAGGAAGAAACTCTGTCTTCCGGGTAATCATCCAGAACAGCTCTTCCTTTTTTTCTTTTCAGAGGACGGAAGATGGTTTTCCTTCCGGCCCAGCCGATGATCCTGACAAGAATGATTCCCCAGAAAATGCCAAAAGAATCGATGAGCACATCCCTTTTGGAGGGTGAGCGTCCTGCGACGAACGACTGATGATATTCGTCCCCGCAGGCGTATGCCACGCAGATCATTCCGGCGGCCAGCATGAGAGGAATTCCGTGCAGTCCGTACACATAAAGCGGAAACGAGACGGCAATCGCCAGAGCAAAATATTCTGTCATATGTGCCAGTTTGCGCGTAACTCCGTGGAAGCGGTTCGCAAAGCTTTCAATCTCCCATTCCTGCAGATCCGTGTCGAGGACCTGATCTGCGGTCTTGACCATATAGTAACTGACCTTGTAGCTGAGGTCTGAAGAAACGCTCCCTTCCTGCGCGGAGAAAGAATAAATCATATACATCAACATCAGGGCAGGGAGGAAAGAGAGCGGTTTTAAAAAAGTTCGTAAACTCATAAAATTCCTTTCCTGTTGCTTTTATAATTGTTCCAAATTTTTTGCTATCTTATCACTAAAAATCAGTGATGTCCAGATGATTAATAAAAATATAAGAAGTTGTAAAATGGAAAAAACAGCTTGACAATCAGGTTCCTTCCCAGTATAATACAACAGTGCGCAAAAATTGAAATGCGTTTGTTTTGATGCGCAGGTCCGCATATGGAAATTTGCGCAGTTTTCAGGCAACCACGATGGCATGCAGATCAGTCATGCAGAATAATTCAGGAGGTGAAAGAAGAATGCCAACATTTAACCAGTTAGTAAGAAAAGGCAGACAGACATCTGTGAAGAAGTCTACTGCACCGGCTCTCCAGAAAGGATTCAACTCCCTGCAGAAAAGAGCGACGAACGCATCTTCTCCGCAGAAGAGAGGAGTCTGCACCGCAGTTAAGACAGCTACACCGAAGAAGCCGAACTCAGCTCTGAGAAAGATTGCCAGAGTACGTCTGTCCAACGGGATCGAAGTTACAAGCTACATTCCGGGCGAGGGACACAACCTTCAGGAGCACAGCGTTGTGCTGATCCGCGGCGGCAGGGTAAAGGACCTTCCGGGTACCAGATACCACATCATCAGAGGTACGCTTGATACAGCAGGCGTTGCAAAGAGAAGACAGGCCCGTTCCAAGTACGGAGCAAAGAGACCGAAAGACGCCAAGAAATAATCAGGCGGTCTGATCAGACATCACAGAGAAAAATGTCCACTCCCGGCGCCGGGGAGAGATGTTTCCGGTTACGGAGCGAACAGAAGAGATTGTTTCACTGAATGAAGGAGTTCGATATAGCCAGGTGGTTGCAGGTTTATATAGAAGTCCTTGCATGAAACACAAGAAGGATATGGATTTATGAAATCCGCTGTCCGTGAGATGTGAGTACCTGTGATCTAATTTTATTAAGGAGGGAAGTAACGTGCCACGTAAAGGACATACTCAGAAAAGAGACGTTTTGGCGGATCCGTTATACAACAACAAAGTTGTCACCAAGCTGATCAACAACATCATGCTGGATGGCAAGAAGGGTGTTGCCCAGAAGATTGTATACGGCGCATTTGAGAGAATTGAGAAAAAATCCGGGAAACCGGCAATTGAAGTATTTGAGGAAGCAATGAACAACATCATGCCGGCCCTTGAGGTTAAGGCAAGACGTATCGGCGGCGCTACGTATCAGGTTCCGATCGAGGTAAGACCGGACAGACGTCAGGCGCTGGCGCTTCGCTGGCTGACCATGTTCTCCCGCAAGAGAGGCGAGAAGACCATGCAGGAGAGACTGGCGAACGAGCTTCTTGACGCCGCAAACAATACGGGAGCATCCGTAAAGAGAAAAGAAGATATGCACAAGATGGCAGAGGCGAACAAGGCTTTTGCGCATTACAGATTTTAATCAGTCAGCTTGAGGAGGCCCGGCTGGTAGTCTGCAATGAAGCTGCTTGACGAGTCGGGAACCGCGGGGCTGGTTTTGCTGTGGTTTGTATGCAAACCGCACCCTGAGGCTCATGATATGGCCTGTCCGGAAGGAAGACGTCAGTATGGGATTTTGTGATTCCGGAGCCTTATGGGAAGCATGCGGCTTCTCATAAGAAGGATATAGTTCGAAAGGCAGCTTGGAAACGAATCTATGGGAATTCTGGGAAAAAATACCACAGGTCCGATGAGGAGGAAAAAATTTTGTCTGGAAGAGAATATCCGTTGGAGAGAACCAGAAATATCGGTATTATGGCGCATATCGATGCCGGCAAGACGACATTGACAGAGCGTATTCTGTATTACACTGGTGTTAACTATAAGATAGGTGATACTCACGAAGGTACCGCTACAATGGACTGGATGGAGCAGGAGCAGGAACGCGGAATCACGATCACGTCAGCCGCAACGACCTGCCACTGGACGCTGCAGGAGAACTGCAAGGCAAAGCCAGGCGCTCTTGAGAACCGCATCAACATTATTGACACGCCAGGTCACGTAGACTTTACCGTTGAGGTGGAGCGTTCCCTGCGTGTGCTTGACGGAGCAGTCGGCGTGTTCTGCGCGAAGGGCGGCGTTGAGCCGCAGTCCGAGAATGTATGGCGCCAGGCTGATACCTATCATGTCCCGCGTATGGCCTTCATCAACAAGATGGACATCATGGGAGCCGATTTCTACGGCGCGGTTGAGCAGATCCGCACAAGACTTGGCAAAAATGCGATCTGTCTGCAGCTTCCGATCGGCAAGGAAGATGAGTTTAAGGGAATTATCGATTTGTTCGAGATGAAAGCCTACATCTACAACGATGACAAGGGCGAGGATATCTCGGTTGTCGACATCCCGGAAGATATGCAGGAGGATGCGGAGCTGTACCGCTCGGAGCTCGTTGAGAAGATCTGCGAGCTGGACGATGATCTGACCCTGCAGTATCTGGAGGGCGAGGAGCCGACAGTTGAAGAGCTCAAGGCTGCTCTGAGAAAGGGCACCTGCGAGTGTACGGCGATTCCGGTATGCTGCGGAAGCGCGTACAGGAACAAGGGCGTTCAGAAGCTTCTGGATGCGGTTGTGGAATATATGCCGGCGCCGACCGACATCCCGGCCATCAAGGGTGTGGATATGGAAGGCAATGAGGTGGAGAGACATTCTTCTGATGAAGAGCCGTTCTCAGCCCTGGCATTCAAGATCATGGCGGATCCGTTTGTCGGCAAGCTTGCTTTCTTCCGCGTGTACTCGGGAACAATGAATTCCGGTTCCTATATCCTGAATGCGACAAAAGGCAAGAAAGAGCGTGTCGGACGTATCCTGCAGATGCATGCAAACAAGCGCGCGGAGCTCGCGAAAGTGTACTCCGGCGATATCGCGGCGGCAGTGGGCTTCAAGTTTACGACGACAGGCGATACAATCTGCGATGAGCAGCATCCGGTGATCCTTGAGTCCATGGAGTTCCCGGAGCCGGTTATCGAGCTCGCGATCGAGCCGAAGACCAAAGCCGGTCAGGGCAAGATGGGCGAGGCGCTCGCGAAGCTGGCGGAGGAAGACCCGACGTTCCGTGCCCACACGAATCCGGAGACTGGCCAGACGATCATTGCCGGTATGGGCGAGCTGCATCTTGAGATCATCGTGGACAGACTTCTGCGTGAGTTCAAGGTGGAGGCAAATGTCGGCGCGCCGCAGGTTGCCTACAAGGAGACCTTCACGAAAGAAGTCACGGTTGACAGCAAGTATGCGAGACAGTCCGGCGGCCGCGGTCAGTACGGTCACTGCAAGGTTATCTTCACGCCGATGGATCCGAACGGCGAGGAGACTTATCAGTTTGAATCCACGGTAGTCGGCGGTGCGATTCCGAAGGAATACATCCCGGCAATTGGAGAGGGCATCGAGGAAGCGGCGAAAGCCGGCATACTCGGAGGATTCCCGGTACTTGGCGTTCATGCAAATGTATTCGACGGTTCCTACCATGAAGTCGATTCAAGTGAGATGGCGTTCCATATCGCAGGTTCCCTTGCGTTCAAGGATGCGATGAAGAAGGGAGATCCCGTACTGCTTGAGCCGATCATGAAGGTGGAAGTTACGATGCCGGAGGAATACATGGGCGACGTAATCGGCGACATCAACTCACGCCGCGGCCGTATCGAGGGCATGGATGACCTCGGCGGCGGCAAGATCGTGAGAGGTTTTGTTCCGCTTGCGGAGATGTTCGGTTATTCGACAGACTTTCGTTCCAAGACGCAGGGACGTGGAAACTACTCCATGTTCTTTGAACGCTATGAGCAGGTACCGAAGTCAGTGCAGGAAAAAGTGCTGAACACGAAATAATATAAATAAATATGTAATTCTGTCGCGGACAAAAGTCCGCGGCGGATATAAAAGATAAAAAGACAGGCTGAAAACTGCTTTGCCCGGCGTTTTTTCTGCAAAAATGTGGGCATCAGAGAAAAAATTAGCTTGAAAAAACGGCTGTTATGAAATATAATCTAATCTAGCCGGTATTTGGTAAGTATCAAATAAAGAATGCGAAAAGCAATTGATTAAGGAGGACAATCAAAATGGCAAAGGCTAAATTTGAGAGAACAAAACCGCATTGCAACATTGGTACCATCGGACACGTAGACCATGGCAAGACCACTCTGACCGCAGCTATTACAAAGACTCTGAATGTAAGACTTGGTCTTGGTGAGGCAGTTGCTTTCGAAAATATCGACAAGGCTCCGGAAGAGAGAGCACGTGGTATAACAATCTCCACCGCTCATATCGAGTATGAGACAGCGAACAGACACTACGCACATGTAGACTGCCCAGGCCATGCTGACTATGTAAAGAACATGATCACCGGTGCTGCTCAGATGGATGGCGCTATCCTCGTAGTTGCTGCTACCGACGGTGTTATGGCTCAGACAAAGGAGCACATCCTTCTGTCCCGTCAGGTAGGCGTTCCGTATATCGTTGTATTTATGAACAAGTGCGACGCAGTTGACGACGAAGAGCTTCTTGAGCTGGTTGACATGGAGATCCGTGAGCTGCTCAACGAGTATGAGTTCCCGGGCGATGACACACCGATCATCCAGGGTTCCGCTCTCAAGGCTCTTGAGGATCCGTCAGGCGAGTGGGGCGACAAGATCATGGAGCTCATGGACGCTGTTGATTCCTGGATCCCGACACCGGAGCGTGACGTAGACAAGCCGTTCCTTATGCCGGTTGAGGACGTATTCACAATCACAGGCCGTGGTACTGTTGCTACAGGCCGTGTAGAGCGTGGCGCTCTTCATCTGAATGAGGAAGTTGAGATCGTTGGTATCAAGGAAGACATCCAGAAGACAACCGTTACCGGTATCGAGATGTTCCGTAAGCTCCTTGACGAGGCACGCGCAGGCGACAACATCGGAGCTCTTCTTCGTGGTATCAAAAGAACCGATATCGAGCGTGGCCAGGTTCTCGTAAAACCGGGTTCAATCAAGTGCCATACAAAGTTCACGGCTCAGGTATACGTTCTGACCAAAGACGAGGGCGGCCGTCATACACCGTTCTTCAACAACTATCGTCCGCAGTTCTACTTCAGAACAACTGACGTAACGGGCGTTATCAATCTTCCGGCCGGCACCGAGATGTGCATGCCTGGCGACAACGTTGAGATGACCATCGAGCTGATCCATCCGATCGCTATGGAGCAGGGTCTTACATTCGCTATCCGTGAGGGTGGCCGTACAGTAGGATCAGGCCGTGTTGCTACGATCATCGAGTAATTTACGCAGAAAATTTGAGTTAAGCGCATAGACGCGTAATAGACAGCCGCTTCAGGTTTACCTGTAAGCGGCTGTTTTGTATGCACAGGCCCGCATATGGAGATCAGCTGCTGACGCAGCATGCGGGCCACGCGGGCGAGCAGGAGGAAAAGCCGCCTCCTACTCGATCTGAGCAGGCCTGCCTATTATTAAAGTTCGCAAATCATCTTGCAGAAATTTCTTTTTTCTCTCCATATTTATGAAGAAAAAATGCAAACCTTCTCTGCTGCATTGACGCAGGGGCGTCCGGCGGGTAAAATAGGGACATACAAATTCAGTCAGATAACCTGTCATATGTCTGCAAATCTTATGAAAGAAGGTTTTATGATGAAGAAGTATCAGGACAAATTCCCGGAAGGATTTTTGTGGGGCGGTGCGATCGCGGCCAACCAGGCGGAGGGTGCGTATCTGGAGGACGGCAAGGGTCTTGATATCAGCTGCGGATTCGCTCACGGCATTAAACACGAGTATGATTCTGTGATCGATCCCGATAAGTTCTACCCGACCCATGAGGCCGTCGATTTCTATCACCGCTACAAAGAGGATCTGGCGTTGATGGAGGAGATGAACTTCAAGGCTTTTCGTACCTCGATCAACTGGTCACGCATTTTCCCGAATGGCGACGACGAGACGCCGAACGAGGCCGGTCTGAAATATTATGATGATCTGTTTGACGAGATGCGCAGGCGCGGCATGGAGCCGGTGGTAACTCTGAGCCATTATGAAACGCCGGTTCATCTGGTGGAAAAGTACGGGAGCTGGCGCAGCCGCAAACTGATTGACTTTTTCCTCCGGTACTGTGAGACGGTGTTTACCCGCTACCGCGGCAAGGTCAATTACTGGCTGACCTTCAATGAACTGAATAATATGCGCCGGATGCCCGGCGGGGCCGGCGGCATTTTCTTTAAAGAAGGAGAGAACCAGCAGCAGGTGGTTTATCAGGCCAGCCACCATATGTTTGTGGCGCATGCGCTGGCGGTCAAACTGTGCCATGAGGTCTGCCCAGAGGCCAAAATCGGCTGTATGCTTTCCTTAAGCAATACTTACCCCTATACCTGCCGTCCGGAGGATGTATTTGAGACGATGGAACTGCGCCGCCGCTCCCTGTTCTACGGCGACGTCATGATCCGGGGGTATTATCCCAACTATATCGCCCGCATCTGGGAAGAACTTGGTGTCAAGGTGGAGATGCTGCCGGGCGACGAGGAGATTATCCGTCAGTATACTTCGGACTATCTTGGCTTCAGCTATTACCGGACTTCCACCCATGAATACGGACAGCCCTTCTACGGAGATACCGGCGGAGACCAGGGTACTCCCAACCCTTATCTGGAAACCACGCCCTGGGGCTGGCAGATTGACCCGGTTGGTCTGCGCTATACGCTCAACGAGTTGTGGGACCGGTATCAGATTCCGCTGTTTGTCGTGGAAAACGGGCTTGGGCAGATCGATGAGATTTCCGAGGATGGAAAGATCCACGATGACTACCGCATCGATTATATCCGCCGTCATGTCCAGTCGCTGAAGGAAGCCATCAAGGACGGCGTGGAGATCATGGGCTACACTTACTGGGGACCGTTTGATATCGTTTCCGCCGGTACCGGCGAGATGAAAAAACGCTATGGTTTCGTCTATGTTGACCGGGATAACGAGGGGAAGGGAACTCTGACCCGCAGCAAGAAGGATTCTTTTGAGTGGTACAAGAAACTGCTGGCTTCCAATGGGGAGGAGCTTTAAGAATATGATAAAATCCCGTCAGAGCGCGGCAGCTTTGGCGGGATTTGTCCGTTTTATGCGCAGGCCCAGGCATGGAAACCAGCTGCTGATGCAGCACCTGGGCCGCGCGGGCAAGCAGGAGGGAAAGCCGCCTCCTACTCGATTAATCATAAAAATCATTCTTGTCTCCGACATCGTAAAAATAACTGCGCTCAATTTTCCGCCGGGAAAAAAGATTGAGATTCTCTTTATTCCGTTCATAGTGCAGCGCAAAAATCTGTCCGTAAAGGCAGTCCAGCACGAAGGTCATGGCCGCGCGGGAGGCGAAAGAGCCCATTTTGAACCGGCTCTCCGAATTTTTGATGCGCAGCGTGACCTGGGCAAAGACATCATACGGAAACGGATTTTCCGCCGCCGTGAGCAGGACAAAGGGGATTTTGCTGCTCATCAGCTCATCAATCACATAATGAATATGCCGGCTGTTGCAGTAATGAGAAATTACGAGCGCCGCCTGACTGATCCGGGCGGAGGAGCGCAGGCATTTCGCTTCCTCAAAGCCGTTCTGCGGTTCTATGGTGGAGTGCATTCCAATGCGGATCAGTTTGTAGTGAAAATCCTCGGCCAGAATCAGGGACTCTCCGCGTCCGTAGATATGGACGATATCCGCTCTGGCCAGCAGGCGCGCGGCGTCCATCAGCGCTTTATAGTCCATCGTGTCATAAGCCATTTTCAGCGACTGGATCGTCAGATTGAAAAAGGTCTCCGCGATCTCCGGTCCGTCTGCGTTTTCCCCGACAGGCATATCCACATGGACATTCTGATCTCCCATCACAAAGGCGCTCAGTTCCGAGGCCAGTTTGATCTTAAATTCCGCGAATCCTTTTACTCCCAGTTTTTTGCAGAGACGGATGACAGAGGCCTGGGAGACATAACACTGTTCGCTCAGCTCTTCCAGGGAGAGATTTATGGCAATCCGCGGGTTGGCGTTGATGAAATCCGCGATCTGTTTTTCTGTGGAAGTCAGCTTGACTGAACCGAAAAGCTGGTCGATGATCATGATATTTCCCTCCGTTTCCTGTGGATGGTCTGTAAGTTCCCTAATTTCCTGTTCAGAGTTTACACCCTCGCTGAGTTCGAGATTTACCGCTTTTCTGTTTATTATAATCTTTTGGAGTATGTTTTTCCAGCGGAAAATGTCAAAGTTCCTTTTGAAGCGTTTCGTACGCTGCTGTTCACTCCGTGCCCAGTAACGTACAGTTTGGGAATGCAAATTCGCTTCGTGAAGCCCAAACTGTCATTTGACTCATGTTTTTACAGCCTCAGCAGCAAGTGTTTCGGCCTGGTTTAAACTGTAACTTTCGCGCTGGAGATTCCGGGAATGATAAAAACTGACAGATAATTTGCAAAAACGGATATGTCTGTGCAGAAACAGTGAAGAAAACTTCCAGAAGCGTGTACTTTCCTTGCGGGCCGCTTAAATTCGGGCTATAGTGTAACTCGCAGACAGATGACAGCTTTATGACAAACGACGAAATTCAAAACTCGCTTGCGAGTTTTGCGCGCGGGATTCGGGTCTGCGTCAGCAGACATCTTCGGTTCCGAATCCCTGCGCTCTCCATATAACGATAACGTACACATCTAACGTGAAGGAAGGGAAATGAATTATGGAATATACGAAAATAGCGCAGACTCTCATTGAGCTCAGCGGCGGCGCGGGCAATATCAGCAGCATAACTCATTGTTCAACCAGGCTGAGGCTGTTCATCCGGAA
>CANQUH010000034.1 GCA_947626965.1 uncultured Lachnospiraceae bacterium
GCGAGGCTGGCGCAGGAGGCGTATGTGAAAAAGGAGTCTGAGGCAGAAGAAGAGCGGGAAACATATGCAGAGAAGAGAGATTCTAAATTCATATATGTAGAAACAACTTTCCACGGAACCCGCACAGATCCGGACAAACGCGGCAGCATTACAAATCTCAGTGAGGATAATTTCACACCGCAGAATCTGATCCTTGGCGTTTTGAACGGGATTGCGCGGGAATTGTACGATATGTACGTCCAAATCTATGAAGGGACGGGAATAGAAGCACGCCGTCTTGTCGCGTCGGGAAACGGGGTGCGCAGAAATCCGGTGCTTCGTCAGATATTTGAAGAGATGTTCCAGGCCAGGCTGGAGCTTTCCGCATACGAAGAAGAGGCCGCCTGCGGGGCGGCCGCAAGCAGTGTGGGATTACCTGAATTTCCCATGGATTTTACAAAAACGCGATAGTGAATTTTACTTTGTTTTTCTACAATGGCGATGTTTCAAAAAATTATTTTTCTGAGGAGGAACCATTATGAAAAACAAAGCGGCAGTGATCCTTCTGGCGTCGCTGGCAGCGGCAAGTGTGGGCTGTACGGCTCTTGCGGCCACGGAGCATTACAATGACAGCAGTCTTACCGGCGCGTCATCCGGATGGGATGAATGGACGGCAGGGTGGGAGGAGACAGCGGCGGACTTTACCAAAGTGTCCATCACACCGGGCAGCGATGAGAGTGAGCTGAATTTTGCATGGTACAGCCAGAAGACAGACAGTGAAGCGACGCCGGTGGTGCATTTCGGAAAGGATCCTGATGCGCTGGAAGCGTTTACCGGGGCAGCGGGCGATGTTAACACGGAACTGACCGGGGATGCGGCGTATGAGTACAATCATGTGACGGTTTCAGGGCTTGAACCGGATACCACTTATTATTATACGGTAGAGAAGAACGGCGTCGAGACGGAAGCGAAGGAATATACGACGAAAAGTTTTGATACCGTGAAGATTCTGTACGTCGGTGATCCGCAGGTCGGCGCTTCCAAAGGGCAGACACAGGACGGCGGAGAACTGGCGGCGGACAACGGCGCGGCAAACACAGCCGCGCGCAATGACGGATTTGCGTGGAACCGCACGCTGAACGCAGCACTGTCTGAAAATCCGGATCTGAATTTTATCATTTCCGCGGGTGATCAGGTGAATAAGACCGGAAATCCGAAGGAGGAAGAGTACGCGGCATATCTGGACGCGGAGGCACTGACAGGGCTGGCGGTCGCGACGACGATCGGCAATCATGATTCGCTGAATGAGGATTATTTCTATCATTTCTATAATCCGAACGCGACTGAATACGGCATGACGCAGGCCGGAGGGGATTACTATTACGCCTATGGCGACGGACTGTTCATCGTGCTGAATACGAACAATTACAATGTGGCGGAGCATGCGAAGGCGATTCAGGAGGCAGTCGACGCGTATCCGGACGCCATATGGAGGATTGTCACGATTCATCAGGATATCTACGGCACCGGCCTCGATCACTCGGATACGGACGGCATGATCCTGCGCACGCAGCTTACGCCGGTGTTTGATTCTTTTGATATCGATGTCGTTCTGCAGGGACACGACCACACCTATAGCCGCTCCAAACTTCTGTACGGGGACGGACAGGAGCATCAGAGCTATGAATTTTCGCTCAATGAGGATGGTACGGATTACGACTGGGATCACGCGACGAATACTGCCACGCAGGAAAAGATCGCGCTGAGTCCGGAAGAGGGGGATGCGGAAGGAGCGGCGGCGCTTGCCACATTCCAGGAAGACAACCTCTGCTACACGATCGAAGATGTGGACGGGAACACGGTCACGGATCCGCAGGGGACGCTGTATATGTCCGCGAACTCCGCATCCGGTTCCAAGTTCTATGAACTGATCAGCGCGCAGCAGGATTACATCGCGGCACGCAGCCAGAACTGGCTTCCGAGCTACTCTGTAATCACGATGGATGCGGACAGTTTTTCGATTGATACATACCAGCTGACAGAGGATGGCGCTGTGGAACCGATCGATGGGACGTTCACGATCGAGAAAACAGCACAATGACAAGGAGCGCGCGGCATCCGGTTCCGGATTGTCCGCGCGTGGTTTGTCCAGAGCGGAGGAAATTATGAGAATGCATCGATATGGCGGACTGCTCTCTGGAAAGACGGCGGTCCGGTGTTTTATGGCGGTGGTGATCTGTATTTTTGGAATCTGGGTTGTCAGACTGAATCAGGTCAGCAGAACGGAACTGACGGTGAGGACCGGACAAAGTTTTGAGAAAGCGGTGGTGACAGAAATCCTTGCGGACAATCTGCAGGAGAACGGCACGCGGGTCGGGGAGCAGAAAGTGAAGGTACAGATGCTGACTGGAGAAAAGAAGGGGGAGGAACTGGAGATCACGAGCAGTTCCGGCTATCTGTTCGGCGCGGCGTGCAGACCCGGCATGAAAGTGATCGTTATGCAGAGTGTAGCCGGAGAGACTGTAATTGCCAGCGTCTATACGCAGGACAGGGAATGGGCGGTTTATCTGTTTGCGTTTCTGTATGTGGCCGCTCTCTGTCTGATCGGCGGATGGCAGGGGTTCAAAGGAAGCCTTGGTCTGATTTTCACATTCTTCTCCATGCTGTTTATCTATCTTCCCCTGATCTACCGAGGGTATTCTCCGTTCTGGACCGCGGTGTTTCTCTGTTTTCTGACGACCGCGGTGACCATGTATCTGATCGGAGGGATGACCCGGAAAACGGCCGCGGCTACCTGCGGTACGGTCGCGGGAGTTGTGATTGCGGGGGCCTCTGCGCGGCTGTTCAGCTTGGCGTCCGGGATCACCGGTTATAATATTTCGGATATTGAAAGTCTTCTGACGCTCTGGAACACGAACGGGATACAGGTGGGAGGACTGTTGTTTTCCGGTCTTCTGATTTCCGCGCTCGGAGCCGTGATGGATGTAGCGATGTCCATCAGCAGCGCTCTCTATGAAATTTCCGCACAGAATCCGGAGCTTACCGGCAGAGAACTGTTTCTTTCCGGGATGCATATCGGCCGGGACATGATGGGGACGGACAGCAATACGCTCATACTTGCCTTTATCGGAAGCAATGTCAGTATGCTGACGCTTGATTATGCTTACGCTTTGCCATACCAGCAGGTGATCAATTCAAACAACATAGGGATCGCCATTATGCAGGGACTGGCAGGAAGCTTTGGCGTAGTACTGTCCGTTCCGGTGACCGTGGGAATCTGCACGGCGCTCTATCGTTCACGCAGATAATAAACGGTCATGTGTCAGGATCATTTCAGCAGTTCTTTGACCGCGAGCGCCGCCGAGCAGCCGGGGCAGTCGCAGTACAGCGCGCCGTTTGCTTTGATCTCCTTTGCGTGGGCGAGAAGATCCGCCGCCATTTTCTCCCCGAAGACTTTGGCGCCTGCCTCAGAGCCCGCAAACGCGATCAGCCCGTCGATCGTAGTGACGTCTTCCTCGATCTCTGCCAGCAGTGCCGCCGTCGCGTCTGCCTCTCTGTCCGTGCCTTCGGCGTCGAGCCAGGCCTGTCCTGCCGCTTTCAGGTCTGCGCAGGAGGATGAAGCCTCGATCATTTCTTTTACTTTCTGTCTGATTTCTTCCATGAGAAACACCTCCGTTTTTCTTTGATTATAACGCTCCGAAACGGATTTGAAAATGGGTTTTATGTAAATCTTCAGGTTCTGCAGATTTTAGTCTCGGAAATATTTCAGCATTTGTATCAGTATGGGACTTTCTGACATCTCGTTGATATCTTTGCTGCGCTGACCGAATTGAACAAATTGTGAATTAGAGTAAAAATCATATAACTTTGGATTGCTGGCACATTCTATGTACACTGTTTTGCCGCCGATAATAAGCTGTGCTTCCTGCACTTTATGGCAGGCTATTGTCAATAGCTCTTTTCCGGGGATTGAGGCGGACAAAGCTGGATTGAAGTTTCTGCCTAATTGTGCGATTAAAGGCATAGAAATCAAATAACGGTCAAGTTCCCTGTCAAATTGGGAAAATTTTAATATACGCTTTTGAAGTGTTTTGCTTAATATGTTTCCGATAACCGCAACAAATTTGTTCGCCAAGGTAAAATATCCGACTAATTCTGGCTTTTTATTGTCAGAAAAAATAAGATAGGTCATGGCGATTCTCTGCTTGGAAAATTCAATCGCTTTTGTATGTATGAAATTTTCAACATCTGTATTTTGCGGACACGTAAAACCAGAGAGGGTGGCTTTTAGTTTATCCTCCCCGTATGCATCGAGCATTTCTAAAAGATTCAGCTCTATATAATCCATTACAATTCATCTCCGAAAAATGCTTTGATATCTTGTGTACCTTTTAGTTCTTTTACTTTGCAGCCGGAGGAAACAGGTTTTGAGGAAATAGAGGCAGCTTTTTCCAATGCTTTTACAAAAGCGGCGGCAGAATTTTTGTCATGGATTACAATATTTTTTTTAATACTCTGAGTTGCCATATGCGTTCACTCCCTTCAAATTATTTTCGATATTAGTATAGTTCATTTTTTGAAAAATGACAATCTTTTTATCAGTAACCCACAGTTTTTTATAGATAACCAGTTACAGTTTACACTCTGAACCAAACGAGGAAAGGTATAAGCTATAACAAACAGCTAAAGCGTGGACAGGAACTCACGCTTGAGATATTCATACCGGCTGCATCAACTTCCGGTACATCCCGGGCGAACAGCCCACCCGGTCGGAGAATATATTGAGAAAGCTTCCGACGTTGTTGTAGCCTACTTCATAGCTGATCTCCGTGACGGTCTTGCTGGTTCTGGCGAGAAGCGTCTTCGCCTGATCCATGCGGGTACTGATCACATAATCCATGGGCGAAAACCCTGTCTCCTTCTTGAAACGATGGGAAAAGTAGTAGGGGCTCATGCCGACCCGATCCGAGAGTTTCTGCAGACTGATCTGTTCTCCTGTGTGATCGCGGATATAATGAATAGCCTGATTGATGGGATTGTCCTCCTGGATCATGGAGTCATCCGCATTGTTCAGAAGCTGCAGCAGCTGATAGACACGCATGGATGTCGCAAACATATTCTCAATGTGTCCGGTTTCATAAAACTGGACCGTATTGTAGAGCAGATTGCCGATCAGAAGATTGTTTTTGGAGCGGATCAGCGGGCCGTACAGCTCCAGAATATGGTTTGTGATCTCGTGGGAATTGGAGCCGTCATAGTGCATGTAGGTGAATTCCAGACCGTTTTCCGCCTGATAGTAATGCGGTCTGGAGCAGTCAAGCAGTACGACGTCTCCCTTTTCCGCGGCAAATTTCCGGTTGTCAAACTCCACATGCATACGGCCTTCCCGGATATGGATGGCGAGAAGAGGCGGATAGGAATCCCGCCGGTACATATATCTGGAGGTGCAGAAATAATGGCCGCACCATGTCATATAGAAGTAAAGCTGTTCCGCCAGCTCGGAAGGCGTAAAGGAAAAGCAAATGGACTTATCAAGAACACCAATATCAGCACATTTCATAAGAAGCCTCCTTTCCGTGAGGATCTGGGATATATTATTTTTTATCCTAACATATTTATCAGAAGATCACAATTTTAAATTCCAGAAAAAAGCAAGATTCATGAATATTTGTACAAGATACCCTATTTAAAAAAACAGATTTTTTGCTTATAATACAGCCATAAACAACAGATAAGAAATCACGGATGCAAAGAGCCGTCAGGGAACAGGAAAATCGATGATGTGTTAATAACACATTCTTTTTTCAAAACTTTACAAGTAACTTAATAACGGTGACATATAAATAAAATAGAACAATAACATTTTAAAAACAAAAATCTAATGAACGAGATCAGAGAATATTTTAAGGAGGAGAACAGAATGATCACAGCAGAAGAAAGAGCAATTATCCGTGAGCTTGCAAAGCAGGTAAAAGATGTTTCCCAGAGACCGGAGATGAAGCAGAGAGAGAACCTCTGGTATGATCACAATGAACTGAAGACCACAGATCCGGTAATCGCCGTGTTCCCGGAGATGTCCTGGCGGCAGATCATCACCCCGGAATCCCTGCAGTGCAAATGTGATGAGGCAAGAGAGATGGAGTGGCTGCTCAGGGCGAAGCTGTTCCGCGCCAATGTGATCGACGATGATGTGCCCGTGACGGATATCTGGGAAGTGAGAAAGATCATCACGGATACCGGCTGGGACAAACTGAATCCGAATCACAAAAACTCCGCGTTTGCGAATCCCAGCTTCCGCGATAACTGCCTTGGCGACGTGCCGCTTGCATGGCTGAACGGTTTCCATTTTGATGAGGGAGCGAAGCATTTCTCACCGATCATTGAGGAGCCGGAGGATCTGAAGCGTCTGGGGACGCCGGAAGTTATTTACCATGAGAAGGAGACCATGGAGAAGCTGAAACTGCATCAGGATGTGCTGGGCGATATCCTTGACGTGCGTCTGGTCGGTTTGAAATATTTGTACATCGCGATGATGGAGACGTACTCCGACTTCCGCGGCCTTGAGCAGGTTATGTACGACATCTACGAAGAGCCGGAGATGCTGCACGAGGCGATGCAGATCGTGGAAGACGGTTATCACGGGCTGATTGATCAGTATCTGGAGCAGGGTCTTCTCACTTGCAACGGAAACCAGGCTTACAGCGGGTCAGGCGGACAGAGCTTTACCCACGAGCTGCCGGGCGACGACCGCGTGTGCACCGATCTGAAGGATTTCTTCGGATTTACCGAGTCCCAGGAATTCACGATGGTAGGACCGGAGCAGCACTGGGAGTTTGTAATGCAGCATGAGAAGAGAATTGGAGACCGCTTTGGTCTGACCTCTTACGGATGCTGCGAGCCGGCGGACGACAAGCTGGACTATATTTTCCAGTTCAAAACGATGCGCCGTATTTCCGTATCTCCATGGGCGAATGTGGAGAAATGCGCGGAGCGGATCGGTAAAAGGGCAGTGTATTCCTGGAAGCCGAATCCATCTTACTATCTGAACAATTATCTTCCGACAGACACGGAGTTCATGGAAGGCTACGTAAAACATATGCTGAACAGCACGAAGAACAACTGTGCGGAAATCATCCTGAAGGATACGCACACCTGCCAGAATGATCCGATGAGATTTGGCGCATGGGTGAAAGATGTCCGTAAGTGGATCAAAGAGACGCGCTAAGGTAATTGTTCCTGTTAAAAATCTTTTTTCATAATTTGAGGGCCGGAACCGGATATGCAGGGTTCCGGCCTTTTGGTCTTATGCGTAGCGAATAAAAATTGATAATCCGGCGTAAAAGTGGTATCATTCTGGTATCACTTTTTGCATGCCCAGACTTACTGTATCGCGCCGTCGGGTTATGCCTGCCAGGAAAGATCAGGCAGTATTTTCTAACAGGGGGATGTCGTATGAATTGTAGGAAGAAATTGTCTGCGGTAGGGACAGAGGATTTTTCGAAACTGCGAAAGAACAGATATTATTACGTGGATAAGACCGGGCTGATCAGTGAACTGCTGCGAAGACCGGCTGAAGTGACTTTGTTTACCCGTCCGCGGCGTTTTGGAAAAACTCTGAACATGAGCATGCTGAAATATTTTTTTGAAATGGGAAATGATCCGGCGCTTTTTGAAGGCCTGAAGATCATGGAGGCCCCGGAGCTGTGCAGGCAGTATATGGGAAAATATCCGGTAATTTTCCTGTCTCTGAAAGATGCCGCGGGTGACAGTTTTCAGGCGGCATGCAGGATGGCGGCTGTGATGGTCAGTGTAGAAGCGTCCCGGTTTGATGTTCTTCGCAATAGTCCGCGCCTTACAGAGGAGGATCGGGAATTATACGCCCGGCTGATCCGGCGCGATATGGATCCGGGCACCCTGTGCAGCAGCCTGTGGGATCTGAGCAGGCTTCTGGAAAAGCATTACGGAAGTAAAGTGATTCTCCTGATTGATGAATACGATGTGCCGCTGCAGAAGGCATTTTACGGCGGTTATTATGAACAGATGGCGGATCTGATCCGCAGCATGTTCAGCCAGGCTTTGAAGACGAATGCCAGTCTGGAGTTCGCGGTTTTGACAGGATGCCTCCGCATTTCCAGAGAAAGTATCTTTACGGGGATGAACAATCTCCGTGTGCTGACAGCGTCGGATGTGCGGTTTGAAGAACATTTTGGTTTTACGGATGAAGAAGTGCGGGAAATTCTGGAATATTATGGTCTTTCTGATGCCTATGGAGCGGTGAGAGAGTGGTATGACGGCTATCGGTTTGGCAGCAGGAATATGTACTGTCCGTGGGACGTCATGAATTATGTGGATCTTCTTCTGGCGGATCCGCAGGCACAGCCGGAAAATTTCTGGGCCAATTCCAGCGATAATGACGCAGTAAGGGAATTTGTGTATAAACTGAATACGAGTACGGCCAGGCAGGAACTGGCGGTTCTTGCGGATGGAGGGACGATCCGAAAGGAGATTCATCAGGAACTGACTTATCGGGATATGTACAGCACGGTTGATAATCTGTGGAGTCTGCTCTATATGACCGGTTACCTGACGGCAAGAGAGAGGCCGGAGGGGAGGATGTTTACTTTGGCAATCCCGAATATGGAGATGCAGAGTATTTTTTCTTCCCAGATCATGAGTCTTTTCCGGAAAGAGATAAAATGAATAGTAATAATCTATTGCAGTAGAGGAGGAATAGCTTATTTATACAATTCTTGTACTTGAAGATGATCCAGAATTAAATCATACAATTTGCGCCGCTTTACAAAAAGAAAATTATCGCGTTTACAATGCGTATACCTGTAAAGACGGACAAGTTCTCGCAGCCAGCCATACTTTTGACATGGTGATCTTGGATATAAATTTACCTGACGGCGATGGCTTTCAGTTTTGCAGATGGATAAAAGCACGAAGTAATATCTCGGTATTGTTTCTTTCCGCACGGGATTTAGAAGAAGATGTTTTAAACGGTTATGAAACTGGAGCAGATGATTATGTGACAAAGCCTTTTTCCATGAAAATTCTGTTAAAGAAAATTTCTGTTATCCTGTCAAGGGAAATAAAAAAACCAAATATATATGACGATGGATTTTTAAAAATAGATTTTGAATTAGGAGCCGCACAGATTGAGGGAAATACTTGTTCTGTCACACCTACGGAATACCATATTCTGAAAAAACTGATTGAGCATAAGGGACAATTATTAACCTATTCTGTTCTGTTGGATTCCCTGTGGGAAGAAGGAATACAGTTTCTGGATAAGCACGTTCTTGCTGTCAATATCAACCGCTTACGCAAGAAAATAGAAACAGAAGGGCATCATTATATTTCAAACGTATATGGAATGGGATATATATGGAAATAATCTGCATCCTGATTATCTTGCTGCTGATGGGGATAATTTGCTGTCTTTTGTGGAAAAACCATTGTCTGAAACGGGATATTTATGATTTTACAGAGAAATTGGAAATAAGTTTAAAAGAACTGTTAGATGGTAAAAATCTGAAGAAAGCAGTGTACAGACAAGATGATTTATGGGGGAAGGTATACGATAAATTATGTCGTATTTCTGATATGTACACGCACAGAAATCAGGAATTATACGAGGAAAAAGGAAACTTAAAAGAGCTGGTATCCGATACATCACATCAGATGAAGACACCTCTTGCAAATATTAAGCTGTATCAGGAACTGCTTTTGGATGAAACGAATACATCAGAAAGTGCAGAATATTTAACCAGAATGAGTAAGCAGGTGGATAAGCTGGATTTTCTTCTTCAAAGTATGGTGAAAATTTCAAGACTAGAGACCGGAACAATTAAAATAAAAAAATCAGAATACCCTGTAGCAGAAACCCTTGCATTGGCAATTGGAGCGGTTGTTCCAAAAGCGGATCAGAAAAACATTCAGATTCATGTTGCATATGATGAAACACTCCGATTAGAACATGACAAAAAATGGACAGCGGAAGCCATTTTTAATGTTCTCGATAATGCAGTCAAATATACGAGTAAAAATGGTAAGATCTATATTTCTGTATGCCAGGGAGAGATTTTTACAAAAATCAGTATTACGGATACAGGAAGAGGAATTCCTTTAGAAAGGCAGGGAACAATATTTAACCGCTTTTACCGTGAGCCGGAAATCCATGACACAGAGGGTGTTGGCCTTGGCTTATATCTGACGCGAAAGATCATATCCATGCAGAACGGCTATATAAAAGTTGAATCAGAAACAGGAAAGGGAAGCATCTTTCATATTTGTCTGCCAAATTAAAACGTCTGGAAAAATCACAATTTTGTGATTTTTTCTTTTTGTGAACGGTTTGTGATTTTTCTGTTCTATGATGAAGATAAATAAAAAATGCCTTCGGCATATCAACTCCCCTGCCCTTCACTCATGAGGGGAGAAGGCATTTTTTGCGCGCGAGCAGGCTGCGAAGCAGCAGTTTCTTCTCTGCGAGCTGCGCACTCGCCGGAGGCTTTTTGTGTCACAGGACGAAATTTCCTGTGACATAAGAACAGAGAGTCCCGCGGACGAGAAAACGAATCGAGATAAAAACAGAAACAGAGGGAATGTCTATGGAAAGAGTAATTGTAAAAACAAATTCTTTGTCAAAACATTATCATGTTGGCACTCAGACGGTAATTGCCCTGGATGGAGTGAATTTTGAAGTAAAAGAACGGGAATTCGTTTCCATTATCGGGAAGTCCGGCTGCGGAAAAAGCACGCTTTTACATATGATAGGCGGACTTGATTTTCCGACTTCCGGAACGGTAATTGTAGATGGTATGAATCTCTCAGAAATGAATGAAGAACAGCTTGCCCTTTTCAGAAGGAGGAAGGCGGGATTTATTTTTCAGCAGTATAATTTGATTCCGGATTTAAATATCTATGACAATATCACGTTTCCACTGGAACTTGACGGTGCTGTTGTTGATAAAGAATTTATTCAGGAGTTAGTGGAAACGCTTCATATTGCAGATAAGCTGGAAATGTTTCCATCCATGCTCTCCGGCGGAGAGCAGCAGCGGGCTGCCATTGCAAGAGCCCTGGCGACGAAACCGGCGATTATTCTTGCTGATGAGCCGACAGGGAATCTTGATACTTCCGCCAGTCATGATGTCATAGGACTTTTAAAAGTGATTGCGGAAAAATATCAGCAGACGCTGATTGTGATTACCCATGATTTGGATATTGCACAAATGGCAGACAGAACAGTCCGGCTGCAGGACGGAAAAATATGGAAGGGAAAGTGATTCTTATGCTGGCAAACAATAATCGTTCTGTGATAAACAAACTTGCTGAAAATACAATACGAACAAATAAGCGGCAGTTTTTTATTCTGTTTCTTACGATCCTGCTGTCATCTTTTATGCTTTTTTCCATTTTTACGATAGGGCTGACATATTTAGATTTGAGCAGATTACAAAATACCCGTTTGTATGGTTCAGAATATGATATTGCTGTCATGAATGGATTCACGGAAGATCAAAGAGAGATTCTTTGTAATCGTTCTGACATAAAAAGTGTCGGTGTACTGGCGTATTGTGGAAATGTAAAAAGTTCTGATTCCGACCGCAGCGTCAATGCTGGTTTCTTATGGGGAGACAAAATGTATTGGGAGAGTCAGAAAGCGCCGGCAGTCACAGAAATGAAGGGGCACTATCCACAGACCCGAAATGAGTTATTAGCCACGGAAGAAGTTCTTGAGGCCTGTGGGAAAAGTTCTTTGTCAGTTGGCGGCTGCCTTTCCCTGACTTATGAAGATTATACAGGTATTCATACAACAGACTTTGTGATCAGTGGTATCTGGAAAGGGTATGGCGGGGATAAGGCGAGTTTCTATGTTTCAAAGGATTTTTATGAACAGACAGGTTATGATTTAGAGTCCAGCGGGATTTTACAGGTGAAGTTTAAAAGTAACTATATGACAGGAAAAACGATTGAAAAACTGAGAGAAAGTCTTGGATTATCATTGACACAGGTTTTTCAGGCTTCGGAATACATCGAAAGATCGCTGACCATATTATTTGCAGTATTGGGACTGTGCTTTATAATCTGCCTCAGCGCATATTTGCTGATCTACAATATCCTTTATCTGTCGGTTTCCGGGAAAATCAGATATTATGGTCTGTTACAGACACTGGGTATGACCAAAAAACAATTAGTCCGATTTATCCGCAAACAAATCTTGCTGGTTGGTGTGACAGGAATTACTGCGGGCATTATCCTGGGTATATCCGTTTCCTTAATTCTTGTGCCTTATGTTGTGAAAGTTTTGGGAATTTCCCTGGGAAATACAGGGTTATACTTTTATCCGGAAGTGCTGACATTAAGTATTTTGGTTACAGCGGCTGCAATATTATGCGGCGTCAGGAAACCAGTTCATATTGCCGCGGACGTAACGCCTGTGGAAGCTGTAAAATACCGGGGAAATATTGTAGTTCCCTGTGCGAGGAAAAAGAGGCAGGGTAATCTGTACTGGCGAATGGCAAAAGATCAGCTGAAAAACAATAAAAAGAGAACGGCTGTTGTTTTTCTGTCCCTTGCAATGAGCCTGATCGTGTTTTTCTGTCTGACTACACTGATTGACAGTCAGGGCAGACGAACCGTATACCCGAATTACTGGGATGCAGATTTTATTATACATAATTCCACACAGACAACAGAAGATATCACTTCCCTGCGGCAGGCAATCGATGATGCTTTTTTATCAGATATACAGAAGACAGAGGGCGTGGCAGAGATTCATGCTGTAAAAGGGATTCCTGTTACTTTTCCATATGAGGAAGGCGGTTTTTCAGATTTCTGGATAAAAGGCTGTACAGAAATGAAACCTTATCTGACCTGTTCTGACGCGGTTTCAGAGTATCAGAAAAATCCTGAGAAATATTATGGAATGATAAAAGGAATTGATGAGTCAGAATTTGACTATTTAAACGGAAGTCTTGGCAGCATCATAGATCAGCAGGAATTTTTAAGCGGCAAAACGGCAATTTTGCAGTATGCCGGATTTGAAATACCCAAAAAATGGATCGGAAGCAGCATTTCATTTTCTACAGGAAATCAAAAACAGGAAATTAAAATCGGAGCAGTCAGCTACGGGGATTATTACGGGGCAACCGTAAATTTTGGGGCAAATTTGATCGTAAGTGAAAATTATTTAGAATCGTTAACCTCAAAACCATATGTTTTAAGCCTTACTGTTAAATATAAACAATCTTACGATGTTGAAACAGAAAAGGAAATCAAAAATATCATTGAAGCGAACCCATACAATCATGATCTGCTTTCCATTTCAAAATATGACGATATGAAAACGATCCAGGATTCGCAAAGCGGCATGTTTGAAACAGGCACAGTCATTTCACTTCTTCTGTTACTGGTGGGAATGCTGAACTACATCAATACCATGGCAAACAGTATGCAGAACAGAAAATTGACTTTTTCCATTATGGAAAGCGTCGGTATGTCAAAGAAACAGGTAAAAAAATTATTGATTCGTGAAGGAATGTTATATGCGGGCGGTTCTGTTTTTATTACATTAACAATCGGGACAGGTATCACCTGGTTTATTTTTCAATCTATGAATTATATGAAAATTCCATTTGCAATACCTGTGCTCCCACTGCTATGTGCAATATTACTTGTAATGATACTATGTGTTTTGACGCCGATCGTTACTTACAAAAGGACAGTGAGGAACCGTTCTGTCACGGAACGCCTGCGGGAATATGAGTAAATCATAGATAAAGATTTTGACGGAATAATTCACCGAAACCCAATAGGGTCAAAATATTTGCGGAAAGCGGAAGGCGTGACAAGCGTATCTTTTTTGAAGGCCCGGATAAAATGCGCGGCACTGGCGAATCCGCACTGAAAAGCGATCTGTTCAACAGAGAGATTGGTTTCTGTTAAAAGCTGCTTGGAATTGCGCAGGCGGACATCCAGCAGGTATTCGTGAGGCGCGAAGCCAGTCTCCTTTTTAAATAAGCGCGAAAAGTAATAGCGGCTCAGCGATACGGACGCCGCGATGCCGTCCACAGTGAGCGGTTCCTGGAAATGCTGCTGAATATATTCCTGCGCTTTCTGCACGGGAGCGCTGGCCAATGGTCTCTCCTGGATGATCAGAATGCTGAGGATCTGATGGATCAGAAAAGATATTTTGTGATCGTCAGGAAACGGTTCGCTCAGCTCATTCTGCAGGAAGCTGAACAGGACGGAGGTTTTCCCCCTGTCCCGAAACAGACTGCCATGCTGCTCGTACAGCAGTTCAAAGTAGGACTGCGCGGCGTTTCCAGCGATCAGATACTGACGGACCCGCGTCCGCTGTACAGCTTTGTAATAATGAGGATACCGGAAGTCGAGAAAAACCGTATCTCCGGCCAGAGCGGTGAACTGGTTTCCGCGGTATTTAAATTCCATTTCCCCGTGGACGATATGAAAAAGACTCAGGGAATCCAGGAATTTTCTGTTCACATAATACGTGGTATCACAGAGATATTCATCTCCCCAGATCATATAAAACAGATTCTGAACGGCAAAGGGTTCCGGCATATGGAATCCTTTGCCCATCTTGCGGATAATTCCAGGTTCGTTTTTGATAACGGCGTCATTCTGCAGTTCTTTTATCGACATATCTATTAATCTCCTTTGATTAGAGCACAAAATGTATATTCTCCGGCAAGAAACGGCATTTCTTTTTTCTCTTCTACTCTGTATTATAAGGGACAACAGCAAAGAAATTCAACAATATTTTTTCCTGTTTTTTACAAAAGAATCAATAATGATAAGGAAATTATGGTTATGGCACAAAAAGGAAATTGAGTGCCTGCAAAATGGGTTGTAACAACAAAAACATAATGTATAAAAAAGAAAGGAGACAGGCAATGAAGAAACGTGTACTGACAATGTTACTGGCAGGAGCAATGGTGATGGGGATGTCCCTCGGCGGCAGCAGTGTGAAAGCGGCGGAGGACGACGAAGCTTCCAAAACCGGCGGAGGATTTGAGGATCTCGGAAGAGTCACCTGTATCATGGGGCATCGGGATGAGTTCCGCTCCACGCTGGAATCCGGTATGCTGGAAGCAGCAGAGGAGCTCGGTATTGATCTTGTGACGCAGGATGCGCAGGATGACACGGGAAAACAGATCCAGTTTGTCGAGATGGCGAGGAATGCCGGGCAGAAGGCAGTGATCGTAAACATGGTGGACACTGCAACCGCGGCGCAGATTATTGAGGCTGCCGGCGACATGAAGGTTGTGTTTGTCAATGTGCCGCCTAACGATCTGTCGGTTCTGAATGAAAATGTAGTCTATGTGGGGTCAGATGAGAACCAGTCCGGCGCTTTCCAGGGAGAATGGCTTGCGGAACATTTCAAGGCGGAAGGGAAAACCGATATCAAATACATTTTCCTGAGTGGTACGCTCGGAGCAACTTATACGACACAGCGCACGGAGTCCGTGCTGAACGCGCTGAAAGATAACGGAATCAACGCCGAGGAAGCGTCCGCGCCTCTGGTAGCCGATTATGACCGTGCGACCGCGATGGACCTCATTAACCCGCTGATCGACACCGCCGAGTATGACTGCATCATCGCAAACAATGACGCGATGGCTCTTGGCGCGATCGAGGCCCTGAATCAGGCCGGCAAAGACCCGGCGGATACGCCGGTTGTCGGAATCGACGCGACGGTGGATGGCTGCGCGGCAGTGCAGGACGGCACTCTGGCGATGACGGTGTTCCAGGATGGAAAAGGTCAGGGGTACGGCGCTTTGATGGCTGCCTACAATCTGGTAGTGGGCAATGAGCTGAGCAGCGATACCGGTTACGAGACAGACGAGACAGGCTATATTATGTGGGTGCCTTTCGAGCCGGTTACTGCCGACAATGTGGAGGATTATATTAACAGATAAGATAACTGAGGATCAGTTTTTCTCAGGATGGGCGGAACATGCTTTGCAGGTTCCGCTCATTTTTATCCTTGCCGCTGTCTGAAGAACATAGTATACTATCGTCAAATATATGAGAAGGGGGACAATTCTATGACAGAACGGGAGCGCATGGATGCCGGACTGATCTATGATCCGGGTGATTCTGCTATTATGGAAGAGCAGAGTTCTTATCTTGACCTGCTGTATGAATTTAATGCCACGCGGCCGTCGGAACCTGAGAAGCGTTCCGCGCTGCTGAAAAAGATGTTCGGGAAAGTAGGAGAGGGCTGTTATATCGAACCGCCGCTGCGCGCAAACTGGGCTGGGAAACATGTCTTTCTGGGCGACAGTGTATACGCGAACTTCAACCTTACGCTTGTGGACGACGGGAACATCTTTATTGGAAACAAGGTTATGATCGGACCGAATGTGACGATCGCAACGGCGAATCATCCAATCCTTCCGGTTCTGAGAGAGCGGGCTCTTCAGTATAACAAGGATATTCACATTGGAAATAATGTGTGGATCGGCGCGGGAGTGATCATTGTACCGGGAATCACGATCGGGGATAATTCCGTAATTGGAGCGGGAAGCGTTGTGACAAAGGATGTGCCGGCGAATGTTGTCGCGGCGGGGAATCCCTGCAGGGTACTCCGTGAAATCGGGGAGCGTGACAGAGAGTATTTCTACAAAAATGAGAGGATCGATATTTAGTAGATACCATTGTTGGAAAACAGAAGGAAAGGGAGGTTGATATTAATGAAAAAGAGGAACTTGGCTGCTGTTGGTCTGGCTGCGGTTATACTGGCAGGCTGCGGGATGACGATGCAGGTATCCGCAATGAATATTGTTGTGAATGATAACCGTGCGCGGCAAAATGACGAGAGCAGTACGGAAGACCAGACTGCTGCTGAAAATACTGCAGACGAAAGTACTGAGGCTGAAAGTACTGGAGCTGAAAGTACTGCGGACACAGAGGAAAATTTTGACGTGAAAGGATGGCTCTATGAAAACTCCATTGGAGATACGCTGTATTTTGTAACAGTTAAGAACAATTCGCAGACCACGGTGTCGGTGAGCGGAAACGCGACGGCCAAAGACTCAGCCGGAGCTGTTCTTGGAGCCGCCGATCTGTCGATCGATATAATTGGCTCTGGAGAAGAGACGATCGGTTATTTCTATTTTGATGGTGTTTCCGGAGCTGCTAAGGTTGATTATCAGCTTTCCTATAATGAGGACATTTATTATGAGCCTGTTCTTGGAAATCTTGAGGTTGAGAAAAGCCTGAATGAAACAAATGTTACGATTACTGTCACAAATAATGGCGATATTAACGCTGAATTTGTTGAAGCCTATGCGTTTTTTATGGACGCGAACGATAATATTATCAAGTACGATAACGAATATGTGATAGACAATGACAGCCAGATCAAGCCGGGAGCTTCTCTGTCGGCACAGCTGAACTGTTATGACACGTATGATCATGTGGAAATTTATCTTACCGGAAGGTCTGACGGGTCGTCGACACCTGTGTCAGAGAGCATTCTGTCGGAAGATTTTTCCTCAGTCGGATATTTATATGAAACCAGCGTCGGGGATTCGCTGTATTTCCTTGTTGTGACCAACAATTCTTCTGAGGCCTGTTCGGTCAGAGGAAACGCCGTGGCCAGGGATGCTTCCGGGAAAGCAATCGGGGCCGGTGATTTAACTCTGGATATACTCGGTCCGGGTGAGACTTCGATTGGTTATTTCTATTTTGACAAAGTTTTTGATATTGATACGGTTGATTATCAGCTGTTTGGCAGTGATTCCTACTACGAACCTGTTCTGAAGGATCTGTCGGCTGAGGTGACGATCAATGATGAGAATGTTGTTGTCGCGGTGACAAACAATGGCACCAACCCGGCACAGTTCCTCGAAGCTTATGTGTTGTTTTTTGATGCGGACAATAATCTGGTCTGGTATGAATCAGGATATCTCACGGATGATGACAGCGAGCTTAAACCGGGAGCGACACTCTCTGAGCAGGCTGGTGTGAATAGTGAATTTGATCATGCGGAGGTTTACTTCAGCGGAAGATATTATGAATAAGACTGGCAGTACGGCTTAGTGAAGCCGGATTTTACTGTTTTATGCGCAGGCCCGTGTAAGGAAAACAGCTGCTGACGCAGCACACGGGCCGCGCGGCGAGCAGGAGGGAAAGCCGCCTCCTACTCGATCGGGGCTGTCGGAAAAGTATCGAATGGGAACTCATCCCACCAGATATTTTCCGGCAGCTTGTTTTTTTGTGCAGGCCCGCACATGGAAAACAGCTGCTGACGCAGCATGCGGGCTGCGCGGCGAGCAGGAGGGAAAGCTGCCTCTTACTCGATTCACAGGAAATTTCGTCCTGTGACACAAAAAGCTTCCGGCTTGGTGCGCAGGTTTGCACAGTGAACCTGGTTGTTGGAGTGGCTCTCTTTAAAAAAGTTAATTTTATTAACAAATAAATTGCAAGTTTTCTTTCTTTCGGGTGTATAAGTAATTGAAAGTGCTTTAAAGGACAGACATCCTGTGCCGCGGGCGCAGGCGCTTCGTGCACAGAAAAATTGCCGGCCAGAGAGGCCTGGTCTGGTGAAAACCGGATTTTTGCGGCAGAAAGGAGGCGGTCGTATGGAACGTGAAATTGCAGAGCTTCTCGCGGAGCGTGATGAGCGGGGAATTGAGCTGGTCGCGCAGCAGTATGAGAAACTGATCCGCTACATAGCAGGCACGATTCTCGGGGACAGAGAGACATCTGTAGAGGAGTGCGTCAACGACGTGTATCTGAAACTGTGGGAACATGGCGCCGGATATGACTATGAGAAGGCTTCTTTTTCCACCTATCTCAAGGCGATCACGAGAAACACGGCGCTGAATTATCTGAGAAAACTCAAAAAACTTGAGGAAGTGGAAGAGACGGATGAGTCTGACACGCTCCGGGCAGAGTACATCGACTATAGTCAGAACCTGGAGCAGAGGGTTATAAACCGGGAAGAGGTTGACGCACTGAACAGAATTCTGGGTTCTCTGAAAAAGAAGGATAAAGAGCTGGTTCTGCGTCGGTTTTATTACCTCCAGAGTACGAGGCAGATTGCAGAGGCGATGAACATGTCGGAGAACGCGGTGGACAGCAAGCTTTCAAGACTCAGGAAAAAAATCAGGAAGGTTTATGAGAAGGAGGTGGCGGGATGAACCGTTGGAATCAGTGTCGTCTGATCGATATTCTGAGCAATATTGATCTGTCTCTTCTGGAAGAGCATTTTCCGGAGGTGGATCTGGAAAATGTGAAGCGGATCGCAAAGAGAAAACACGGAAAAGCAGGCGTGAGGATTGCCGTGATTTCGGGGGTTGCCGCCGTCTCGGCGGCTCTGGCAGGAGTATTTGTATTTTTCCTGTCGCACGGGAAAATGCATTCTGTAAGATAAATGCGGCCATTAGGATAAGCCTGGCAGTCTTGTGCTGTGGTATGAGGCTGTTTTTTTCGAATTGCAGAAAGTTAATTTTATTAACAAATAAACTGCAAGTTTTTTTCTTTGGACGTGTATAAGTAATTGAAGACGATAAACTTAAGGTAAAGAAGGAGATTTCATCATGCTGGAAAAATTAATTTCAATTATTGCGGAACAGTTACATATTGATGAGGCGGATATCAAACCTGAGTCGGATTTCAAAGCCGACCTGAACGCGGATTCCCTTGACCTGTTTGAGCTGGTCATGGCTCTTGAGGAAGAGTACGACACTGAGATTCCGAATGAGGATCTGGAAAAACTGACGACTGTGCAGGCTGTCGTGGATTATCTGAAAGGGAAAGGAATCGAAGAGTGATGAAGACGGCTTTGACAGAGCTTCTCGGCATTCGTTATCCCATTATGCAGGGAGGCATGGCCTGGGTAGCGGAACATTCTCTTGCGTCCGCTGTCTCAAACGCAGGCGGGCTGGGAATTATTGCGGCGGCGAATGCCCCATATGACTATGTAAAAGAAGAAATCCGAAAGACGCGGGAACTGACGGACCGGCCGTTCGGCGTAAATATCATGCTGCTGAGTCCTTACGCGGAGGATATCGCGCGTCTGGTCGTGGAGGAAAAGGTTCCGGTCGTCACGACGGGAGCCGGAAATCCGGGTCCTTATATGAAGCAGTGGAAGGAGGCCGGGATCAAAGTTATTCCGGTTGTGGCTTCGGTTGCTCTTGCAAAGATGATGCAGCGGGGCGGCGCGGACGCGGTGATCGCGGAGGGCTGCGAGTCCGGCGGACATATCGGCGAGGCGACAACGATGGTACTCGTGCCTCAGGTTGCGGATGCGGTCAGCATCCCGGTGATCGCGGCAGGCGGAATCGGGGACGGCAGAGGCTTTGCGGCGGCGATGATGCTTGGTGCGTCCGGCGTGCAGATGGGAACGCGTTTCCTCGTATCCGACGAGTGCGTGGTGCATCAGAACTACAAAGACCGGGTGCTGCGCGCGAAGGATATCGATACGGTTGTGACAGGACGTTCGACCGGCCATCCGGTCCGGACACTGCGCAACAGGACGACGAGAAAATATCTGGAATATGAAAAAGAGGGAAAGAGCTTCGAAGAACTGGAGGCGCTGACGATCGGCGGGCTGAGAAAAGCCGTGCAGGACGGCGATGTCGATTACGGTTCCGTGATGTCGGGGCAGATTGCCGGTCTGGTGAAAAAACAGCAGAGCTGCCGCGAGATGATTGAGGAGATCATGCAGGAGGCAGAGGCGCTTCTGAAGATATAAAAATGCGCAGATTTCAAGCCAGTTGTGTGCAGCGGAACGGATGACTAAAAGAAGGCTGTCTGCGTTCTGCCAGGATGTGCGGAAATTTAAGGTCAAAAACTCGATTGATTCTTTTCCGGAGTCCGCGGACGGGTTCTGGAAACAGACAGAAAATATAGAATAAAAAGCAGGAGATCGCAGATGAGCAGGATTGCATTTATATTTCCCGGACAGGGAGCACAGTGCGTCGGGATGGCGAAGGCGTTTTATGATTCACATGAAGTGAGCAGGGATGTATTTTCAGAAGCTTCAAAGGCGGCAGGATTTTCCATCGAGGATATTTGTTTTGAGGAAAATGACAGGATTGATCAGACGAGGTATACGCAGCCAGCGCTGCTGACTGCGGAATGTGCCATTTTGAAAGCAGTTGAGGAATCGGGGATCCGCGCGGATATGACGGCGGGACTGAGCCTTGGCGAGTACAGCGCTCTGGCTGCCTGCGGGGTATTTTCTGTGCCGGAGGCAGTGAGAATTGTCTGCCAGAGAGGCATTTATATGGAAGAAGCGGTTCCGCCCGGAGAGGGAGGGATGACGGCGATTATCAGCCGGAAGCCTCTCGCGGCAGAGGAAATCTGTGCTTCGGTTGAAGGACAGGTGAGCGTCGCGAATTACAACTGCCCCGGGCAGCAGGTGATCACCGGGGAGACGGCAGCTGTGGCGGAAGCGGCAAAACGGCTGCTTGCGGCGGGAGCGATGCGCGCCGTGCCGCTGAATGTGAGCGGACCGTTTCATTCTCCGATGCTTGCGGAAGCGGGAAAAAAACTGAGAGAGCTGCTCGAAACGGCCGGGCTTCAGAGACCGTCCATTCCCTTTGTCTCAAATGTGACGGCGGGCAGCGTGGAGGAGCCGGAGGAGATCCGGGATCTGCTTGGCAGGCAGGTATGCTCTCCTGTACTGTGGCAGCAGAGCGTGGAGTATATGCTCCGCGAAGGCATTGATACTTTTGTCGAGATCGGACCGGGCCGGACCCTTGGAAATTTTGTGAGGAAGATTGACCGGTCAGCTCGTGTGTTTCAGGTGGGAACGCCGGAGGAGCTTGCGAAGCTGAAGGAAGAACTGTGAAGATATAAAAAATTCAGCGGCAGGAGGTTTGGTTATGCTGGAAGGAAAAATCGCGCTGGTGACAGGCGGCGGAAGAGGGATCGGCAGAGAGATCGCGCTGACCCTGGCCGGTTACGGGGCTGACGTCGCGGTCAACTACAGCGGTTCAAAAGAGAAGGCCGAGGAGACGGCGGAGCTGATCCGCGCGGCGGGAAGGCGTGCCGCCGTCATACAGGCCGATATATCGCAGAAAGAAGACTGTGTGCGTTTGTTTAAAGAGGCTGCGGAAACGCTTGGTCCGATCGATATTCTTGTAAATAATGCGGGAATCACGCGGGACAATCTCGCGGTCCGCATGAGTGAGGCGGAGTTTGCGCAGGTCATTGACACGAATCTGAAGGGAGCTTTTTTCTGCATGCAGCTTGCAGGTAAGGTCATGATGAAAAAAAGGTACGGCAGGATTGTCAGCCTGTCGTCGATCTCAGGAGTTCATGGGAATGCCGGGCAGATTAACTACTGCGCCGCGAAGGCGGGGATCATCGGCATGACAAAATGCCTTGCGAAAGAGCTTGCATCCCGAAATATCACGGTAAATGCGGTGGCTCCGGGCTATATCGATACAGACATGACAGCGGTGCTTCCGGAGAAGGTAAAAGAGGCGGCGCTCGCGCAGATACCGCTTGGCCGTATGGGTACGCCGAAGGATATCGCGGAGACTGTGGCGTTTCTGGCGTCTGACCGGGCGGCCTATATTACAGGTCAGGTAATTTCGGTGGACGGAGGCATGGGGATCTGAGGGAGCCGGATAATGGTTTATTTTATGGTGGAAAGGAAAAAGAACAGGAGGATCGGATGAGAAGAGTTGTGGTGACAGGACTCGGGGTGATATCTCCGGTTGGAAATACAGTGGAAGAATTCTGGAACAGCCTCAAGGCCGGCAAGGTCGGCATCGGGGAGCTGGACCGGTTTGATACTTCCAATTATAAGGTAAAAGTGGCGGCTGAGGTCCATGATTTTGATCCGGAAAGCTGCATGGATTTCAAGGAAGCAAAGAGGATGGAGCTGTTCAGCCAGTACGCGGTGGCCGCGTCGTCTGAGGCCATCGCGCATGCGGGGCTTGATCTTGAGAAGGAGGACCGCTGCCGAATCGGCGTGTCGGTGGGCTGTGGAATCGGCGGTCTGCAGCTGATGGAGCAGGCGCACACGAAGCTGACGACGAAAGGGCCGGGGCGTGTGCCTCCGCTCCTGATCCCGATGATGATCACAAATATGGCGGCCGGCAATGTTGCGCTCCATTTTGGTCTGAAAGGCAAATGTACCAATGTTGTGACGGCGTGTGCGACAGGAACGCACGCAATTGGCGACGCGTACCGCTCGGTTCAGTGCGGCGACGCGGATGTGATGGTTGCGGGCGGTACGGAGGCGGCGATCACGCCGCTTGGCATTGCGGGATTTATGGGGCTGACTGCGCTCTCCACAAGTACGGACCCGCTCCGCGCTTCACTTCCGTTTGACAAGAACCGCAGCGGTTTTGTTATGGGTGAGGGAGCCGGAATCGTTGTTCTTGAGTCGATGGAACATGCACAGGCAAGAGGAGCGCATATTCTGGCGGAGGTCTCCGGATACGGAGCGACCTGTGACGCATATCATATCACTTCTCCGTGCGAGGACGGCGACGGAGCCGCGCGCGCGATGCTGCTTGCGATACAGGAAGCGGGCCTTACCGTGAACGACGTGCAGTATATCAACGCGCACGGGACAGGCACGCATCATAACGATCTGTTTGAAACGCGTGCGATCAAGCGGGCATTCGGAGATGCTGCGTACGGGCTGAATGTCAATTCGACGAAGTCCATGACCGGCCATATGCTCGGGGCCGCGGGAGCTGCAGAGTTTATCGTGTGCGTGAAGAGCGTGATGGAAGATTATATCCATCCGACTGCCGGATTTGAGTCGGCGGAGGAAGAGATGGATCTGAATTACACAAAAGAGGGCGTCAGCCGGGAAGTGACGGCGGCTATCAGCAATTCACTTGGATTCGGCGGTCACAACGGAAGCCTTCTGGTGAAAAAATTTGCAGGGGAATGAACGGATTTCGTGACCACGAAGTGCGGAGAAATCCGTGGCATCATGGATTTGAGACGTTTCAGACCTCTGTGAGCACGAAGAGAAACAGGGCTTCAAACAGGAAAAACAAAAATAAAATGCAGGAGGCTGGCAGATATGAGACTTGGGCTGAATGAGATCATGTCTGTGATTGATAAAGTAAAAAACACCGGGCTGACGGCGTTTGAGTATCAGGATGCGGATATCCGGTTAAAAATAGGAAACAAGAATGCGGGAAACGCCGGAACTGCTTTTGGAACAGTTTGCGGTGCGGCGGATTCAGAAGCATATGGAATGGCGCCAGTCACGGAAAATGTCGGATTGTCGTACGGAGCAGAGCAGGAAACGCCATATGCGGCAGATTCCGCTCCCCTGCAGGAAACAGAGGATGTACAGCAGGCGGGCAAATACGTTTTCATCGAATCTCCGATGGTTGGAACTTTCTATGCGGCCGCATCGGAGAAAGAGGAGCCGTTTGTGAAAGTCGGTGATACGGTGAAAGCAGGACAGACGGTCGGGATTGTGGAAGCAATGAAGCTGATGAATGAAATCGAAGCGGAATGCAGCGGAATTGTGGAGGAGATTCTGGTTGAGAACGGGCAGATGGTCGAGTACGGGCAGCCGTTAATGCATGTGAAGACGGATGTGCAGATAGAAGGATGATGCATGCGGCTGTTTATTCAAATCACTTTTTGCCGGGCAAATGATGTACAAATTGTAACTGTTGTTCTTATGCAATTGTCCGGAAAACTGACGATGAATGCTGCGAAACAGATCTGGAGGTAAAAAATGCTGGATACAAAACAGATTATGGAGATACTGCCGCACAGGGCGCCGTTTCTTCTGGTAGACCGGGTGGATGAGCTGGAACCGGCGAAGCGTGCGGTTGGACGCAAGGCGGTCACTTATAATGAGCCGTTTTTTGCGGGGCACTTTCCGGCGGAGCCGGTCATGCCTGGGGTACTGATTATCGAGGCGCTGGCGCAGGTAGGCGCGGTGGCTCTGCTGTCCCATGAGGACTACCGCGGGAAGCTTGCCTTTTTCGGGGGAATCAGCAAAGCGCGGTTCCGCCGCAAGGTGGTTCCGGGGGATGTGCTGCGCCTGGAGGTTGAGCTGATTAAACTGAAAGGGCCAGTGGGAGTCGGAAAAGCGACGGCCACGGTGGACGGCGAGGTATGCGCGGAGGGAGAGCTGACCTTCGCGGTGCAGTGATTTGTTCCGAAGAGACGGATAATCTGCGTCTGTTTGAAATTTTAAGGTTTTGAAGGCGCAGCAGGCAGATGGATATGTTCCGGAACGTCCGGCAGAGCAGCGGGGAAACAGACTTTCAGCCGGATGAAGGAAAAGAACGGTCTGCCGGGAAATGTGCTTTGGCAAAACAGACTGAAAAAGAAGACCAGGCAGGAGGAATGAAATGTATCGGAAGATTTTGATAGCGAACCGCGGAGAGAT
>CANQUH010000035.1 GCA_947626965.1 uncultured Lachnospiraceae bacterium
TTCTCTGAATCTGCCGTATTTTCCTGAGGCACTGTATTTCCCGGTGACGCTGTATCTTCCCGTGCCGCTGTATTTTCTTGGGCTGCCGTATTCTTTATCACTGCACGCCTGCCGTCAAATACAATCCTCATCCCATACGGATCCAGACCGGAACTGGTTTCTACAAGTATCCAGATGGAGACTGCTGAGAGCAGCGCCGCAGTTATAACACTGATCAGCATCATCATAAACAATGTTTTTTTCAGACTTAACTGAGAATGAAGCATCAGAATTTGTTCCTTTGTCAGCCTGATCATTGAGCCAATACCTCATATGCTTCTTTGTTTTTTACCAGTAATCTTTTCGATATACTTAATACATCCTCATCCGCTGCTTCAGAGTCCGCCTCTGCCTTACTGAAATCAATCACAAGGTATCGGGGAACATTATTTTTCAGGATAACTGCCGTTCCATGTTCATCTACCAGTCTGGCCACTTTTGAAAAGTTCTGATTTGCTTCTGTAATAGAAACCATTGTATTTGTATCTATTATCACTTCATATCCCTCCATATCATGATGTTGGGGTCAAAAGGTATTTTGCCCCCATGATGCCACGGATTTCTCCGCACTCCGTGCTCCCGAAATCCTGAAACACCTCAAATCCGCACATTTTTCTATGAAAAATGGCTCCTTTTCGGTGTTTTTGGGGTCTCAGTGTCATGCTTTTCCATGTGAACATGGAACGCATGACCTTTCGACCCTGGCATCATATCATTTTAATGGATATAATATACACTAATTATAGGATAAATTCAACCTGTAAAATACACCATTTATTCAGAGAGAAAACCTATCTTATCCGTTCCATTTATAACCCACTCCCCAGACTGTCTCTATATAGTTATGAGAAGATACAGTGGCAAACTTGCTCCGTATCTTCCGGATATGTTCCATGACTGTTCCGCTGCTGCCGTCGCCGTCCAGTCCCCAGATCAGCTCGTAAATGCGCTCGCAGTAAAGTAAAACCAATGATTAGGCTTTTTTATCGCATTTTTGCCAGTGATCCTTCCGGTCATTTCGCTTTATAAACATGTGGACTGGGTAAAGCACAAAAGCGGAGCGTATATCAGATGGGGGATTGAATATCTCAAAAAAATATCAGGAGATGTCAGCTCTGGCATCCCCTGATTCAATCAGTCAATCATAAATTATCTCTGTCCCGTATCACTGTAGTTTATCACATTTCCACAATCTGAATGATCGTTCCGATCTGAATGTCCGGCATAGGTTTGTTTTCCACATAGATAGAACCTGGCAATTCCGGTTCTGCCGCGCCGCTGAAATTGATCGTGCAATGTCCCAGTCCCGCAAGGGTAACAGGCGCCTCATAGCCTACAGAAGTAATCTTATAGGATTCCCCGTCTATTTTCAGAGTCTGTCCCGCAGCAATTTTACCATTGATCGGATTTACGCTGACGGAATAACAGTAATCCCGGATTTCCGCCGGAGCGTTCTCTCCAAAGATGATAAACATTCCCGCATCTTTAAATTCTTCTACGCATTCTCCCATGGCCTTGACCTGGTTTTCATAAATAATTTTCATGGATAAAAACCTCCTGAGAATATTAAAATATTGAAGCTGCGCATCCTGCAGCCCTGAAGTTACGCGGCAGCATACAGACCGAAACTGGCGACAAAAGCAATGATGACTCGAAGCCATCCGGTAAGGAAACGGGAATACATGACGGATACCACACCGACTTCCACAGTCTCCACTTCTGCTTCCGCCAGTCCCAGACCTACCGGAATAAAATCACATGCGCCTTGGGTATTGCAGGCAAACAGGGCCGGCAGGGCCAGACTGGGAGCAATATTTCCCTTGCCGATTTCGGTTCCGATCAGTGTTCCGACAATCTGAGCGATCACCGCGCCGGGACCAAGCAGAGCTGACAGACCCGGGATGGAGCAGATAATGCCCAAAATTACCAAGCCGAATATATTGCCTGCCAGCGGAGTAAGCAGTGAGGCAAAGGCATTGCCGAATCCGGAACCGTTGATAATACCGATCAGCATGGATACAAAGGCCATGAAGGGCAGCAGCGTAGTGATGCAGGTCTGAACGGCGTCACGGGCAGCCTGATTGAAAGTTGCAACCACTTTCCCGGCAGCCAGACCGATTCTTGTGATCAGACTCTTGTTCTCCTGCGCGGCGAGTGTTTCGGAAACCTTCTTATCCGCAGAGAACTTCACATTGTCAGATTTTTCTGCGGAACCCGGTTCTGCGGCAGACTCCGCTTCAGCAGAAAGCTCTGTTTTTTTCGTACCATCCGCCAGGCTGATATTATGAGCGGTAACTCCGGAGACATAAATGTCCTCGGTAATGAAATTTGCCAGAGGGCCCGCCTTGCCTACAGGATTGATATTAACCGTGGGGATGCGCTTCTTGGGATAAAGGCCGCAGCGAAGAGTTCCGCCGCAGTCAATAATAACCAGAGCCAGTTCGTCTTCCGGACAGCTCGTCTTGAAGCCGTTTACCGGGGTAAGACCGGACAGTTCGACAATGCGTCCCAGAAAATCCGGCTCCGCTCCGCCTCCGGTGATAAACATAACCTTATTTTTTTTCTCTGTAGGCGTGATAACCAGGGGACCTCCAAATCCGCCTGCGCCTTTTTCTATCCGAATCGAACGATATTCTGCCATTGTAATTCTCCTCTCTTTCTCAATGCTGAACTTTCAGTTCACGGCTCAGATGGGCGCCCTGCTGTTTCTCTACAAATCTGGTGGTAAACTCCGTTGCCCAGCCGGAAATAAAATTACAGATCAGGCCAACCAGCAGATAGCGGATCGCCAGCGGAGTGGTATCCAGTCCAAGCGTGGTAATGCCGTTGGCAATGCCCAGATAAATAAAGATCTCCGAAGCATTGATGTGAGGAAAAATTCCGCTGTTGGTGTGGCAGTGGTAAGTTACGGACGCGTAAAAACTTGGTTTATAAAACTCCGGCATAAATTTGCCGATGGAAAGCGCCATGGGATTGCCCAGCATGAAAGCGCTGACCCAGGGCAGGATCGCGTAACGCAGAACCGGATTTCCGGTGCAGACCCGCGCGATCTTTTCAATCTTGTCGTCGCCCACCAGGGCTATAATGGCGTTCATCAAAACCAGAAGCATCAAAATAGTAGGGATAATACCGGTGACCCAGCTCATAAACTGTTCGCCGCCCAGAGTAAAAAGATTCATAAAGCCAGAGGCCAGATTGACAATAAAATCCATAATATTCCGCCTTTCTCTAATTTCTCAAAGTCATTCTTCTGCGGCCGAGACTGCTCAGCGCGATCCCGGCCTTCTGGAACGGAGCAGGTGGTTCGGGGATAACTTCCCCTGCCATAAATTTGCGGTAGGAAAGAGAAGCGTCCGCAATGGCTTTGCGAAGATTCCGATGGTTTTTGGGGCCGTCCTCCTCAGTGAGTTCCCGGATATCCCTGCCCTCAAAACCCGGCAGATCCCGAACTCTGGCAAAACAGGTAACGCCTTCCATCTTTCTTGCCGTCTGAATAATTCCGTCCTCATCCACCTGAAACATAACGATGGCTCCCGCATGAAATCCGCCGGATTTTCTGCCGCAAGCAACTCTGCCCTGCCTGCGCAGTTTAACAAATTCCACCGCAAAGTGCTTCATCTGCATACAGCTGAGAAATCCCTGCAGCACAAACGCCGCCGCCACAATCAGTCCAATTTGAATCATTCTCCCATCCTCCGTTCCTGTATTGTTTTTAACATACATAAGTTCTTCGTCCCGCATGGCTTTTAATCAGCATGCCGGTACAGAACCCGAAGCAGCGCCTCGAAAGAATCCGCCGCCGCAATCTTCGACAAAAGCTCCTCATCCTGAGAAATGCTGATGATTTCATCATAAACACGAATGAGCAGATTATCCTCTTCCTCCACCTGTTCCGGCAGCCCCAGCAGGAAAATCACACGGATCTCATGCTCCTGGTGAATCATTGGCTCAGGGAAGACACCGATCGCCAGAATCAAACGGTCGCTGACGTACTGAATGCCATGCGGAATTGCTATGGCATGGTCAAATACCATGGTTCCCTTCTTCTCCCGCTCAGTCAGACGTTCCATAAATCCCTCGTCTACCTGTCCGTCCTCCGTAAGACCGCGGACCATTTCATCCACGCCTTCCTGATATGTGCGGACAAAACGCAGAACAAAGAAAGCATTTTTATTCAGTAAACCTGCCATGACAAACCAGTTGTTATCCAGCATCGGCGCATCCACCTGATCCCAGTACCGGGCCTTTTCAATCTTGCGCCGCAGTTCCTGTTCATTGAAAATTTCACTGATGCGGATTACAGGCCGCACACAGGGACAGGGCAGTTCCACTGTGGTAAGCACAATGTCGAAGAGGTTCAGCAGCTCCGTGGTAATACAATTATCAGAAAACTGCTGTATTTCCGTAGCGCTGTCCAGAATCCTTCTCAGCTGCACCGAGATCAGACGGGCGCTTACCCGTCCGGTACCGCAGACAACCGCAACGCGAAATCCTTTTTCCGCCTTTCTCTGATTCTCTTCCAGAAACACACCGAAATATGACGCAAGATAGCCCTGTTCATCCGTATTGACCGCAACACCATACTCTTCTGCGATCACACGAGCCGCAATTCCTGCCACCTTGTAAGCCAGAGGATATTTTTCCGCCAGTTCGTCAACTACCGAATTCTGCAGCCGGACATGAAAGCGGAGCCGGTTCAGCATGAACATCAGATGATACAGAAATTCTTCCTGAAAATCGCCCGGATCAATGACCAGATTTGTTTCCAGACTGATCTCATCCAGAATTTTTCCCAGAAGCGGACGGACAGTCTCATCCAGTTCTATCGAATGCATCCTTTCGATGTCCTCCGGGGTCCGCATCCCGATGATCGGCAGAAGTGTGAACAGCTTCTCTTCCGCCGGAAACTCGATTTGCAGATTCCGGCCAATCTGGTCGATCAGTTCTGAAACGACAGCGAATCTGGGTTCCGCCGTCAGATTGTAGTACCGCGCTGTCAGTTTTCCTATGTAGTGCCCGGTAATAAACCGGTCCAGCATCAGAATAATGAACCGCCGGAACTCTGTCTGAACCTTTTTCTCCAGCCGGCTGCGGATAAAAGCGCTGGAAATGATCTCCTCCACCTCGATATCCAGCGGATAATCCCGGTAAATCTGATCGTAATTCGTTTCCAGGACATAACGCCGGATGTTTGCTTCATCTCCGCAGAGAACCAGTCCCTTGCTGGTCTTCCCCTCAATGGAAATATGAAAAGGTTCTAGCTCCAGACGCAGTTTTTTCAGGTCGCCTGTCAAAGTAGTCCGGCCCACCGACATCTCATAAGCCAGATCATCAGTGAGCAGAGGGAATTCCGCCCTCATCAGCCTGCCGAACAGATAATCCATCCGGTTCCGCGGGGAATTGAGAAATTCATCCTCCCGGGTCAGCGCATCGAAAAGTTTCTTAAACTGGACATGGTCAAAGACACGCAGGAAATATTTCCCCTGATTCCCCTCGATCAGAGCACAGCCTTCCAGCATCTGATTGAGCTGCTTAATATCGTTGCGGATGGTACGATCGCTGACACCGAGTTTAGACGCCATACTGCCCACAGACATCACCTGCATCCCGCGAAACAGATGCAGCATATTTGCCAGTCGGTTATCGCCAAATAAACTCTTCATGGTATCAGCATTCCTTTCTAAAATTTATCCTCTGGATTTACCGCCGGAAATGTTAATCGTAGTACCTGCTATATAGCTGGCCCGATCAGAAACCAGATAAGCAACCAGATCTCCCACCTCATCCAGTTTGCCGTCCCGACCTAAGGGAATCACCTTGCTGTAATCTGTGGAAAGTTCTTCCGGTTTCACTCCCCGTGTATAGGCAAGCGCTTCGTTATAGCGGGCTGTGCGCAGCCCGGTCGCTTCCATAATGCCAGGTGCACAGGCAAGGACACGAATATTGTATTTGCCCAGTTCTTTTGCCCAAGACCGGGTAAAGCTGTCCACTGCTCCTTTGGTTGCGGAATAGGCGGACTGGCCCTGAGACCCCTCTTTTCCGGATTCTGAAGACATATTCAGGATAACTCCCTTTCCCTGTTTCAGCATCTGGCGGGCGCAGGCCTGCGCGCACAGCAGCACGCCTTTGACGTTAATCCCCCACATGGTGCCGAAAGACTTTTCATCCAGCTCGTACTCCGGTTTTTCCCCCTTCACATCTACCAGCAGACGAGGCAGATTGACGCCCGCATTGTTCACCAGCGCGTCCACCTTTCCGTACTTATCCACGACAGCCTGCACCATGGCCTCCACGCTTTCTTTGCTGGTCACATCACACTTAACGCAGAGAACGCCGTCCAGCTCATCTCCGGTGGCTACAGTCACATCCGCAATCACTGCCTCCGCTCCTGCTTTCCGAAGCGCCTGTACCACATGCTTTCCAATACCAGACGCTCCGCCAGTGACAATTACAACCTGACCTTCCAGGCCTAACCAACTTTGCTCCATATTCCATTCCTCCCTGTTTTATAACATTTCGCAAACGTCCACATACGTGATTCCGTTCCTGATGATGTTATTTTACAGGAAGAACACAGAAAGTTTAATACGGTCATTTTCACACGCCTGGAAATCTGTTAGTCCATCAAATTTCCGCATAATGGAAAAATAACTGTCAGATAATAAGAAGAAAAATCGTCATAATGATCAATATCACCCCGTATGCATGGAATTTTTACGGTTATATTGTATCATGCATGGAAATAAGGGGAAAGTGTACATTTTAATTACTTACCGGACAAACTCTCTGTCTACGGCCAGAACCCAAATTTTTCAAAAAGAGAATATACCTGACTGCTGATTTATGGTTGCATTCTATTTTTCAGCGCTGTATAATTATTTTAAAAATTTATTGATAAAACTACTGCGGTCTGAGTGCCAGTGACACTCGTTTAGAACTGACTGGAACGGAGTGAAAAGTACGGGGATTTGAAATCGAAGATGTCTGATGACGCAAATCCAAATCCCGTGCGCGAGACTCACAGGCGATCTTGAATGAAACGGATAACAACTCCTCGTTTTTCTTCCGAAAAGAACCTCCCAGCTGCCTATGCTGCTGATCGAGCTGAAATGGAATAAGACAGAGGACGGAGCGCTCCGCCAGATTAAAGAGAGAAATTATCCGCAGATATTGAAAGATTATGGCGGCGATCTGTTGCTTGTCGGGATCAGTTATGATGTAAAAAGCAAAAAGCATTCTTGCAGAATAGAGAAATTTGCGCTGTGAAGCTGGGACAAAAGGTATTTTGCCCTCTTCTTGAATAGACATACCTCGAGAAAGATGGGCAAAAAATTACAGAAAGAGGGATCAGAAATGAAGATGTGTGATATACATATGCATATTATTCCCGGAGTGGACGATGGAAGCTGGAGCATGGATATGTCAGAACAGCTGCTTTATATGGCTTATGAGCAGAAAATCAAAAAGATAATCGCGACGCCGCACAGCAGCGCGTTCCTGGGTGGAGATAAGGTGGTAAAGGAAAATTTCAGGCAGTTGCAGGAACTGGCCGGAAAAATACTGCCGGATCTTAAGCTTTATCTGGGGTGTGAAGTGAGATGCTGCGGATTGTATATGGATAAAATTCTTAAGGATCTGAAATCACGCAGGATGCCGGCTCTGAATATGACAAATTATATTCTGACAGAATTTTCAACGAACATCGAACCGGAAGAGGCAGCGGAGTGTGTACGTCAGCTGACCGCAGATGGCTGGCACCCGGTTCTTGCCCATGTGGAACGATACAGACAGCTGTTTTCAGAAAAAGACTGTGTAGAAGAACTGCAGGATATAGGGTGCCTGTTCCAGATTAATGTCTACAGCGTGTATGATGAAAACAACGAAAAAATCAAAGCAAATGCCAGACGGCTTATAGATGAAAAAAGAGTGACTTTTCTCGGTTCCGATGCCCATAGAACAATTCACAGGCCGCCAAGTGTCAGGTACGGCCTGGAATATTTATATGAGAATTATGAGAAAGATTACATTGATCGGATTGCGTATAAAAATGCGGAAGAGCTTTTGAATATGAGAGAATAAAATGACGTAGTTGAAAGGAAAGCGAGATCCGCATGGATCTCACTTTCCGCGTCCGACGATTTATTACTTCTTCTTTACCGGCACCCAGATCTCACTGCGGTAATCGGCGCTTCCCATATCCCCTTTTGTGTAGGCTTCGATGTCCATCTCACAGGTCGGCTGATATCCGGACGTCGGGAAAAATTCGGTGACAATCCTGTGCCACAGATCCTGAATTGCGTCTGGCATAGCGCCTGTACATTCAAACACTGCCCAGGTGCGGGCCGGGATTGTTGTTCTCCGAAACCCTTCCGGAACTGCAGTGTCCTTCCCGCAGACCGCCGCAATCGAATAATCGAAAGTTTTTGCATTTTCCGGCAGATTTCCATAGCAGATCCCAAACAGATACGACTTATCAGACGTGATCTCCAAAAGTTTTGAAACCGTACCGTCTTCATGGCTTGCCGTCCAAAACCCCGGAACTGTCTTTGCGCTTTCCTCCTGATCAACGGCATGCGCGCTGACCTTCTCGATAATGTCAAATGCTTCTTTTTCCACGATTTTGTAATTCATGATATTCCCTCCGCTTACTATAATTTTCACAGAAAAGCGGGAAAATGACCGGAGCTTTGCACCGCCTGCTTTTGCCTCGGAAGGCGTAATCCCGTGAAATTTTGAAAAAGCTCTTGCAAAACTCTCAGGACTTTCATATCCGTATTTCAGGGCGATATCAATTACTTTTGCGTCCGCAGCCTGCAGCTCACTGCCGGCCAGTGTGAGCCGTCTGCTTCGGATGTATCCGCCAAGCGTTATTCCGCAGAGCATGCCGAATATCCTCTGAAAGTAAAAGCCTGAACATGCCGCCTCCCTGGCCACTCTGTCGTAATCAATTTCCTCCGTCAGATGATCCTCAATGTAATCGATCGCACGTTGTATTCCGGTGATCCAGTCCATCCTCTTCCCTCCTTCCGTGTGACTCTATAATAAACCAGATGGAAGCCAATATCCTGACTTTGCGTGTCTGCTGATGTCAGATTTCTCCAAAACACAGCGGTTTTTTAATTTTATAAATCTGGTCAAAGCTATTTGTCAATTCTATTCATCTAAATCCCTTACATTTTGTTACGGTCCACGTCTCTCAGAATTTCTGTACATCTGCTGACATTTTTCAAAATCAGTATCACCCGCCTGTAACGAATTTGATATTTCCGCGTCTAACTTATAAAATGATGCTGGGAGCAAAAGAGATTTTACTCCCATGATGCCACGGATTTCTTCGCACTTTGTGCTCACGAAATACCACAAAGGAGGTGAGCGGCGCTGGATGCTGAAAAAATATACCGCACTTATTTCATGAAAGTGTACTCCTATGTGCTGAACCTTGTAAAAAACCCGTCCGTAGCAGAGGAAATCACACAGAATACCTTTATAAAAGCCATGGCTGCAAGAGCGCCCTACAGAGGACATTCGAGCGAGTATACCTGGCTGTGCGCAATCGCAAAAAATCTCTGCAGGGATCACTTTCGGACGGTGGAAAAGACAGAAAAGCTGGCAGACATAAACGAAAGTCTGGCAGATCACCGGCACATGGAAGATGATTTTGTCGCAAGGGAATCTTCTTTTACCATACACAAAATCCTGCACAATCTAGAGGAACCTTACAAAGAGGTATTTGAGCTGCGGGTGTTTGGTGAATCATCGTTCGCGGAGATCGCGGAAATCTTTTCCCGTACAGAAAGCTGGGCAAGAGTTACTTACCACAGGGCAAAACTTAAAATAAAAGAAAGGCTGGATTTATATGAATGATATTATGGATATCCGTACAGGCAGCGGCAGAAATACCGCGACAAATGAAAACAGACAGGTCATTCCCTGCGAAGTGATACGGGATATCCTGCCGCTCTATCATGACCGGATCTGCAGCGAACAAAGCCGCAGTCTCGTAGAAGTACATTTAAAGAACTGCGCCGGATGCCGGCAGATTCTGGCCGCGCTGGATGACGAAAAATTTGAGAAAGAACTGCGGACCGAGACACGAGAGATTCTGCAGCGTCACAGAAAAAAGGAGCGGTCTCTTGCCTTCAAAGCGGGAATCTTTCTGGCCGGGATTCTGATACTGCCAGTCATCATCGCGGTAATCCTGACACTGCCCGGCTATTCCGACTGGAAAACCAACGCCGTTTTGATCGCATCCATGCTGCTTGCGGCAGGGATGACAGTTGTTCCTCTTATTTCAGAAAAAAAGAAATTCTCAAAAACCGTCATCTTCTCCACATGCGCCCTGCTGCTAGTCATTTTCTTTGTGGAAATATTTTTCGACAACGGCGGACTTCTGCGGTTTGGAGAGATCGCAGCCTCAACAATATTCGGAATCTCTCTTTTCCTTTTCCCGTTTGTGCTGAGGCAGGCAGAACTTCCGGAAGTTCTCCGAAACCATAAGGGGCTGTTCTCCATGAGCTGGGATACCTTGTGGTTTTATCTGATGCTTTTCCTGTTTGCTTTGGATTATCTGCAGTTTTTCAGAGATCTGATCTTTGTCAGCAGCTTTTTTGCCGCAGCGGCATGGCTGATCTTCCTGACTGCCAGATACGCACAGGTAAACCGATGGATAAAATCCGGAATTATCGTTATGATTACCGGTATCTGGACCTCCGTCGGGAGCGCCCTAGGCTGGCTGTCGGTCACGGACCATGATGTACACACTGAAATTTTGATCTGCTCACTTACTGTGGGAGTTCTACTCGCAGGAATCGGCATTCTTATCACAAGCCGTCGAAAAAATAAACAATAACATTCCAAGGGCAAGATTAATACCCCGTTGCCTGCAGCGGGGTCTTTGATTGATTTCCCAGACGATACTGGTACTTCGGTATACGTTCAGCTCCATGATCCAGTATCCGATTACTCAGATACCGAAATGTTCCATCCTCTAGAAACTGCACCATAAGTTCATGCCTTATCACGGAATCATCGCAAATGACCATATCACATACAGCATCCACCGTCAGCGTGACTGTCCCGTCATTGTTCTCTTTTATGTCAATTACTTCCGGAACAGAGAGACCAAAAAAGTCCGGAGCATAATTCATGCAGCCCAGTCTCTGCCATTCATACACCTGCTTTTCTTCATCAAATACCACATATTCCTGTAACTGTTCTGCCGTTACCGGAAGATATTCCATCATCAGACTTTCAAAGTCTTCCTTCGGTATTCCATCCTGGTAATTCCCAGGATTAAAGTCTTCCTGATATTTCATTTTATGATTCCTCCCGATCTTTTAATTTCCCGGGAACGATGCCGACAGACGAAGCTGTGCTTTTTCCGGCAAGCACCTGTCCGTTTCTGTCTGTGATTTCCCCTCTTTCAGCCTGAGAGGTCAAAACTCTTATCCTATCATTTCTTCCCAAACCCGGAAAAATCAGGCTGTCTTCCCACACCAATTTGTATCCGTCCTGCCCTTTCACAAAATTCATCTCATTCTCAAAGCTGACAGATCAGGCCAGAGTATCAAATGACATCTGATATTTTATACTTTTTCATCTGTGACATCATCTGACACCTTTGCCTTTATATTTTCCGTTTCAATCCCTTCATAAATCGCAGAGTTTCTCTTTATAAAATCCTCTTCACTGATATCTCCTGAATTTTCCTCTTTCATCTCTCCCTCTTCCATCCAGTATACCCGGTCAGCGATCGCCATCGTGGATTCCCGGTGCGAAACCAGTATAATTGTCTTCTGGTTCTTCTGCTCCGCAAGGGCTTTCAGGATCATTCCCTCATTGATGCTGTCCACGTTGCTGGTAGGTTCGTCCAGCAGAATCAGCTGGCGGCCACTCAGAAAAGCGCGTGCCAGACCAATGCGCTGTTTTTCGCCGGAAGATAGATTATCCCCCAGCGTACCCACGCGGGTCTGGTATCCCTGGGGCAGCGTAACGATAAAATCATGGACGGAGGCCAGACGGCATGCCTGCTCCATCTCCTCCTGCGTGGCGTCCTCTTTCGCAATTCGAAGGTTCTCCTCGATGGTATCGTCAAAGAGATACGTGGACTGGCTTACCATGGTTACATTGTTCAAAAGACTTTCCGTATTGATCTGGCTGATATCCAGACCATTAAAGCAGATTTCTCCGGCGTCTTTTTCCCAGAACCGCAGCAGCAGCTTCAGCAGCGTCGATTTTCCGCAGCCGCTCTCCCCCACGATTCCCACGATCTCCCCTTTTCTGGCAGACATCGACACCTTTTTCAGCACAGGTTCCCCCTCTTCATAGGAAAAGGAAAGATCTTTTGTCTCCATCTCTTCATAATCAACGTCCTTTTCGTCCCGGATTTCCTCTACGGCAGGCTTCTCCTCAAGCAGATTCAGGAGTCTGTCCCCGCTCGCAAATGTCTGGGCCAGATTCCCCGGCAGGGCCGATATGGCGATCACCGGACCAAAGCTCCCCCACACTGCCAGCACTCCCATGATCATCTGGCCGATGGAGATCCGGTCTGCCCGCACCAGGAAAACCGCCGCTGCCAGTGTCAGAAAATGGAACACGGAAACCACCAGCTGAACGGCAGAGGATGCCCGCACAGCAGCGTCCTTCATCCGCTTCGTCTGTTCCAGCAGCACATCGGAGCGGCGGTTCACTTCCCGCTCGCGCTGCCGCCCCGCATTATGCAGCAGGATGTCATTGACGCCTCGGATGCTGTCCAGAAAATAAGAATTAAAGGAGGCAAACTCCCGGCGGTAATTAATTCCGGGCTCCCGAAGGGCTCTCGATGAGATCATCGGAACCAGAATTCCCACGGTCAGATAGCCCGCCAGGGCAACAGCCGAAAGCCAGGGGCTGGATACAAAAAAGGTAAAGAGAAGCACCGCCAGGGAAGACAGCACCGCAATGCACACCGGGGAAAGGGTATGCGCATAGAAAACCTCCAGCGTCTCGATATCCGAAGTGAGCATTGCGATAATGCTCCCCTTCTGTCTGTTTTCCAGTTTAGCCGGGCAGAGAATGCGCAGGGCGCCAAAGACCTTGTCCCGCAGAATTGCCAGCAGGCGGAACGCTATATAGTGATTGCTGTACTGCTCAATATAGCGCAGAAGTCCCCGCAGCAGACCGCAGCCCACGATCAGTGCTGCAATCTGAGCGTAAGACAGAGGAATCGGTTCCCCCAGAACTTTGGCCACTCCCACTGCTCCGGACAAAGTAACGCCCATGGCGCAGAGCTGACCCAGACTGCCGTTCAGCACCGCCAGAAAAAGAACGCAGGCAAAGCTGCCCAGCAGCGCCACCAGGCTGGCCATGATGCGGATACCGCTTCTGCGTATACTCTTTGCCGGTCTGTTTTTCCCATTCATGCTTCCACCTCCTGATCCATGTGTGGGACCCCTTTCGGGTTCACCGGAACCGAATCCGGAGCTTCTTCCGCAGGTATTTTCGATTCCGAATCCTTCTGTGCTCTCCAAGATTCTGAATGAGTGCCGCTGGCACTCGGAACTGGTTCTGAACAAGCGCCGCTGGTGCTCAAAACTTTCGCAGAGTGTATATCCGACGGAGACGACTGAATTCCGCCGCTGATACGAGTTTGCTGTTCATCGCCTGAAAATACGGGAGTCACCTCCTGCTTGATATACCCCCGCTCCAGCTGCTTCTGCCGACTGTAAAGGGCCGCGTATCCGCCCCCGGCCTCCATTAGTTCCCCGTGTGTTCCCGCTTCCCGCACCATCCCATGCTCCATGAAATAGATCCGGCCGGCCGCCGTCACATTTTCCAGCCGGTGAGAGATAACGATTACGTTCTTCTCTTTTGCAAGCGCGCGGATATTTTCCATGATAATAGCTTCGCTCTCCATATCAATGTTGCTGGTAGCTTCATCAAAAATATAGATCTCCTTGTCCGCGGCAAGATTCACCGCGAGGGCCAGCCTCTGTTTCTGTCCTCCGGAAATGTTGCTGCCTTCCTCGGAGATCACCTTATCCAGTCCGCCGTTTTCCTGTATGAAATCCAGCAGATTAACCTTTCTCAGAGCCTCCTCCATCTGGTCCCGTGTGATATCCGGAGATGCCAGACGGAAATTATTGGAGACGGTGTCATTAAAAATACAGGTATTGCAGCTGACCACCGCCAGGCGGCTGTAATAATCCTCCCGTGACAGCCGCGCCAGAGGAACGCCTCTCACTGTGACGCTGCCTGTACCCGGCATCCGGCTGCCGCTTATGAGTCCCACCACCGTAGATTTTCCGCAGCCTGATTCTCCCACGATGGCAGTCATCCCTTTTGCTGGGAATTTCATGCTCACATCTTTCAGCACATCTCTGGTCCCGTCATAGGAGAAGGTGACTCCGGACAGCTCTATATCCGCCGTTCCCACCGTTTCCTGCCCCCAGGGCGGTTCCGGGATCTCCAGAAGCCGGAGGATCTTCTTTCCCGCGCTTACGCCGTTCATGGCTACATGAAAGGCGCTCCCGAAAGCCCGCAGCGGCAGAAAAAAATCTACCGCCACCAGGATCAGAAAGACCGCCGCCGTCTCGGAAATCTCCCCGTTTACCAGATCCATCAGTGCGGCAGCGATGCCGATGCCCGCGCCCCCGTAGGCCACCAGATCCATGATCGTGGTACTGGCCAGCTGCATGGTGAGGACTTTCATGGTGATAACCCGAAATTCTTCCGCGTTTTCATTCATCCTTCTGTGCTGCCGTTCATCCGCCCGGAATATTTTCAGTTCCTTCAGACCCTGAACGCTGTCCAGGAAAAAATCTCCCATGGAAGTATATTTGTCCCAGTATACGGCAAAGATCTTTTTTGCCCATCTCGATACCGCCACGATGGAAACAGGGATCAGCGGCACACAGCACAGCAGGATCAGCGCCGCTTTCCAGTCCACCCGGACGGAGACAAAAAAGAGAATAACCGGAGCCATCATCGCATGGAAAAACTGCGGAATATAATCCGAAAAATACAGATCCAGCTGCTCGATCCCCTCCAGGCTTACCTGGGTCAGGCCCGCCATGCTCAGTTCATCGGTACTGCGCACGCCCAGGGAAATGATTTTCCCGTAAGTTCTGGCGCGCAGATCCCGCTTCACCTCCCGGCCAATCTTTTCTTTCTGGCTGCCTGTGCACCGGGAGCTTATGTAACGGACCAGGATCAGCGCTGCCGCCGCAAAAGCCGCCGGCACATAGGCCCAAATAGCGGCCTGTTCCACAGTCAGATGAATCACGGCGCAGATACATACGGTGACGCCGATATTGGCAAGAAGCCCGGCCAGCATGGACAGGACGGCATACAAAATATGTTTTTTCCCGCTGCCTAAAAGTTTCATCAGTTCTTTATCGATCATTTTTGTTACCTGCCTTCTCCAGTGGTATCTTCTGCCGCTTTTCTGTATCTTTCCCAAAGCTTTTCCAGTCTGCCGGACTGGATCCTGGCAAAGTCTCCCAGACAGACCTCAAGCGCAATCCGCTCTTCCTCATTTACCAGGGCGAGCCGATAGCCTCGTCTTTCCCCTTTCCTGATCAGAAAAATCTGGTAAAGATCCTCCCAATGCAGCTCTGCGCAGATTTTTCCAAAAACTGCCTTTCCCGGCGTATTATCCGCCGTCCCGCTTTCCTGCAAAAACTCCGCTGGCAGCCGCAGACGAACCGCACTTGTGTCATACTCCCACACTGCCCCCTTTGCAAAGGCAAAATCGTGATACACTTGTCTCCACTCTTCTTCTGGCACGGGGACTGCCCGGTCCCATCCATCAAGGATCTGCCATGGAGTCACTTTCAGAGAGGAGGCTGCCTCCTCCGCCGATGCTTGCGGATTTTCCTGAAAAAACGCGGCGATCTGCAAAGAAAGCGGGGTTCTGATATGTGGATTAATTTTATGAATATGATTCTTTTTCATATCAGCCTCCATAAGCAGAATACACAAAGGTGCCGAATGAAACGCCTTGTGCGCCGATACACATTCCCTGCATTTTCCATGATTCTGGCATGTCACATGCGGACATGTGCAGGGAATGATGTTTGTCTTTTCCATTTTGTCTGTATCTGACATCTGTCTGATTCCCTCCTGCCGGATAATAAATTTGAGAAAATTCAGAAAGGAATCCTGGTCCCATATCCGTCCTTTGCAGCAGATTTATCGTAGATTTCCTCAATCGTAAACTGATAGACAGGCCGCGTCTTCCAACGTCCTGGATTCGGGGTGTGGTAAACATCGTGCATAGCATTCACAAACTGCTGCAGCAGAGGAAGCTCCTCATTTGTGATGGGATCCTCCGCCTCATGATGCCGGCCAATAAAAGCCATCTTCCCCTTTACCTCATAGCTGATGGCAGGTGGCTGGTAGAAAACCAGCGATGCCTGCGGGTTGGCCTGATAATTGATATAGCTGTTGGAAAAAGCCATCTCCACGCCGTAAATATGGTCAAAATCTGCTTTCTGTTCCATCTCCTCACTGTACAGATACCGCATCAGCAGACCGAGACCGCGGTTCGAATAACCTCTGTCGCCAGGTTCGTAGGATGCAATGTGTCCCTTATAAGCTTCCAGCGCTTCCCGGATCAGTTCCTCCTCCTTTGGAATAAAACCGATCCCTTTTACGGCTCCGTTCAGTCCGGCCGGGCCATCGCTGACAAAGACCGGATCATGGGAAGTAAAAGTCAGAAACATCTTCTCCGGGGATTCCATTTTCCCTTCATACAGCATCCTGGCCGCTTTCGCTCTGGTCCGGTAAGCCCATTTAAAAAATTTGTTTAATTCTCCGTGTTCATCTCTTGCGTTGCCCAATTCTCATCTCTCCTATTATTATTTTTACTTTTGCGGGCGAGTCTTAAATTTTCAGCTCACCAGCGGAATCATATACGGACAATGATTTTCCGAAGATTCATGAATGACCGCCCGGATTCCGTACACCTCCGACAGACGCTCTGCGGTAATACCTGCCCGGACACTGCCGATATAGCAGATCCTGCCTTCTTTTATCATAATAATATCATCACTGAACTGCATGGCCTGATTGATGTCATGAAGCACCATTACCACCGTCATGCCATACTCGCGGTTCAGCTGGCGTACCAGATTCAGAATCTCCATCTGATAATAAATATCCAGATAGGTAGTAGGTTCATCCAGGAAAAGAATATCCGTCTTCTGGGCCAGAGCCATGGCAATAAAAGCCCGCTGCCGCTCGCCGCCCGACAGACGCCCTACGCTTTTCTGCTTCATCTTTTCCAGCCTTGTCACTTTCAGAGCCCAGCGAACCGCCTCCTCCCCTTCCTCATCCCTCGAAGAAAACATGGTCTGATGAGGCATACGTCCGAACTGAACCAGCCGTTCCACTGTCAGATCGGCAGGCGCACGGTTTTGCTGATGAACCATCGCGATTTTCCTGGAAATCTCCCTGGCTGTCATTTGCCGGATCGAACGGCCTTCCAGAAAAATATCCCCTCCCTGGGGCTTCAGCTGCCTCACGATCAGATTCAGCAGCGTGGATTTTCCGCAGCCATTTGGACCCAGGATTGTGGTCACCCTTCCTTTCTCAATATGAACATTCAATCCCTGGATAAATGCCCTGTCTCCATAAGAAAATTTTAAATCCCTAATCTCCATATCCCTTGTTATCCTTTCTTAACAGATAGAGAAAGAACGGACCGCCGCAGACAGTGGTGATCACTCCTACCGGTATCTCATAAGGCGCAATTACCGTTCTGGCAATGGTATCCGCCGTCAGAAGAATAACTGACCCCATGAGAGCCGCAAATGGTATCAGATATTTGTGTTCTGATCCCATAAGCATTCTGGAAATATGAGGAACTACCAGGCCGATAAAGCCGATCACCCCCACATAAGCGGTGGAAATTCCTGCCAGCAGCACGGCTGCCGCCGAGATAACAATGCGCAGCACATTGGGGTCATAACCCAGACTTTTTGTGTTTTTGTCTCCCAGCGACAGCAGATCACAGCAGCGCGGCAGCAAAAAGGACAGAAACAGACCGATACAGGTATAAACCGCCATAATCCGTACCTGTGTCCAGCTCTTTTTCCCAAGCTCCCCGTTCAGCCAGTTCAGAACCCCGGAAAGTTCTTCACTGTTAAGCAGCGAGATCATGCTGGTGACTCCGCCCAGCACAGAATTGACCGCCACCCCCGCAAGGATAACGCGAACCGCCGAAAGACCATGCTTCCAGGCCAGAGAATAAATCAGAATACAGGCCAGCACTCCGCCGGCAAACCCCCACACAGGAATCATGGATGTGTGCATGGGAAGATACATGGTGATGATCAGTACCACCACGCTGGCTCCGGAAGAAATCCCGGTGACGCCCGGATCTGCCATAGGATTGTTCATAACGCACTGCAGAAGCACTCCGGATACCGCCAGGTTGGCCCCTACCATCACCGCCATGCAGACGCGGGGAATACGGATATCCCGGATGACGCCTGCGATTCCCCCCTCATCGTTTCCTAAAGCAGCCAGAATATCCCGCAAGGAAACTCTGACGCTTCCCACATTCACGGAGATCAGGACACAGGCCAGTAAAAGAAAGATCAGCACTGCAAAATACAGGATCCGGCGGGCTGTTCTTCCCGCTGTCGGCTCCAGTTCTGTCCGTCTGTATATATTTGCGTTCATCATTCCTCCGGATAAAGAATCTGAGCCATCTGTTCCATGGCCTCTGCCGCCTCAAGGTTTGCACTCATACCAAAAGTACCGATGGGAAGCGCCACTACGCGTCCCTCTTTCACCGCGTCAAAATTCTGCCACGCTTCATTGGAATCAAACTCATTATCCAGAGCCTCCAGGGATTCCTCCGGACTGGCGTGTGCCATCAGTAAAATATAATCCGGATTCATGGCGGCCAGATATTCCATATCCACAGGAGAATAAGCGGCTGCAGCATCCTGAATCACATTGACCGCGCCTACCGCTTTTGCAATGCTTCCTACATAAGTGTCCTCAGAGCAGACCATAAAACTGGTTCCTGCTCCAAAGATGATCAGCACGGTCGGGCTCTCTTTTTCTTCTACAGACGCCAGGATTTCCTCCTTGCTTCCCTCAAGCTCAGCCGTCAGCGCTTCTGCTCTGTCCTCTTCACCAAAAACACTTCCCAGTGTCCGGACAGCCTCCAGCAGTCCATCATAGCTGTCCAAGTTCACATAGACGCAGTCCAGCCCCAGCTGTTTCAGCTGTTCATCCAGAGAATCTTTCAGAGATTCCACAGAAACAAATACATCTGCATCCAGAGAAGCAACTACTTCCATATCCGGGGTCATCGCGCTTCCAATGCGGACAGCATCCGCTGCACTGTCAGGGAGATCATACTCACTGGTCGGCACACCCACCATGGGAACGCCCAGCTCGTCCAGAATCTCCACCACTGCCACCGAATCGGCAATCACTCGTCTGTCAGGTATCTCCGTTTCAAAAGCCTGATCCGTCTGCATTTCCTCCGAAGCTTCCGTTTTTCCTCCGCAAACAGCAAAAACACTCAGCAGCAGACCAAAAGTAAGCGCGGTTTTCATTATTTTTTCGTTCATTATCATTAGTCCCTTTCCTGAAAAATTTTGGGCGGACATTTCTGTCCGCATTTCGGATAACACCATGGGTGGAATCCGATGATTGCACACGCTGGTTAGTTATATATAACTTAATTAGCCGTGACTAACTTTATCACACATCATCCACATTGTCAAGTTATTTTTCGCTAACTTCTATCGTTTATTCAAAAACGGGGCAGTCCCAGAGAGTTCCCGCTTCCTGGACAGAATAATATAGTTCAAAAGATTCTGCCGCCCGATTATTGCATATAAGCCCCAAAATGCTCCTGATTTAATAATTGAAATGCATAAAATTATATGATATCATTTAAACAGTAAAAAGGAAGATACAAAAGAAGAATAACAAAATAAACTTTCATGCCCGCGCTGCGGGCACCATCATGGGTGAAAGGAGCGCGATAAAATGGAAAGACCCAAAAAGAAATTTCCGATCGGGATTGAAAATTTCGAAAAACTTCGTTTTGATGATTTTTACTACGTTGACAAGACCGGACTGATCCGGGATCTGCTGAATAACTGGGGGGAAGTAAATTTATTCACCCGTCCGCGGCGGTTCGGGAAAACGCTGAACATAAGCATGCTGGAGCATTTTTTCTCCCTGAACGGGGATAAAAGCATTTTTGACGGACTGGAGATTGCAGAGGAAAAAACGCTCTGTGAAGAATACATGGGGAAATATCCTGTCGTTTCCATTTCTTTAAAAGGAATCGACGCGAGAACTTATGAGACGGCATATCAGATGGCGGTCCGGACCATCATGGATGCCGCAGCAAAATTCTACTTCCTTCTGGAGAGTGAGAGGCTGAACGAACATGATAAGGCACAATACAAAGATCTCCTTGATAAAAAAATGGATGAAGGCCTGGCGGGCAGCAGCCTGAAGCTGCTGTCAGGGCTGCTGGAGAAGCATTACGGCACAAAGGTGATCCTGCTGATCGACGAGTACGACGTTCCTCTGGCGAAAGCCCACGCAAATGGGTATTACGACCGGATGATCTCCCTGATCCGCAGTCTGCTGGGACAGGCGTTAAAGACGAACAGCAGTCTGAAATTCGCGGTGCTGACCGGGTGCCTGCGGATCTCAAAGGAGAGCATCTTTACCGGGCTGAACAACCTGAAAGTACTGTCGATCGCGGATGAACGTTTTGACGAATATTTTGGCTTTACGGACAGGGAAGTGCAAGAGCTTCTCGCGTATTATGACATAGAGGATCATTATGAGGAGATAAAGACATGGTATGACGGCTACCAGTTCGGGAATGCGGAAGTGTACTGTCCGTGGGATGTGCTGAACCACTGCGACCGGATTCAAAGCAGATCGGACGCGCAGCCGGAGAATTACTGGATCAACACGAGCAGCAACGACGCGGTGAAGCGGTTTATCCAGAAATCGGGAAACGCAGCGCTGCTTAAACGGGAGATCGAGCGCCTGGTAGCAGGGGAAACCGTCACAAAAGAGATCCGGCAGGAACTGACTTACCCGGAGATCTATCTAACAATTGACAACATCTGGAGCCTGCTCTTTACGACAGGTTATCTGACGCAGAGAGGAAAAGCGGAAGGAAGGCAGATGAAGCTTGCAATTCCCAACCTGGCGGTTCGTGACATTTTTGTGACGCAGATCATGGAGTATTTTAAGGAGAACGTGCGGGAGGACGGGGAGACGCTGAACCGGTTCTGCGACGCCCTGCGAAACGGGGAAGCGGAGAATGTGGAGAAGATCTTCACGGAATACCTGAGAAGGACGATCAGCATCCGCGACACAGCCGTGAGGAAGGAAATGAAAGAGAACTTCTACCATGGCGTGCTGCTTGGGATCCTTGGGGTAAAAAGCCGGTGGGGAGTCACCTCGAACCATGAGATGGGAGAAGGGTACGCGGATATCCTGGCGGAGCCGGACAGGGGAGATATGGGGATCATTATTGAAGTGAAATACGCGCATGACGGGGATCTGGACGCGGCGTGCATGGAAGCGCTGAAACAGATTGAACATACCGGATATGAGGACGACCTGGAGGACGACGGAGTGGAGAAGATCCTGAAGTACGGGATTGCGTGCTATAAGAAGCGGTGCCGGGTGGTACTTGCGTAAGCGATTTATGTAAAAAATCGCACCATATATTTTCCTGGATCTTTTGCTGCCATCAGTACAGCAGAAGCAGCAATTTTAAGGGCAGGCAAGACCCGGATGGATCTCACCTGCCCTGTTTTAAACGATCAGTTTTCCTCACCCCGCTGTCACTCAAACGAAATCGTAATCACCGGTTCGTCAATGGTATCGTTCTCATCTTCGATTTCAAATCCAACCTCAACCTCTTTCACAGCAGAAGCAGACGCTATCTTGTTATCCTCCAGTGACGATTCATCCAGCTCGATTTCAAGAACTGCACATTCTCCGTCTGCAAGGTCCAGACCATAACAGAGATAATCCGTCATAAAACCATTCACGGAAAGAGAATCATATACATCTTCGATCGAGAGCGTTTTTCCGCTCTTGTTCTCTGCAAGCAAAAGCACATACATATCGGAGATGTCTTCATCCGGATCTTCAAGTATTGTTTTTGCGACAATCCGCAGACCTCCGTTGTTGTAGACTTCCTTACCTGATGCATCGTATTTTGCTTTCACACCAGGTACAACAACCTCAACAGGCGTTTTGTCCGCGATATTATTTCCATCAGAATCTTTCTGCCCCAGAGAAAGCGTAACAGAACCGACTTTTTTAATACCGTAAACACTCCAGTACGCCGGATCCAGAACCGATGAAATCTCTATATCAATGATTCCCCGTCTGCCAGAATTAATCGCATCACTTGACCAGGTAGAACTGTTTACAACCAGACCGTTGACCGCAATATCGGAAGTGGACACATATACCATGTTCTCTGTGGTATTTTCCAGCTCCAGAAGCAGAATGGTCTCGCCATCCTGGTTTTTCATCATTCCGCTTGAAAGCAGTTTTACACCATTCACATCATAAAGAGGATCCTGTGAAAAACAGGTGATTTTATACTCGTAGGTATTCATGGCTGCGCGGCTTGTGATCGTCTCCTGGTAGCAGTCCCTGCTATAATCGTGCGCGTCAAACGCGGAAGTCTTTACCTGCCGGGGAGTGAAATACGTATTGTTGTAATCATCATCCGACATGTTGAAGCCAATCTCCATATCGGCAATCTCATTGATACCGTAAAGCATGAGCTCATCATAGTCAAAACTGATGGAGTCATTTGCTTTCTTGCCGTTGGCGACATCACAGTTCAGATAACCGTCGTTTATCATATACCCGTTTACAGAATTACAGCCATATCCCAGAGAGCCGCTGTAAAATGACAGGTTCTTTCCGCTGTTGTTCTCAATGGTAAGTTCCAGTTCCACGGAGTAATCTGTGTAATCCAGACCCGTCGCGGTAATTTTCACCCCGCTCTCAGCAACCATGACCGTCTCAGCAAGAGAAGCATTTTTATTGAAGGTTCCCAGCACTTCGTCGGATTGTTCTGATTTAGCTTCAGATGGGGTATTCTCTCCGCTGTTTTCTGTTCCCTTCTGATCTCCCGCATCCTCCCCGGCACTGACGCTGCTGCCGCAGACGATAAAAGCAGTAATAAAGCAAAGTGTAAGCAGTAACGATACGATTTTTTTGTTGTTCATTTATATTCTCCTTTCTTTTTTGAACTAACTAAAGTTTAGCATACGTATTTTCGCATCTGGTTTTACCAATGCAAATCGAGTAAGAGGCGGCTTTCCCTCCTGCTCGCCCGCGCGGCTCAGGTGCTGCCCCAACAGCCGATTTCCATATGCGGGCCTGCTCACAAATCGAGCTGGAAGCGGTTTTTCCTCCTGCTCGCCCGCGCGGCCCACATGCCGCGCCAGCAGCTGATTTCCCTGCCCGGGCCTGCGCATAAAACAAAAGAGCCTGAACTGCAATCGTCCAGACCCTCCTGTCTGAAAAATATCAGCTTATTCCATTTGCGATAATACTGCGAACCTTGTCCGGAATAGTGACTCTGTTTTTCGGATCAACAATTTCTTCATTCTCGGATTCTATGAGGCTGATCATCTTCCGGCACAGTTCAAACTTCCGGCCCTCAATCCCAGTCCACCAAAAATATCTGCAGAGATCCTGTTTTATGCGGGCGTAAGAATCAGTATTAGGATATTTAACGCAGAGGCGTGTCCCTGCATAAAGCAATGCGACAGACTCTTCATAACATCCCAGCTCAAGAAATATATTCGCACAAGGGATAATGACCTCCTCAATTTTCCGCAAATCTGCTGACAGGATAATATCCGACAGCTCCCAGGCCTTTTTCATGAAGGCATCTGCCAGCTCCACATTATCATGTACCAGGGCAAAATACCAGGCACAGACCATATAATACTGGAGCCGGACATCGGCGTACTGAGAAGTGTTTTCTGTAATGATCTTCTGCGCGGTATCAAGCAAATCACTGATTTCCTTGTCCGAACCCAGACAGCTCCTTATCAGGATTGTCGCTTTGGCCAGAATATTTTTTGCGTACAGATGATCGCTGTCGTAAGAAAATCCCTTTTTCGAGTAACGAAGAGTTTTCTCTGTGGCATCAAATATTTTATCCCGCAGGAGTTCCTGATCGGGGTCTTCCGTGTCGTAAAAACCGTCGAGACGTATGTCATAATAACTCGAGAGCAGATCATAGTACAAGGCATATACCTTATCGCACCCTTTATGATGATGAACCTTTTCAGCCACTTTCCTGGCCTGCTCCAGCAGCTTTTCGGCTTCTTCAAATCTTTTATTATCGGCATGAATAAAGACTGCTTTCGTGTAAAGCTTCATGATTGTAACCGGGTTGCCTCTCCCCTCTTCGCCCAGCAGCCTGGCTTTATTTTTCAATACAAAATCGATTTTACTGTCCGAGAAAATATCGCCTGTCTCGGCAAGGATGTACTCTTCTTTGTACTGCTGAGTGTTGAGTACCGTAATATAGAGAAGACTATTGTACACACCGTTCTCTTTCATTGCAGGTTCACGCCTGCATTGCCTCAGGATATCCTTCGACTGCATAAGCAGAGACGTCAGTTTTTCCATATCCGCGGGAGATTCGTCCTCGATACGGACATACCTTTCCCGGA
>CANQUH010000036.1 GCA_947626965.1 uncultured Lachnospiraceae bacterium
GATTACAAGATATATGCGTACGGGCAGAATTATGCAGATGACCAGTTTGACGAGGTGGTCAGGAAGATTCAAAACGCCAATACGGTCGTGATGGGTTCACCGCTTTACTGGCACAACATCTGCGGGCTGATGCGTAATTTCCTGGACCGCTGTTACGGACCAGTCCATCCGGGGGAATTTTCCGGCAAAACTCTGTACTTTATCATGCAGGGCGCTTCGCCGGAGAAATGGCAGCTTGAAGCTTGTGAGTTTACCATGTCGCGTTTTGCGGGATTATATGGGTTTACTTACAAGGGGATGATTACAAATAAGAGTGATGCAAAGAGAATATCAGTAGAGTAGAATTTTTGATGGTGTTTTTGTTTGTTACAGGGCTGATTGTCAATTAGATTATTTGATAAAAGAGGGAGAATTCTATGAAATACAGAACCTTGGGGAGAGATTTAACCGTATCGGCAGTCAGCCTCGGCTGCATGGGCATGACTCACGCGTTTGGCGCGCCGTCCGATACAAAGGAGATGACGAAACTGATCCACGAGGCGGTGGATCTCGGCTATACGATGTTTGATACGGCGGAATGCTATACCGGAACCTTGCCGGACGGCAGCACCGCTTACAATGAGGAATTAGTTGGCCCGGCGCTGAAACCTTATCGGGATAAAGTGATTATCGCCACAAAATGCGGGGTGCAGCACTCCCCGGACGGACTGCTCACCGATTCCAGTCCGGAGACGATACGCAGGTCTGTGGAAGGGAGCCTCAAACGACTGGATACAGACCATATTGATCTCTACTATCAGCACCGAATCGACCCGAAAGTGGAACCGGAGACGGTAGCGGAGACGATGGCGCAGCTGATCAAAGAGGGGAAGATCCGTTACTGGGGAATTTCGGAAGTAAATGAGGAATATCTGCGACGGGCCCACGCCGTCTGCCCGGTGACGGCGGTACAAAACCGTTATTCCATGATGGCCCGCTGGCACGAACCACTTTTTGCCGTACTGGAAGAGCTGCGTATCGGATATGTGGCGTTCTCTCCGCTGGCGAACGGATTTTTGTCCGCGCAGTATGATGAGACATCAAAATTTGAACCGGGTACTGATTACCGCAGCCGGATGCCGCAGTTCACTGCTGAGGGCGTCAGGCAGAATCAGAAACTGCTTTCGTTTCTGGAACATACCGCCCAGGAAAAGAATGCGACACCGGCGCAGATTTCCCTTGCATGGATGCTTGCAAAGCACCCTAATCTGGTTCCTATTCCAGGCACGAGGAAATCAGAACGCCTTCGAGAAAATGCGGCTGCGGCGGAGATCGAACTGACGCCGGAGGAACTGGCGCATATCGACTGCGCGCTCAATCACATGGAAATGTCCGCTGTATTTGGCGGTTCAAAAACAGTAAAATAGAAAGCAGCGAAGCGCTGTTATAACCTGTGGTTGGAACTGATAAACCAACTGAAACTTCTCCTGCGGATGAAACAGGGTTAAAATAGAGACAAGAAAACAAAAGAATAACAAACAAGACAGAAGGGGGATTTTACAATGGAATATATTACATTAAACAACGGAGTTAAGATGCCCATGGCCGGTATCGGCGTGTTCATGATGTCTCCTGCGGATGCGGAAGCAGCAGTAGAGAGCGCACTGAAAAGCGGCGTTCGTCTGATCGACACGGCCAACGGCTATATGAACGAGAGCGGAACAGGACGCGGCATCAAAAAGAGCGGTGTGGCAAGAGAGGAGATCTTCCTCGTGACGAAGCTCTGGCCGACTGTCTATGAGAAGGAAACAGCGGTGGAGGAGACTCTTGCAAGACTCGGCACGGATTATATTGACCTGCTGTTCCTGCATCAGCCTGCCGGTAACTGGCGCGAAGGCTATAAGAATATTGAAAAGGCGGTCAAAGCCGGCAAGGTAAGGGCAATCGGCCTTTCCAACTTCCCGGACGAACTGCTCCGCGAGGCCATTGACACTGCGGAGATCAAACCTCAGATCGTGCAGGTGGAGGCGCATCCTTATTATCCGCAGACGGAGCTGAAAAAGATTCTTGCCGAAACGAATATGGGACTGATGGCATGGTATCCGCTGGGACATGGGGACAAGAACCTGATTCAAGAGCCGATATTTACAAAGCTGGCTCAGAAGTATGGAAAGAGCAATGCCCAGATTATCCTGCGCTGGCATATTCAGAGCGGTAATGTGGTCTTCCCGGGGTCGAAGAATCCGGATCATATCCGCGACAACTTCAACATCTTTGATTTCTCACTTACAGAAGATGAGATGGCCGAGATCGCTAAAGTGGATAAAGGAGTGCGGTATTATACGGCAACTCCGGAAATGCTTGCGGCCTATGCGAAGATGGAGCTGCAGCCCGATCTGTAATGGAGACTTTTGACCTGAACAGTTTATGAACAAAAGGCGCATCGAAAAACACACGGTGCGCTTTTTTGAAAATCACAGGACGCAGAGCAGATGAAAACAGACTAAAATAAAGACAACAAAAAATAATTTTCGGGAGGAAAGAATATGAAAAAGCTGATTGCGCTGATCATGTCAGCGGTTCTTCTGATCCCGGCTGCCGGGAATATTTCCGCGGCGGCGGACATGACAGGTCAGAAAACAGCAAATGTGCAGAAAACAAGTTCAGACAGCAGCGTAGTAATACAGGAACAGGACAGTCCCAAGAGCGCGGCGGCTGGGGAATCGGTTGTATTTTTTACATCGGATATCTCTCCGGATGGTATGATGAATGTTTACCAGGCGCTGAACTGGAAGCCGACCGGAGATGTGGCTGTCAAACTCTCTACGGGAGAGCCGCCTGCCAGTAATTATCTGCGCCCGGAACTTATCAAGGACCTGGTACAGTCTGTGAAGGGAACGATTGTGGAATGCAACACCGCCTATGGAGGCTCCCGCACGGAAACCGCCATGCATATGCAGGTGGCGAAGGATCACGGTTTTACAGACATTGCGGATGTGGATATTCTTGACGCCGACGGTTCCATGGAGCTTCCTGTGAGGGGCGGCAGCCGGCTTTCGGAGAATCTGGTCGGCTCGCATTTTGGAAATTATGATTCTTATATTGTACTTTCCCATTTCAAAGGACACGCGATGGCGGGTTTTGGAGGAGCGATCAAAAATATCTCCATCGGTCTTGGTTCCAAAGAAGGAAAATGTCTCATTCATACGGGCGGCAGAAGCCATACCAGTCCCTGGGGCGGGGATCAGACAGCTTTTACGGAGTCAATGGCGGAAGCGGGAAAATCCGTATCCGATTATCTTTCCAATGGGAACAGGATTGTCTATGTGAATGTTCTGAATAATATTTCGATTGATTGTGACTGTGACGGAAATCCTGCCGAGCCGGATATCCATGATATTGGAATTCTGGCATCGACAGATCCGGTTGCCATTGATCAGGCTTCTATTGACCTGTGTTTTGCGGCAGAGGGGAGCAGGTCGCTGCAGCAGCGGGTTAGTCGGCAGAATGGACTCCACACGCTGGAGCATGCACAGGAAATCGGACTGGGAAGCCGTACATATAGTCTGAAAAATATTGCGGAAATTTCTGAAGAAGAAACGGAAAGTCCGAAAGAAACAGAGCCTGAGACAGAGAAACCAGAAGAAACAGAGCCTGTGACAGAGAAACCGGAAGAGACAGAACCTGAGACAGAGAAACCAGAAGAAACAGAGCCTGTGACGGAGAAACCAAAAGAGACAGAGCCTGAGACAGAGAAACCAAAAGAGACAGAGCCCGAAGCAGAAAAACCGGGAGAAACGAATCCAGAGACAGAAACTTCAAAAAAACCGGAATCTGAATCAGAAAATACATCAGGTTCCATACCAGGGCCGGAACCGTCTCCTGAGCCGGAAACCATACCGGATTCAAAGCCAGCGCAGCCTTCTCCGTCTGAAAACGAAAACAAGGCTGAACAGAATGCGAAAAAAGAGATGGCCAAGGTAACGATTACAAAGCTTAATGTAAAGAGTACAGGTAAAAGGAAGATCAGTGTATCCTGGAAAAAGGTATCAAAGGTAAAGGGATATCAGGTTCAGATTTCCAGTGTCAGGAACTTCAGGGACAGCAAGATCATTTTCAGCAAATTTCTGTCAAAGAATTCAATAAATATTTCTAAAGGAAAGCTGAAAAGCGGGAAGACATACTATGTGAGAACGAGAGCTTTTACAACATACAGGAAGAATGGCAAAACGGTCAAAGCTTACAGCAAATGGAGCGCGGGATCCGGAAAGGTAAAGGTTCTGTAAAAAGAAAAGAGAATACAGATGTTTCAGGATCTGAATAATGGCATGATTGGATAACGAAGAACAAGATCGCGGGACTGTTTATAAAAAAACAGCCCGCGGTTTTTATATTGGTTTTAACGTATTTTTGTGGTATATTATGGGAGGCAGAGATCAACTATCTGTTTTATAAAAACCTTTTGAAATAAATCAAATCATAAGAAAACGGCAGAAAGGGTATGAATCTGATCGCAGAAGAGATAGATTATTAAGCTCAATTGTGCTATAACTATAATATACAAGATTTTTTATGCCTTGATGGATCTGTCGGTCGAAATCTGAGACACAGATAAAGGTTTTTCAGTATTTAGAAGAAACAGTTAAACAGGTTGCTTCCAGTAATAACTACAAGATAAACAAAATTAGTTCTGGAATCGACAAGAAGAGCAAAAATAAACTAAAAACAGTAAGAGATATTATTTTAAAGAAATTATCCAGTTTTTAGTTGATGAAATTATTACAGAGATTATAACAGAACTAAATGGGAAGCAGGTGAAAGGGATGGAAATATATCCTTCAGAATATCAGCAGTTAGAGCTTAACCGTTATGAAAAAGTGTTTGTGAGACATGCAAGTAATGACGAGAATTATGGGATTATTCTATTAAAAATTAATCCGGCTATGCTTAATGGAGAATATTCGCACGCAGTTATTACTTCACAAGGGGTAGTATTATGCAAATTTTTGCCTTTGACTGATGTGACAATTTTTCCAATGTTCATCGGTCCATACATGGATGGTGTATTCAAGAACACAGTAAAAACTGTCGGAAAAAAATTAATGACAAATAAAGCTCTATTGAACTCAAACGGTGAATTGACGGTGAGACTGGCTTATATTTGCATCTTTCCTGAAATAAAGCGGGTAGATATTCTGACTGATGGAATGCCAGATTCTGTTGAGAAATTTATAGAGAATCAATGCCTTTTTGCTGAAGATTTTGCGGGACTTAGGAATAATTTCAGCACTGTAATTAATCGATATCTGGAAAACCCTAATGTACCGTGTGCGGATGAATGCATGGAAATTTGTGACACAAATGTTAATTCTATTTTGCAGAGAATAGCGCCAGAATATACAACAGTACGATTTGCCATAGCAACAAATGAAAACAGTACACCGGGGGCGTCTCAGGAGTTACTGGTTGTTTCAGAAGATGATATAGCTGTTCGAGCTTTTCGACTAGAACCGGAGCAAATCAATATCGTTAATAAAATGAGTAAAGGCGATCAATTGATTTTGGCATGTGCAGGAAGCGGCAAGAGTGTTCTTTTGACATCGAAATGTTTTAAGGCTGCAAAAATGAATCCTGATAAAAAATTCCTTATCACATGTTTTAATCGCAATCTTCAATCTTTATATACATGGTACATAGAGTGTGCTGGCCTGCAGGAGCGAAATGTTGAATGTTGTACATTTGACGGATTATGCAAAAAATTACTTGAACGGAATGGTTTGTTTTTGCCTGACGGAGTTGATGCTATAGAAGCCAGGCGTCAGGCTGTGATGGCAGCATTTTCAAATGGGAAAATTAAAAACCGATACTATGGCATTTTCATAGACGAAATCCAGATGTTTGAATCATCGTGGTATAAGTTTTCATATAATCTTTTAGAAAACAAAGGAAACGGAGATCACATTTTCGTAATTTGCGGTGATAAGACGCAGGAAATAAAACAGAGGCAAAAGCACGGGAAAGCTCCGTGGAATGCAGGAGAAGGCTACCCTGTATATAGAGGTGGAAATAAGAGCATTCGAATAGAAAAGAATTTTAGAAACTGTGTTGAAATCAATGATTACATTAATCGATATGCGCAATATGCCAGAGCATTAATAAAAATGCATAATCCTGAGGAAAAATTTGATCCAGATATGTTTTTGCGTGGACAAGCAGTCAGACATGGTGGGGGCGTTACGATTAAGCAATTTAATGGTAATGCTGCTGCTGAAGCTGAAAAGGTAGTCGAATCAGTAAAAACTATTCATGATGATAAAGGCGTTCCTTATGATGAAATAGCAATCGTTATGTATTTCAGAAAATATAGACCACTTAGCTATTATTTAGAGTCTGCATTATTAAAAGTATTTGCCAGAGAGCACATTCCGTACAATCTTCTTTACAATAATGACCAGAGCTGGGGTGGCAGATACGGCGATGGAGGTGTTTCATTTATAACATTTGATTCAGTTCTGGGATTGGATTTCCAGGCGGTTGTTGTTTGTGGAGTTAAGCCTTTAGGCGCATACGACAAAACGAAAAAACTTAAAAGCGAAAGCGTTTTAGATGAGGAACAGGCAGAGAACCTCAAAAAGAATATTAGCTACCTATATGTTGCATGTACTCGGGCCAAAGATTATTTGCACATTATATTAGGCGAATCAAGTAGTCAGTCTATATACAATAAACTGTTGACTGACTCGGAAAAACAGGAGGTACCCAATGCATGAGAATTGATCCAGTTTAAAAGCGGCAATAGCTAACGAATACTTTGAATTTAGTGGTAAAAACAAGAGCAAAGTATTTGAAATATCTGAGATGGAATTTACATATGAACAAATTCCGGTTGGCGTGGAAGAAGCTGCGGATAAAATCTTTTCATCGATAGGGATACGATATTCAACAGTAGAACATATTTGGAGGAAATATAATGGATAAGCTCGAAAAAAGCAGGCAATTGCTTTCAACAGCTATACTGCAAAATTTTGTTGGAAGAATTACAGGCTCAGGTTTGGATAGAATAATAGGAAGTAACCCGGAGAATGTTCTTTTAGTTGGTAAACTAATGTCTGCCAATGATGCAGATGGGCAAAACACTAATTCTTCAAAAACCTTTATTGAGAGTATAGGCGTAGATTTTTATGTGTCGGAAAAAGAGATGGATTATGCTGTTATTAAATTGTTTCCGCAAGGAGATTTTTACTATCGTGCAGTACCAACGATAGAAGAACAGCGCGCAGCTATGATTAGAGAAATCAATGAAAGTCACGATAAAAACGAATACAAATCCTTTGAAGATGTTGTGGCTGCATATAAAGCAAATCCTTCAAGCTTTTCTAGTTATCAAATAAAACTTGTGCCAGTATATAAAAAGATCAGTTTGAACGAAAATGCACAGGTTTCTTTTAGGCTTAAAGATATTTTAGATGAGTCTGGAGAATATGGCTTTATAGGTGAGGGTCACAGTATCAATGGGGAGGTGGACAGTTATCTTCAGGGAGTACAGGCAAATATAAACAATGATGAAGAAGCAATGACACAGGTTATCACTGAACCTGCAAAAGTGGAGCACCTGCTTTCGGCTGAAAACTATAGCAGCTTTTTAAAGACCTATGCTAACAAGAAGGTTCAGCAACAAAATCAGAATTGGAAAGTATATTTTGACATCCAGGTAAAAAAAATCGGGACCAATTATCTGGTCTCCTGTTTTCTTGTTAATAACTCTGTTGCGCTCTACTCTGGGACGCATAGATCCAGGAAAGACGATAAGTTTACAATAGAGACTCTTTTTAATTCGGGAATAAGAGTTGAACTTAATAATGCAAGTTTTTGTCCAATAGAATTAGATTTCTTTAAGGATGATTATAAATATGATAAGACTCAATATGCTTTAAGCAATAATTGTGCTGTTGAGTTTATAAAAGCCGAGAATGCTCTTCAGACGAATCATCTCCCTCTTTATGAACAGTATAGACTTATTACGAACGACAGTCTTGCAGTTAAGTTCCTTGATCTTGTTGATGATCCGATAGCAGCGCTTGAAGGAATTCTAGTCAAGATGAGGAAGGAGTTAGAGGCTTGGAACCAGTATAAAGCACGGAAGGCACCAGATCTTACAGAAAAAGGAACAGAAAAACTCTCCAGGGAAATACAGGGGTTTGAAGATGAAATATCGAATTTTGCCAGCGGCATTTACGTTTTGAAGAATTATCCGATTGTGCGAAAAAGCTTTATGCAAATGAATAAGGCTTTTGCGGAAACTTCCCAAAAATATTCAACATGGAGATTATTCCAGATAGTTTTTATCGTTTCAATGATTCCGGACATCGCAGCATGCGACCGGGATCTTATGCCTGATGATGAAAAGGCTAAAACTCATTTGTCTGATATGGCTTTACTGTACTTCCCTACAGGTGGTGGTAAAACCGAAGCCTTTTTGGGCGTATTAGTATTTAACTTATTTTTTGATCGCCACCGTGGGAAGAGTTGTGGTGTGACAAGTATACTTCGATACCCACTCCGCTTGCTCTCAGTACAACAGGTACAGAGACTGGCAAATGTTTTGGCAAAGGCTGAACTGATAAGAAGAACTGATAATGAGATCTCGGACACGGCATGTTTCTCATTGGGTTACTTTGTAGGCGATAATAATACCCCTAATGAGATGAGTGCAAAGGAATATGCTCGTTATCGGGAAATGAATCAGGCACAACGCGATGAACACAGGGTTTTAGATGTTTGCCCATTTTGTGGAAAACAAACCGTGCATATTCGCGCAGACGAGCATCTTAGCAGATTGGTACACTTCTGTGATAATCCTGAATGTCAGTCGGGAGGGGATCTTCCACTTTATATTGTTGATAGTGAAATATACAGATATTTGCCGAGTGCAATCATTAGTACAGTGGATAAGTTGGCAATTGTTGGATGTAATGCTAATTTTAGAAATATTCTTAATGGTGGAGAATATAAGTGTCCGGTTCATGGCTATACATCAAAGAAAAAATGTATAGAAAAAACATGCCAGATAGAAGTACAAGATTTTGAAGCCATGGATATGTATGATCCAGCTCCGACATTGTTTATACAGGATGAACTCCATCTGATCAGGGAATCCTTGGGAACGTATGCATCTCATTATGAATCATTCCTTAAATACTATATTAAGAATATTTCCAGGTCGAAACGAGATGTGAAAATCATTGGAGCAACAGCAACGATATCATCATACAGAGAGCAGGTATACCACCTGTACGGCAGAACTCCGGTAAGATTCCCGTGCGAATCACCTTTTATCGAAAAGAATTTTTATGCTGCTGTTGATAAGGAGGATCTTCAGCGTCAGATACTCGGATATGCACCTTATGGGAAGGCAATTGTAAACAGTGTAGTTTACTCTCTTAAATATATGAGGGAAGCTGTATTTGAATATTATAATGAGCCTCAAAAGGTTTTGAATATACCGAATATAGGGATATCGACAGAAGAGGAAGCTCTTGAATTGTTGAAGGATTATTGGATTTTTCTTGAATACAATAATGTGAAGAGAGATGGCAACAACGTTGATGGAGCAATTAAAACACCTGTAAATGAAGAATTAAGCAGTGAGGGAATTATTCCGTTTAAGACGCGGGCCATGACCGGTGATGAATCATTTCAGGATGTCAGGGAAGTGCTGGCTGAGGTCGAGAATAACGGCAATGTTTATGATGGAGTGAACCTTATTACTGCAACGAGTATGATTTCGCATGGTGTAGATGCGGATCGATTTAATGTAATGTTCTTTTATGGTATTCCCGGAAATATAGCTGAGTACATTCAGGCATATTCACGTACAGGACGTAAACATACAAGTATTGTTGTTGATCTAATCAGGCCAACGCGTGAAACGGATCAGAGTTATTTGAAGAACTTTATTAGTATGCACAAGTATAAAGATCTTCTTGTGGAGCCAGTACCAATCAACAGATGGGCATCTAAAGCAGTAGATAACACTTTGCCAGGAATTTTTACGGGCATACTGTTAACCTGCTATGATCCGAAAATCCAATATACATCTGGATCGCTGTTCTTTATGAAGAATATAAAGAAAGCTATAAAGGAGTACGAGATCGACAAAGACACGATAAAGGATCAGCTGTATAAATCATTTGGTTGTACAGATGATGATGGAACAATTCATGATCTGGGAAATCAATATAGGCAAAAGATAGACGTATTTGTCGATGATGTTTTTGTGCAAATCGAAGATAGAAGCTGGAGTGATGAAACTATATTCGATGGCTTTAGACTCATGGGATATCGCATTATGAATAGTCTGCGGGATACAGATTCCCAACTTATTATTGAGTTGGATTAATTGGAGGTCACTATGAAGTATCAGATGAAGAGAGGTGTATCTCAATCTTTATACAAGTATCTGCCAGAGAGCTGGATAGATTTCTCTGTTAGGGGTGAGGAACGATACAATTATATTGCACGTGTGACACGGTGGAATAGTGAGAAATTAGATGGTATTAACAAGAGACGATTGATCAGGGTTGTCAATCAGGCCATAGAAGCATTCAGTACTGCAGCAGGTGAGGGAGCAGCTATTTCAAATACCGCAGGGTATGGAAATGGTCTGACCTTAGAAAACTGTACAGTATTAAATCCTAGACATGATAGTGATGAAAGGGGCATTGTTGCGAAAATTAGTCCACTTACGTTTTATTGCCCTTCTTGTCATAAAGTTTATCAATTTAGGGATAGCGAGGGTTATCAAAAGTACAAGAGGTGCCGTTCATGCCATGTAGAATTGAAGCAAATGAGACAGATCTATTTCTGTAAATGTGGGTTTGCAACGGATAAGCACCCTGTTTATTGCAGAACCTGTAAGTCCAGTGACTCCATCTACTGGAGTGGTAAGCTGAACGATTATAATTTCAGATGTAAAAAATGCGGAAATAAAATACCAATGTTCAAGAAGTGTGATCAATGCGGGACGAGGCTGTCACCAAAAATCGCATTAGATCCATCACAGTATTTTGCTTATAGTATCAGCCTTATAGATATTATTGATGAAAATGTTGAAAAGTTTATAAGTGATACTGATTATGGCTCCATATTGACTGTAGCCTGTTGGCTTGGGAAAATAACAAGATCCGAATTAGATGAGGTTATAGCAAATGGTATAACATCTGATCCAGAGGCTTACCAAAAGAAGTATGATGAAAGCTACAATATGTTTATTGCTGTTGGATTAGATCCGGCGAGCGCAGCAAATGCAGCAAGTGCTGTAGCAAATAAGGATTGTGGCAGTAAATATCTCGCTGTTGTTAATGATTTGAAAACAAAAATATTTACTTCCCCGGAAAGCTTAGCCAAAGTTTCTGAAGCAATTCTTGAGTACATGTTTGTAAAGGAAATTAAAGATAGGTCGTCTTTAGATGACGCAGAAGACATCTCAAGAATGCTTAATACAAACGCAAATCCGGAAGAGTTTAAAAAGCTGGCTGAGAAAAGAGCGATTTCATCAGTAGAAGTGTGTGGAAACATTCCATTCGTGAGCTGTTCCTATGGATACACAAGAGAAAAGTCTGAGCCTGGTGATGGTGCGGTTCTTAGGGCTTTTAAGGAAGAGCATAATGGTATAAAAAACATTTATGCCACCAAGTTAAACACGGAAGGAGTACTTTTTGAATTCGATAGAGTTAAAATCCTCAAGTGGCTGGATAAAAACAGCTATGTGGATCATGATGAACTCCCGAATTTTGATGATGAGAATGCTGTTAAATTATGGTTTGTTAACAATGTAAGACCTGAACTGATTAAGACATTTTCGAAAATTGATCCATCGGAAGCGGCAACATATTATATCTATAATTTGATACATACGCTTTCCCACCTTCTCATAAGAAGTGCAGCAAGTATGTGTGGATTAGACAAAAATTCAATTTCAGAGTATATACTTCCGTCAATCCCAGGAGTATTGGTTTATTGCCAGAATTCTCAGGGATTCAATTTGGGTGCGCTCTTTAATATATTTGAGGCGTACTTTGATAAATGGTTGGATAGTGCATATCAAGGAGCACAAAAATGCATATTTGACCCCATTTGTGCATCCAGATATAAAGCATGTACAGGCTGCTTGTTTTTGAATGAGGTATCTTGTCAGCATTTTAATCGTGATCTCGACCGTACATTGATAATTGGTTCTGTTGATCGCGCAACGTCGGTCAGACATTGGGGATTTTGGGAGGAATAATTATGGCAGAAATGCATCCGGCTGATATTGAAAACTATAACTATACTCCTTCTGAGAAGTATATGTATGAGGCTTTTAGGGATCGACTTGACAAAAAATATCATATCTTTTATTCGGTCAGATGGTTCGAAGTAGAAGAAGGAAAAAGAATCGATAGTGAGTCAGATTTTATAGTATTTGATCCCTCTTTTGGCTTTATCACCATAGAGGTGAAAGGCGGAAAAGAGATTATTCAGGAGGGAGAGCATTGGTCTCTGATAGAGACTAAGGATGGTGAGGAATCTACCAGAAAACTCAAATGCAGTCCTTATGAGCAGGCTGAAAAAAGCATGCGGCATTTTCATAAATATTTCCGTGAGGAGTTCCATCAGTCTTTTAATGGGGTGTATGGATTTGCGGTTGCTTTTCCCTGGTATTCTTCAGAGAAAATCATTTCAAGCAGCAGCCCCCGAGAACTTACAATTGATAAAAGTGATATTGAAAACTTACCACAGAAGATTAATAAAATTTTTCATTATTGGCGAAACAAGAGAAATCTGTCGGTTCCGTTTTCGGCAGAGCAGCGGAAACGTTTTATTTCTTTGATAAACAAGCGCATTTCGCTGTCAGCAGCGGCTGGTGCTCTTATTCCCATAAAGGAAAAAGAGTTGTCTAAGATAAACGCTATACAGGATAGCATAATTGATGCAATGTACAACTACAGAGAGATGCGTTTTATTGGCGGAGCCGGTACAGGAAAAACATATATAGGCGCAAAAAAAGCAAGGCAAGAAGCCGCAAGAGGAAAAAAGGTTTTGTTCACTTGCTGCAGTAAAGGGCTGATTAACTATGTAAACAATGAAGTGCTGAAGGATGTTGATAATGTTACTTGCTTGGATTTTGATAGTCTCATGAAGATAATTCTAGGGAATGATTATGAAAGCGTAGTCGAAAAGGGGAATGGATTTTTTGATTATATAGAAAACATTTCTGATGAATACAAGTATGATTGCATTATTGTTGATGAGGCTCAGGATTACGATGTTGATATGGGACTTTCAATAAGAGCGTTGCTGAATGAAGACTATTCAACGTTTTATGTTTTTTTTGATGAGAATCAGAATGTTTTTTCAAAAGATTTTGAGGATTCCTTTGCAATAGATTATCCGCCGGTGATTCTGAGGTACAACATAAGAAATACGGGAAGGATTTATGATAATGCTATTCAGAAGACCGGACTGGGTAGAGACACGGCTGCTAATTCTTTACTAGGAGTAGAACCTGAATATTCGGATTATAAGAATATCAATCAATGCAAGAAAGCATTGACGAACATCATAAACAAGTTAACTCAGAAAGAATTTGTGTCTCCGAATTCAATTGTTATACTTGGAAATTGTGACTATGAAGATTCTATTATTCGCAATGAAGAGTATATTGGATCGTTCAGGATCAACAAATCTAATAATTTAAGTATAATTGAAGAAGATGCAATTCGTTACTTTTCTGTCAAGGATTTTAAAGGGATGGAAGCAGATATTATTGTATTTATCAATCATATTAAAAACAAGGAGTTAGAGGTTAAAGAATTATGTGAGCAGTACGTTGCTCTTACAAGACCGAGATACTATCTATATGTTTTAAACATTACGATACAATAGGTGGTGTGTTATATGGCCAATATTCTATTAATTGAACCAAAATACAAATGCAGACAACCTCCCTTGGGACTTATGAAAATATCATATTTCCATAAGAATGTTATGCATGATTATGTAAGATTTACAAAAGGAGAGCTGCCGCAGGAACTGGCAGATACTAAGTGGGATAGAGTATACGTAACGACACTATTTACATTTGAGTGGAAGGTTACTATTGAAGCAATAGAATATGCTAAAACACTTGTTGACTCAATTGATAAAGTCTCAGTTGGAGGCATAGCAGCAACCTTGCTGCCCGAGCAGATGCGCGAAGAAACTGGAATTATGCCTGTTTGTGGCCTTTTGAACGAGCCGGGCAAACTAGGATTACCAGGCGATGAGTGCATAGACCAGATTGTACCTGATTATTCAATGCTGGATGATATTGATTATGTATATCCCTTTCATGATGCCTATTTTTTGAGCGCAACAAAAGGGTGTGGTAATAAGTGCGGATTTTGTGCGGTTCAGACGTTGGAGCCGACATTTGTTCCGTATATTAATATTAAGGATAAGATTAAGGCAATTGATGAAAAATTTGGTCCTAAGAAGGATCTGATCTTGATGGATAATAATGTTCTGAGATCACCGAGATTCGATGACATTATTGATGATATTATTGCTGCAGGATTTTCTAAAGGTGCTGCTTATAAGAATCCTCGTACCGGAAAAGTTGTGAAAAGGTATGTTGACTTTAACCAGGGACTTGATGCGTTGTTCTTAAATGAAGCAAAGGCGAAGAGACTTGGTGAAATTGCACTAAGACCAGCCAGAGTTGCATTTGACCATATCGAGGATAGAGATATTTATGAAAGAGCATTGAGACTGTGCGCAAAGAACGGAATCACGGAATTGTCGAACTATGTTCTTTATAACAGTGAAGATTTTGGTGGAAAGGGGAAAAAATATCATGCAGATACGCCCGAAGATTTATATGAGCGCATGCGCATAACGCTGGATTTAAAAGATAAGATAAATAGTGAACTTCCGGATGACTGCGAAGAGGTTGCTGCATTTTCTTTTCCAATGAGATATATACCTTTGTCGGCACATGAGAGAGGTTACGTTGGTTCTATGTGGAATGCAAAGTATTTAAGGGCAGTCCAGAGAATGTTGGTTCCGACACAGGGGAAAGGCGTATGCAGCAGGAGTTTTTTTGAGGCCGATTTTGGGAGATCATCTGATGAATTTGTAAGATATCTCAGCATGCCAGAGCGACTTATTGCCAGCAGAGGCAAGATCAGTACTACATCAAGAGGAAAATCTAAGGAAACGGAAGAAGAATTTGAAAAACGGAAAGCCGGTTGGGAGCGCGACCAAAAGAAGATTGAACTATGGAATGGGTTGTATGACCAGTTGGGCGATGAAAAAGAATCTTTTATTGCGCTGATAGGAGATAATGAGTATTTGCCCGAGAAAGTTTTGGGTATAACATCACCACTTCAAAAGAAAATATATTTGCTCTATTTGACCACACCAAGGCTTTTTGCGCTGCTTGGGCTTATTGATAAGAAATCATCAACATACGACCTTGTATATGATGTCATTACTAATGAATGCCCACAATTATATTTGGATTTACTGGACACGCTTGCCGATAATGAATCTCAGCAGAATTATATTTTTACAAACTTCATTAATTATTTCGGGAAAAAAGGAATTCGAGATTTAATGGATAAGCTTGCGAACGTTGACTATGCAGTCGATAAGCAGATGGCCAAATGGGATGCGATTTGCAAAAAAAGTGGTGTGGAATATATTGATTATGAACTAATTCGTGTATACAGAAGATTCATTGATCTTGAAGTGTTAAATGAAAATAAACATAAAAAGGCAAAAGAGGCCATAAAAGAATTGAAGATGGCAGATCTTGCCCAAATTATGTATGGGTGTATAGGGGACTTTGAAAAGAAACTGCTTAGCGCAATAGATTCTGAGAGAGGACAAAAGTTATTGAGAAAAGTTTCTAAATCTATTTATGATAACATCCAATTAAAATTATCGAATTTATTGGAGGAATCTTGATGAGTGAGAAGATTATAATTGGAAAACATACTCTTGAATCATTAACCTCCGGTATGTATTCAGATCCATATGTTGTTTTTAGGGAATATATACAGAATAGCGTCGATTCCATAGATACAGCTATAGAAAAAGGCATAATAAGGATTGGAGAGGATCAAATTGTTGTTCAACTCAGGCCTACAGAGCAAGAGATAATTATCAGGGACAACGGAACAGGTATTGAGCAAAATGAAGCTGAAAAAGTGCTTATCAGCATTGGAAACTCGCAAAAAGCGTCGGATTCATCAAGGGGATTTCGTGGAATAGGTCGACTTGCGGCTTTAAGTTATTGTAAACAATTGGTTTTCCAAACATCATATCCGGGGGAAAATAAGGCAACAATAATAACAATTGATGCGAATAAACTTTCAAAGTTATTGATGGATTACCTCTGTTCAAAAGGGGGCAATTACACAGAAATTAAAATCAGCGCACGATGCTGTTTCCAAATCTATTGCAAAAGATAAGACTAATGAGCATTTTCAAGAGATTGCATTTGAAGAACTGGATATGCTTATTGGGAAATTTAAAGGGGCAACTTCTTATAAGGCATTAAATACTATTGAAAAACTCTCAAATACTGAAAAAAGGATACTTGAACGAGTTTTTAATGTTATAGATAGCATGGAAATAGATAATGCGAAAGATATTATTGATGAAATTATAAATGAGTTCTCATCATAATTTATTAAAGTATTATGGAGCAGGCGGTCCTCCGGCGATGAACTAGGAAACGCTGGAGGTGAAAGCGGCGGAGATGTATATCACCGGGTATAAGGCAAAGTTGGAAAAAGATACCAGCTATAAGGGACTGTGGACGGTATCATTTACGCTGAATGAGTTTTGAGATGACAGGGGAGACTTTTAATGATAGAATGAAAGAAATCGGGAGGAAGCCTGCTGTAAGCGGTATGCCGCGTATGAGGATATTTTTTATGACTTCATGGCTTCAGAAGAAGGGCTTCTGATCATCCGCCTGTTCGATGAGCATTTTCTGAAGTCGGGCATCACGGATGCAAAGAAGAGTGATTTTGTGCTTTGGCAGGACAGGTAAATGGAATAGAAAACTGTATCCATACTTATGCAGGGATTCAGCTCAGACTTGCCTGCGCAGAACTTATGGAAGAGCAGGAGTACGAGGAGCCGACAGGAAGGGCAAAGATCACGCCGGCCTATAATCTGCCCTGCCGTATGTGCTCCACACAGTAGGCTCGATCATTTACGGGGCAGTTACACAGAAAGACAGGGAGCTGTTGGCTTCCTGCTACCGTTCCTGCTTGGAGCTTGCGCGGGAAAACGGAGTCAGGAGCATTGTATTCTGCTGTATATCCACAGGAGAATTTCATTTTCCAAATGAGCTGGCGGCGGAGATTGCGGTACAGACCGTCCGGCAGCACAGAGGCGATATGAAGGCGATCTTCAATGTTTTCAAAGATATAGATTATTAAATTTACCGGAGGCTGCCTGGATAATATTAAAGGATTATAGAAATCGCGTAGATCATCACAATTTTAAAAATGCTGGATATTGATTCGGGGGATAATTCATGGAAAAATTGGAATACGTAATTGAGGATAGTACGATAGCAGAAATTTTGGGGATACAGAATTTTTCAAATGAAGAATCTGCAGTACTAGAACTTATTAAAAACGCGTATGATGCTCAGGCAGCAAATGTTATTGTTATAATTTCCAAAGATCAGATCGTTGTCGAGGACGATGGCGTTGGAATGAATCGACAGAAAATACTTGATGCATGGATGCATATCGGAAAAAGTGATAAAGAATATATCATGGGAAAAGGCGAATCGGCAAGAGTTCTGGCAGGATCCAAGGGGGTTGGCAGGTTTGCCATAGCACGTTTGGGGGCCAGGGCCTGCGTTCTTTCAAAAATGGATGGTCAGGATGGTGTTTTGTGGAAGACTGACTGGAATACAAATACGTTGGAAACGTATCAGGCGCTGGAAAAAAGCGGCACCAGGATTGAGATTGAGAATCTTCGGGATAACTGGACAGAGTCGCGGGTACGCAATTTGAGGGATTTTTTGTCCAGAACTTATAACGATGATAAGATGCAGATCCAGGTAGAATATAAAAGGAACCGGCAAAATGTAACAAAATATTTTGACAAAATTCAGCTGGGAATCAATTGTGTTAGTATAATCAGACTGCATTATTCTGCTGATTCACAGACGCTTGTATGTGATATAGAGTCAGATGAATTTAAGGAAGAGGCAAAAATACATTGTCCGGGAATAAATCTGGAAGCACAGAAAATAGAAATAAATATGACGGATGAACTGGCGGATATAAAAGAGGAAGTATCAGAGGGGGCTGCAGATGAAGAGTGGAAAGAACTTCTGACAAGTGTAGGAGATTTCACAGCAGAGATGTATTTTTCTTTAAAAAATCCATCTGCAATTGATGCGGAAAAGTTTTACTATAAGTATAGGATACTGGAGAAACGGCTTGATGCTGGCGTTATTCTGTACAGAAATGCATTCAGTATATCGTCATATGAAGGGAAAAAGGACTGGCTTGGATTTGGAAAAAGATCCAGGTTGTCCTCCGTAGCCGCTTCTCATCGTACTATTGCTTGGCGGGTACGCGAAAATCAGATCACTGGTAAAGTGATGATTGATAAGAAAGAGAATGCCGGGCTGGTTGATTTAATGAATAGACAGGGGCTGGTTGACAACGATATATATAAACTGTTTGTTTCGATTATTATTTCAGGAATAGCTTGTTTTGAAAGATATCGGCAAAAGATTATTCGCAGTATTGCGGAAAGCAATAAACCAAAGCAGAAAAAGTCTTTGAGAATTATTGATGAGGTAATAGAAACACCGGAAATTTTAACAAAATATTCCATGTTTGAGGTAAAGCAACTGGCAGATGCTTTGAAAATAATGAACTTAGAAAACAAAACAGGCAGAAAGCAAATTGACGAAACAGAAAAAAAATATCGGTATGATATACGTCTGCTGAATACACTTGCCACTTCCGGCTTAAAAGCCACTTCCATTGCACATGAAATGTATAACAGCAGAAACAGTATCGATGAAAATATTGATTATATTATTAAAGCATTAAAAAGATATGAACTCTGGGATATTGTAAACGATATAGAGAACAGGAAGTTTATACACAGAGACGTTCCAGCTCTGTTGCAGAAAAATCAAAAAATCAATAGAAAAATGATTACATTTATGGATACAATGTTGGCAGAATCTGAGAAGGAACAGTTTTTGCCGGAGAACATTGTTATGCAGGAGCTTTTTGAGGACATAAAATCTTCCTGGGAAAGAGACTATTCATGGATTGATATCCAGTTGTGCATGGAGGAAGGCCTGGAGTTCAAAAGTGCTAGAGATATTTTCAGAGTAATATTTGATAATCTGATTCTGAACAGTATCCAACAGAATGACGCGGAAAGCGAATTGAAAATTGCTATTAGTGTCAGGAAAAAAGGAGACTATATTCAAATAATATATGCAGATAACGGCAGAGGACTTCCAGCGAAGTACAGACCTGAGCCGATGCGTATTTTGGAAGTGCATGAAACTTCGAGGAAAAGAGGGCATGGGATCGGGATGTGGATTGTAAACAATACGATTATTAACACAGGTGGAGAAATAACTAAAATTGAAGGACAAGATGGTTTTAAGATAGAATTTGTAATTGGAGAAAAGATATGAAGATAAAAGAAAAAATAAATCTTGTTTATATTGATGATGATCGTGATGAAGCAATATCAGCTTACCTGGATGACGATTATCGGAATGACATGTATGATGTAGAATATAAAGAAGTTCAATTTGAAGCGGAAAAAGGATATGAAAGTCTGTTGGATTCCCCAAAAGTAACATCGGCGAATGTTATTTTGATAGATTCTAAATTATTTGAAAATGACAGTATAAAACATAAAGGAAAATTTTCCGGCGAAGAATTTAGAATGATTTTGCGAAAGATTTATCCGTTTATTGAGGTTCTGGTGATATCACAGAATGGAGAAAATAAGGATTTTGATATTATCCCTAAATACAGAAGTGGCGGTTCAGAAAAATCCGGAGAATATTATGATCGAGTACTAAAAGGAAAAATAGATGAGAGTATACAGAAGGTGATTACATTTCGTAATATTTCAAAAAAGCTGGAAAGCAATAAGGGAATTGAGAAATTTCTGATCGAAAGAACGGTTGACTCTCTGAATGGAATCAGTGATTATAATGAACTGTCAAAAGAAGATATTGATCAGTTAATTACAGCTTTTCAGAATATTGGATAGGAGCTGAAAAATGACAGTCGATAAAGATTACAGAAATACCGTATGTTGTCCTGTTCTAGAGGATGTGGAAAAAAAGAAACAGGATCTGGAAGATGAAATTAAACAGAATCTTTCAAGAACTAAGATAATTTATAATAAAGTGCGTGAACGAGGAAGTATCTATCATGAAAAGTTTGCGAAAATCTATAATGATAAATGTGCATATTGCGGGGCTTTGTGGGGATTATTGCCAACAGAATCATTTGAGATTGATCATTATATAAATGAAGCCTCTTTCCCGGATACAACGGAAGGAAGAATAAAAGCAGGCAGGATGGAAAATCTTGTATGGTCATGTACCTCCTGCAATCGGGGAAAAAGAGGAATCACAATCAAAGCGCCTTATGATGAATTGCTTAATGTAGACAATGGGAATATAGCGGCTGTTTTTGAAAGAGATGGAGATTATTATATTCGGATCCGCAGTACATATCAGAATGATGAGTTTATACGGCGGTTTTATGAAGCGCTTCATCTGAACTATGAGACAAAAAGATTGGATTATATGGCATTACAGCTGGAAAGAAAATATCAGACTGAAAAAGATGAGAAAAAGAAACACATTTTGGGAGAAAGCCTTAGTTTACTGTTAAAGAGAAGAAATCGAATAAGTAGTTGATGAGTCAAAAAATTTAAGATAAGGGGGGATCAGTAATGGCCGAAAGCAAGAACCTGCTCACCGTATTATGGAGCGGGGCGGATGTCCTCAGAGGAAAAATGGATGCCAATGAATACAAGACCTATCTGTTAGGCCTGATTTTCTATAAATATTTGTCAGATTCTTATCTGGCAAAGGTGTATGATCTTTTAAATGACGAGACGCCTGACAGCCTGGAAGAGGCACAGGCGCAGTATGAGGAAGTAATGAAGTCTGACGACGCAGAGGAACTTCTTCAGGAATTGAAGGACTCGCTGCATTATACGCTGTATCCGGATATGACGTATGTAAGTATTCTAAACAGCGCAAAGAACAATGTATTTAGCAGAGAAAAACTGCAGGAGGCGTTCAATCGTATTCAGGAGTCGGACGAGTTATTTAACGGATTATTTGCGGATGTCGATCTATATTCCAACAGGCTTGGAACGGGGGACCAGAAACAGAGTTCCACCATTGCAGAGGTGATCAAAGTTCTGGATGGTGCGGATCTGATTCACGCGGAAGGCGATGTGCTTGGAAACGCATATGAATATCTGATTGGACAATTTGCGTCTGAGACAGGCAAAAAGGCAGGAGAATTTTATACTCCGCATGGTCCGGCTCAGATTCTATGCCGTATTGCAATGACCGGACAGGAAAGTAAGAGGGGACTACAGGTATATGATCCATGTATGGGTTCTGCTTCTTTGATGCTCAGCTGCAGAAATTATTCGAAGGAACCGGACTATATTAAATATTACGGACAGGAACTTATGCCGTCTACCTACAACCTTGCACGAATGAATATGTTTCTGCACGGAGTATTTCCGGAAAATCAGCACTTGCGAAACGGTGATACTCTGGATGCCGACTGGCCTGTGGATGAAGTGACAGAATTTGATGTGGTGACAATGAATCCGCCCTATTCCGCGAGATGGTCTGCGGCGGAAGGTTTTAAACAGGATGAGAGATTTATGGATTATGGCGGAAAACTTGCGCCCAAATCTAAAGCGGATTATGCGTTTCTGCTTCATGGGTTTTATCACTTAAAGCAGACGGGGACAATGGCAATCGTGTTGCCTCATGGGGTTCTTTTCAGAGGAGCATCGGAAGGAGAAATAAGAAAAATCCTGTTAAAAAACGGTTCTATCTATGCAGTTATCGGACTGCCGGCCAATATGTTTTACAACACGACGATTCCCACCTGTATCATTGTGCTGAAAAAGCATCGGGAAGGAAGGGATGTTCTGTTTATTGATGCTTCGGACCTGTATAAGAAGGAAAAGAAACAGAATGTAATGAATGAAGAACATATTGATAAAGTGTTGGAACTCTATAATGAAAGAAAAACTGTCGAAAAGATGTCATACCTTGCCTCATATGAAGAGATTGGGTCAAATGATTTCAATCTAAATATCCCGAGATATGTTGATACAAGTGAAGAGGAAGAAGAGATAGACTTAAAGCAGCTTTCAAGTCAGATGAAGGAAACGGACAGAGAAATAAAGGAAACCAATCATACTTTGCTGGAAATGCTTGGGGAATTGACTTTTGATAATTCGGGGACGAAAGAGGCTGTTGAAGCGCTTATGAAGATCCTTGGGGAGGAGTAGCAGCTATGGCGAATACACCAAAGATAAGATTTAAAGGATTTTTGGAGGATTGGGAACAGCGTAAGTTCAGTGATTTTACGTTTTCGGCAGGAGAAAGAAACAAAAATGACTTTGATTTAGAGCCTTATGCCATAACAAATAGTCAAGGTTTTGTTGCTCAAAGTGAGGCTCATGATGATTTCGGATACATGAAAGATGTTGACCGAAAGATGTATATTATTGTTAAACCTCACTCATTTGCATACAATCCTGCAAGAATAAATGTAGGTTCATTGGGCTACTATGGAGGTACTGAAAACGTCATAGTTAGTTCACTTTATGAGGTTTTTCAGACTGATGAACATACCGATGATAATTTCTTAAAGCACTGGTTTAAGACAAAGGAATTTCAAGATTGGATAGAACGTTTGCAAGAGGGTAGTGTGCGCTTATACTTTTACTATGATAAACTTTGTGAGTGCAAAATGAAAATGCCTTCCATAGAAGAACAGCAAAAAATAGGCTTATTCTTCTCAAGGCTTGACACGCTTGTCACTCTTCATCAGCGTAAGGTTAATGAGACAAAAGAATTAAAGAGCTTTATGCTTCAAAAAATGTTTCCGAAAAAGGGGGAAAAGATTCCTGAGATTCGATTTTCTGGATTTACTGATATTTGGGAACAGCGTAAGCTCGGGGATATTGCCAACAAAGTGATTGAGAAGAATACAGGACTACTATATATTGAAACATTTACTAACTCGGCGGAGTTTGGCGTCATTAGCCAGCGGGACTTTTTCGACCGCGGTATTTCTAAAATGGAGAGCTTGGACGGATACTATGTTGTTCGTGAAGAAGACTTCGTTTATAATCCGCGTGTATCGGCAACTGCGCCTGTTGGTCCTATCAACCGCAACAAATTAGGCAGGATTGGAGTAATGTCGCCTCTTTACACTGTGTTTCGAACACATGACGTGGATACCACATACCTTGAGCAGTTTTTCAAAAGTGTCTACTGGCATTCATTTATGAGGTTCAACGGGGATTCTGGCGCACGTTCAGATAGGTTTTCAATAAAAGACAATCTCTTTTTTGAAATGCCTGTTCCATATCCAGATATAGTAGAGCAACGAAAAATTGGTGAGTGGTTGACCTCCCTCGACGACCTTATCATGCTTCATCAGCGTAAGTGTGATGAATTGAAGGATATCAAAAAGGTTATGCTGAAAAATATGTTTATTTAAGGATGTGGATAGAAATTGGCATGGTAAAATGTAAAAGGGCGTATAGAGGGCAATAATGGAAGAAGATACATTGTTTTCGGGCGAGTCTGTAAATGTGGAATATAATGATACCAAATATGAGACTAAATTTGACACCAATGACACCAAACATGATACCAAACCTGACACCAATGATACCAAACATGGTACCAAACGTGATACCAATGATACCATTTCTGAAAGTGATGCCAGAGTTCTGAAGCTGATACTGCAGATTCGTCGGTTACACAGGCCCAGCTAAAACAGGAACTGCAGATATCGCTTGCGACTGTAAAAAGGCTGATGGCAGATTG
>CANQUH010000037.1 GCA_947626965.1 uncultured Lachnospiraceae bacterium
GAAAAAAGAGGGGAAAGAGAGGTAAGAGCATGAAGAGATTATTGGCAATGCTGCTGACCGGATGTATGCTGGTGCAGTCGCTGCCGGGGTCCGCAATTATGGCTCTGGGAGCGGAGCCGGACGGCGTGATCACTCTGGCGGACGGCGGAGGCGCCGTGGCAGACGTGTCCGCAGAAGACGCGTTCACAGCGGATACGGGATCGGATGTGGACCTGGGGATCGTGGAAGAAGTATCTCCCGGGGATACGCTGACCGTTCCGGACGTGTCAGGAGAAGACGGGGATTTGTCCCTGGATGGTGACGGCGGCGCGGTGATGGATGAGGGGAACACAGATGGTCTGACTGGAGATGCGATCATCGATGAGATTGAGATCGTTCCTTCTGTCGGGGAAAACGGTATCGCGGAGGAGATGGACGAGGCGGCTGAACTGCCGGAAGATGCACAGGGACTGTTTGATGGGGAGGTCCTGGAGATTGATGATGCTTCCGCAGGAGATGTGACCGCGGCCTCCGATATCGAGACTACAGGGCATGTGGAAGTGACGGTGGCGTCCGGCCTTCTGTTTTATCCGGAGGAAGGTCTGGAAGTGGCGGTGGCTGCGCTTAAGGAGGACGGCACTGAGCATAAGAGCGGGACGGTAAAGCTCGACAAGGACAATACGAAAGGTGTTGTTCGGCTCGATGTGACTCCGGGGAATTATACGGTTGAGGTGAATGCCCCTAAGTTTGCCAGCTACAAGCAGGCGATCTCGGTAGGCACCCGTGAGCTTGTAAAGCTTAATATCAGTACGGCGCGGTCCGAACCGGTAAAGGTACCGACAGTAAACGGAGAAGCGACGTGCAGAAGCGGCTGGCTGAGGCTGGGAGATGTGGAGAATGCCGGGAAGATCGATCACAACGATATTGACCAGATTCTTGCGGCGCTTCATGGAGAGGATGTCGGAAATATCGACGCCGATCTGAACGAGAATGGCATAGTGGATACTGCGGATCTGCAGATTGCCGTTCAGAGTCTGTATTTTTATAAGGAGAATGATGAACCGCTGTCGACGGTGGAGAAGCAGCAGCTTCCTCTGGCTGTGAAAGCGGATGAAAACACAGCGGTTACGGGAGATTTGAATGCTCTTCTTACGAGCGCGGAGGAAGGCGGGGCCCCGGCGGCGCCTGTCACGCTGAAACCTGCGAACGGAGGGAAAATTACAGAGGATAATCCTGTACAGGTGTCGTTTGACCTTGCAGTGGAAGGGACGAACATTGAAAATCTTCCGAAGCTTGGAGGCATGACGATTCAGGCGCCTGGCAGTGATGGTACCGTGGATGTCACAGGGATCATTGATAATGGAGAAGAGACTGAAGAAGTGATCTACAGGGTTCCGATGAACACACCGTCACCGGGCACCATTTATTATGCGGAGCCGGAAGTTGTGGAAGATACCGTAGTCACAGTGACTGCGGATGATCCGTCGGGCAAAGCGGAGGACGTGCTGGTGGAAGAGGAAGCATCGGCGCTTCCGGCGGAAGAAACCTTATCCGGAACGGATTATAGTCAGAATATGGAAGAAGAAATACCGTCGCTCCCGGCAGAGGATGAGATTCCGGATATAACGGCGGCGAATGGAACGAATGCCGTGTCGGATGAGATGGAACCGGCGGAGCTTATGGATCCGTCCGGAGCAGATCCGGCGGAAGAGACGACGGAGAACGGTCTGCGGGTAATAGAGGCCACAGGAGCGAGGGCGAGCGTAGCCAAAGATGGATCTCTTGTCCTGGATTTTGGACAGCAGATCGCTGTCAAGAAAGTAACGATTAAGATCACAAATACGACGAAGGGTACCGGAGATCTGGTCGATATCGCGAAGGTCGAGTTTGTCAATGATATGGCGCAGAGGATTCCGGAGCCGGAGATGAATATACCAAAGGGACTTGCGGGAACTCCTGCCAACGAAGAGTTTACCCTGACATGGGGAGCCGAAGTAAACGTCACGGGATATGAGATCGAGGTCACGGGCCACGTGAAGAAGACGGATGCCGTGCAGACGCAGGTTATATATGTACCTGGTACGGAGTATCTGGTCGTCTCGATCAATGAATACAGTCTGAAGAATTTCACGCCGTATACGGTTCGGGTCCGCTCGGTCAACGGCGAGTGGAGCAGTCCGTGGTCGGATCCTGTAACGGTGATTCCAAAGCCGGAGGGCAAGCCGGATCCGGTGGATAATCTGAAGGTCACGGGAGGATACAGATCTCTGAGCCTGTCGTGGAAGGATATGAAGGATGCCAACGGCTACATGGTATACTATAAAGAAAAGTCCGCGGCGGATTATGAGCCGGTAGTGGCAGGATTTGTGCCGGCGGATCCGAAGGATACCAGCGAAGCGGAGATTGAGAAGTCCGGGAAGGACAGAATCACTGCGACCAGCTATACGATCACGGGACTTCCGGACGACACTTCCTACTATGTGTATGTCATCGGATGGAATGATCTGGGCTGGGGACAGAATCCTCCGTCCACGGATAAAATCCAGGAAGCAAAGACGACCTCCGTGGATGTTCCGCAGCTGCCGAAGTACCATGCGATCAATCTGCCGGAAAACGATGCGGTCGGCGTGGTGACTCCGCATATTACGGGAGCATGGAGAGGCTGGGCCGGACAGGGCGAGTCGGGAGCAACCCGGATGGTGCAGAGCCCTCTGGATGAAGAAGGCGGAAAAGGAAATCCGGATCCGAAGATAAGCCAGTATACGGCATGGGGCACCGTGGACAACAATTATGAGTCCTACTGGACCAGATACGACTGGGAAGACGGCGTGGTTTACGGCCCGGGCGGTTATGAGAAAGGCATCACGATTCAGCTTGACCAGGATTATGATATGGGTTATCTGACGTTCTCCGCGCTGGATATCGGAAAGGACGACCCGAGCAGAGCGTCGGTTTATTACTGGAATACGGAAAACGGAACGCAGAGACAGGTCATACCTGGAAGCATCATTATAAAGACTGACGAACATGGAAATAAGTTCTATATTGTAAAATTCAACCGGGATATCACGGCGAACAAGATTCAGCTGTGCACAGGCAGGGGCGCTTATTCATACTGGCTGAAGGTGGCGGAGATCCGCTTCCATACCAGCGATGATGTGTACAATAATATCATGGCCCTGTACGCGGACGAGATGCATATCACTCTGAACAGCACGCACCCGCTTTTGAATAAGCCGGTGGATGAAGCCCTGATCGCGGAGCTGCGCACGGCTCTTGAGGAGAAGGATCCGGCGACAGGGGAACTGCATCCGCTGTATGATTCTCTGAAGCTTGAGCTTGATTATGCGGAGAAACTTCTGAAGGAGACAGGTCTGGCTCCGCTGGAGGTGGATACCCGTCTTACCACAGCCAAAGACGGTCATCTTGGTTTTGGCGGTCTGAACGCGTGGCAGCCGCTCGGCAAGGTCGCGGCCACGGGAGAGACGCTTGTCGTGTACGTGGGACACAACACAAAGTGCTTTGGAGAGACGTCTGATCTCAAGATGGTATTTACACAGTACCATGCACAGTCCGACGGACTCAGCTCTGAAATAACACTGAAAGTCGGCCGCAATGAAATTACGGTTCCGGAGATCAGGAATGAGATGAGAGAGCGCGGAGGCCAGCTCTACGTCGCCTATACAGGGGGCAATGCTTCCGACAAGTATACGATCCGTATTTCCGGCGGTTCGGATATCCCTGTGCTGAACATCTACAAGAAGACAGGGGAGGAGAAGACAGCTGCGATTGCCGCTTACGTCGAGAAACTGAAGAATTATGTGAATACAATTCCGACAAAGCATGAGGAACTTATTGCGTCGGCCGGAGACAAGTGGAAAGTCAATGTAAACTTTGAGTACAATGAGAGGAACTGCTTCCTGAACGCGACGGATCTGATGATGGAGCATATGATGTACTCTGTGCCTGCCCTTCAGGTGTGGGAAGGCATTAAGTCCAATAGCGTGGCGGAATCGGCCCAGAAACTGGAGGCCTCTCTGGACGCGATGGAAAAGACCATGAAGCTGTTCTACCAGCACAAGGGTCTGAGCAATAACACAGCCGCAAATAAAAATGCGCAGGGAACAGGAAGAAACGCGCTTCCGGTTCAGCATCTGAATATCCGTTACATGACGATGTTCTCCGGTGCGTTCATGTACGCGTCGGGCAACCACATCGGCGTGGAGTATCCGGAGACGAAGATGGCAGGCGGAGCGGCGAGCTGGGACAGCTTTGGCTGGGGCGTCGCCCATGAGATCGGGCATGACATCAACCAGGGCGTCTACGCGATTGCGGAGATCACGAACAACTACTTCGCGCAGCTGCTCACGAAAGCCACGAGCGGAACACGTTTTGATTATGAGGATATCTACAAAAAGGTGACATCCGGAGCGAAAGGACGTTCCTCCAACGTGGGAACGCAGCTCGGATTGTACTGGCAGCTTCATCTGGCGTACGACGATTATACTACAGACACGAAGGCCAGTTATAAGTATGCGGGTCAGAAATACGACTGCAAAGATGACAGATACATCTTTGGCGATGATGACTATGAGACAATGTTTAAGAGTCTGTTCTTCGCGCGTGTGGATACCTACGCGAGAAATCCGGAGAAAGCTCCGCATAAGCTGACGATTGACAGCAATGTGGATCAGACTCTGATGCGCCTTGCGTGTGCGGCGGCGAACGAGAACATCCTTCCGTTCTTTGAGCGCTGGGGCATGATACCGGACGCGGTGACAGAAGAATATGCGAAGCTGTACGGCGAACCTACCAAGAAAGCTCTGTACTATGTGAACGATGGCGCAAGAGATTACAGAGTAGCTCATAAGGACGCGGCAAGTACAGTTAAGGATAAGGATGTTGTTACGGCAAAGGCAACGGCAGAGAACAATGTGGTAAAGATCAACATCTCGACGACGGCAGGAGATGATCTCCTCGGCTATGAGATCATCCGCGGCATGTATGACAGAGGACAGCTGGACGAAAAGCAGGAGCAGGTTGTGGGCTTCCAGCTTGCGGAGAAAGGTTCCGTCTATACGGATACCGTGTCCACAATCAACAACCGTGTAATGTACTACAAGGTCAGAGCGGTCGACAAGTTTCTGAACTACTCGAAAGCGGCGGATGCAGGCAGCGTGAAGATCAAGACTGGCGGAGCTCTGAATAAAGATGAATGGTCGATTGAGACGACGATGACCTCAAAAGAGGATTACGTGGCGGTTAATCCGACAGGAGACGGAGAATATGACGTAAAGAGCAATGCGGATCCGGACAGCGGCTGCTACTATGACGCGTCCATGAAGCCTGTGGAAGTGAAAGCTGCAAAAGTGCAGAGCGTTACGCAGGCGATCGACGGAAACAGCGGCACCACTTACGTCAGCACCTCCGGCGGAGATATTGAGATCGACATGCATCAGGCGAGCGGCATTTCTTCTGTCAGGTACATCGGAACGGCTGCTCCGACAAAAATATTTGTCAAGGAGACCAAAGATGCAGAGTGGACCAATGTAAAGGAAAGCGGCATCACGGGCGAAGCCATTGTGAAAGGCCAGAACGGGGATCCTTACACTACGATCTGGTTTGACGCTGCGGAAAAAGAAGCGGTAGGATCCTGGATCGGCACTTATACAGCGAGATACGTGAAACTTGTGTACGATCAGGCTGTTTCCATCAGTGAGATTGAAGTGTGCGGACCGTCCGGAGATAATGTGGAATTTAAGTCAGCGGACGACGGGTCAGAGTCCGGTCAGACGGTCATTGGAATACTGAAGGAAGACTACACGTATGCGTCCGGAACGGACAAAGAAGGGAACGCTTATGTAATTCCGAAAGGTTCTCTCATCTTTGCGGGAAGCTACACGGGCAATCCTGCGTTCAACGTGGTAATACTTTACGACAAGGCCGGCAACGTGGTTGGCGTAAACGAAGATAAGACCGGAGTGGAAGCGGATCAGGTAATTCTGGCGAAAGTTCCGGAGAAAGGCAATCTTGGAACTACATCGGACGGTACCTGGGTATATTATGTGAAAGAGGCAAACCGCGATTCAGCTCTTAAAGCGATTAAGGAAAACGGCAATCGTGTCCGTGCAGAGCTTTACCGCGTGGACAATGCTCAGACACTTGCAGGCCAGAGGCTTGTCAGCGATACGATCCTGTATGAGATTCCGGACAGCCTGCCTGAGATTTCGCTGACGGGCGGCAAAATTCCCGGTGTGACTGAATAGAAGGGGGGAGTAAGTAATGAGAAAATGGGTAAGGTATATGCTTATGACCGTTTTTCTGCTCGCGTCTCTTTCTCCGCTGGCGGTGTCCGCAAAGGACACCGGCGGAGCGATATTCACGGCGAACGGTAATAACGTAAATCTGTATCTCGATATTGAAGATGGCATAGCAAAAGGTATCACATCCCTCCGGCTTCAGCTTTTTGTCGAAGTGGAAAAAGGGACGTGGACAATGAAAGAAGGATCCTTTGAGGAAATTAAAGATGTGGAAACTTCAAATTTAAGCGAAAGTCCTTTTACATTCAATGAGAACATTGCCAGTCAGGTGAAAAGTGTGAAGGTTTCCAGAGACGGGAAAGTGTACATGATTGATATCACGCTTTCCGGTACTACCGGGATTTTTGAAAAGATCGCAAAAGAAACGGTGACAGGCAGCGGAGCGGCGGCCATTGCGGAAGATCTTTCCGGGACGGCTGCAAAGATCAGTGAGTCATCGGAGGCGGCGGTCCTGGAGTATGTGACGGCTAGCGCTTTTGAGCCGTTTAAGCTCCACCTGACGAACGTGGCTCCGATAATTCTGGAGTCGGGTTCGGCGGCAAATCCCGCGGCGGAGGAAGGAAGCAGCGAGGGAGTGCTTCGTCTGGGAACGCTTACACTTGCTGACCTCCCGACGACGGAAGATTACCGCATAGAAATAGGACTGCTTTCCGAAAACGGACCTGAGATCGGAGAGACGGAAACAGAGAAGAAACCGGAAACAGAACCGTCAAATCCGGGCGAGACAGAAACGGAGAAGAAACCGGAGACAGAACCGTCAAATCCGGGCGGAAATCAGCCGGAGACAAAACCGGGTGAGACAGAGTCGGAGAGCGAATCGACCCAGACAGAGTCGGAAAGCGAGCCGGTTCAGACCGAATCGGAGAGCGAACCGACCCAGACAGAGTCAGAGAGTGAGCCGATCCAGACCGAATCGGGAAGTGATCCGTCTCAGACTGAACCGTCTCAGACCGAGCCGATTCAGCCGGATACCAGCGATTCCGGCGACAACACGAAGCCGGAAGAGACGGAGAAGCCGTCTGATCCGCCGGAGACAGAACTTCCGGAGGAAACCAGACCGTTTGCCAAAAAGAAGGATCCGAAGCTGAAACTTTCAAGTCCGCTGGCTGGATCTGCTTATGTGCATTTCAGCTGGAAGGAGATAAAGGGAGCTGACGGATACGAGATCCGCAAGGTCAAGGACAACGGAAAGGCGAAACTGATCGCGACGGTAATGGCGGAGGACGGCACGGAGTTTGAGCAGGTATTCGCTTACAACAAGACGTTCCAGTTTAAGATCCGCGCGTTCCAGCTGGACGACGAAGGAAATAAGACCTACGGAAAGTACGGAGAAGTCAAGACGATTCAGACGCCGGTCAAGACCGTCGACGCACCGCCCGCGGTGAAAGCGGCAGCGGCGTCGCGCACGTCGAAGAAGATCACGATTACGTGGCAGAATCCCGCAAATGCGGACGGCATCCGGATCTACATGCGGACCGGGAAAACAGGCCCGTTTGAGACAATCCGAACGATCGACGGCACGGCGATCACAACCTACACTGTGACAAAGAAGCGCGGCGAGACGTACACGTTCCGGATAGCCGGTTACAAGTATGTCAACGGACAGCCGGCTGTATTCAGTAATTACAGCAGCGAGGTGAGCGTTACGACCACGCCGGGCAAGGTCAGCGGCGTTGTGCTTGAGCTGAACAAGAAAGGCAGACCGACGATCACGTGGAAGAAGGTTGCCAGAGCGGAAGCGTATCAGGTTTACAGATCGGAGACGCAGACAGGAACTTATACAAGGCTGAAGACGATCACGAAGCGGAGCAAAGTGACGTTTACGGATAAGACAGCCGAGAGCGGAAAAACTTACTATTATAAGGTAAGAGCTTATATAACGAACCTGGCTGGAGCCAACGTGTACGGCTACAGCAGCAATCCGCAGCCGATAACGGCAGGATAAAAATGAAATAAAGCAGAGCGGGCGGCATGGCGTGAGCTGTGCCGCCTTTCTGCGCCCATGCGCAGGCCCACATATGGAAATATATGGAAATCAGCTGTTGACGCAGCATGTAGGCCGCGCAAAGGCAAAGTGCACAGATTCAATTTGTTTACTTTTTAACAGAATTACGGTACGGTGAGATGGATATACTATAGCAAATGACAGCATTCCAGATGATCGGAGCGAGTATGAAGATAAAACAGCGAATAAAAAATCTGAAGCTGCAGAAAAAGATACTGTTTTCAAATCTGATTTTTTCAGTGATTCCATGTCTTATTTTAATGTCCCTGCTCCTGTACGTCGTCAACAGCGACGGGAACAGGCGTCTGAATCAGTCGCGCCTGGTGATCTTAAATCAGATAGACACCGGCCTTGACAATATTTTCCACGACATTATCATCGGGTCCGATTTTTTTTACAGGAATGAGGAGATCAATCATCTGATTTCCCGGAAAGAGTTTGACAGTGGGTACGACCGCTTCCAGAGTATGAGTCAGGTGCAGGAACTGCTTCATGACAATAGGATCCGGTACCGCGATCAGTATTATTCTATGGAAGTTCTGGGTGAGAACGGGATGAACTGGTCCGCGGAGGAGTCCGGCAGAGCTGCGCGCAGCCATCCAGATTACGGACAGGTCAAGAAGGAGGCATGGTATGACGAGCTTTCCGGGACGAGCAGCATGAAATTTATCCCTACCTGCCGGAGCGGGGAATTTTCCCGGCTGCAGAGAGACAGCGTGATTCAGGCGGTCCGGCTGATCAGAAATCTTCACAGCGGGCGCGGCATCGGCATGGTGAATATCGACATACCGGAGGATGCCATTCTCTCGCTGCTGCGGGAGAGCATGCAGACAGGACAGGAGATCTTTCTGATGGATGAGCAGGGTGTGGTCATAGCCTGTACGGATGAGGGAATGACGAAAACCAGTCTGGCGGATGAGCCCTACTATGAAAAACTGAGCGGGAACAGCCGCGGCTACTTTCCAGCGGATATGAGAGACACAAACGCGCAGCTCTGCTTTGTGACGAACGCGGCGACCGGATGGAAGACAGTTATGTACACGCCGATGCAGAACCGCGCGTGGAGCGGCTACCGCAATTATATCCTGATTCTCGCTCTGGCCGCCGTGTATTTTGTGCTCGCCGTGGTGATGTCCGTCTACAATTCTCACTATATCAGCCGTCCGGTGCGCAAGCTGAAAGACGATATCCTTACGATCTACCAGGGTGATCTGAACGTCAGAACTGAAATTGGAGCGATGGACGAGTTTGGAGAGCTCGGCATACAGTTCAATGAGATGATGGACCGGATCCAGGATCTGATTACTCAGCTGGGAGAGCGGGACGAGGAGAAGCGCGTGCTGGAGCTTCAGGCGCTGCAGGCGCAGATCAATCCGCACTTTCTCTACAATACGCTGGCTTCGATCCGCTTTCTGGTGGAGATGAACATGGAAGAGCAGGCGACCCAGTCTCTGCTGGCGCTGGCGCGGCTCCTGAAGGGAACCTTTTCTGATCACAGGCGCCTGATTCCGCTGCGCGAGGAGATGGACAGCCTGAAAAATTATCTGATCCTGATGGGCAACCGCTATCAGGATGCGTTTACCTGGAGGCTCGACCTCGATCCGGCCGCGGCGGATATGCTGGTTCCGCGCGTCGCGCTGCAGCCGCTGGCCGAGAACGCGATCTCGCACGGATTAAATACGAGCGGCGGAACCGGCCATATTCTGGTCGAGGCCCGGCTACATGGAGATGAGCTGGTCATCCGGGTCGTCGACAGCGGCACAGGCGGCGATCTGGAGCGGATTCGTGAAATTCTTGGAAAGCCCTCCACGGTCGGAAGGAAAGAATGGGTCAGCGGAATCGGCATCCGGAATGTGCACGAGCGGCTCCAGCTGTTTTTCGGGGAGCAGTACGGGCTGTCGGCTGAGAAATTGCCGGACGGGGGGATCTGTTTTACGATGCGGATGCCGGCGTGGACAAAGGAGCAGTGACCGGGGAAAGAATAGAAGGGAACTGAAAAGAGGGAGGAGAAAGTCTGGAAGGGAAGCGGGAAGAGCGGAGAAAAATCAGAACGGGGAAATCCGGAGTGAAGGAGTCCGGAAAGGAAAGCGGGAAGAGGAGACCCGGTGAGAGAGTCTGAAAGGGAAACGGAAGAAGCAGAAAAGGAGCAGACAGGGGCTCAGAGAAAATCGAAAAAACAGGAAAATTCAGCGGCTGGGACCGATGGCGGCGGGAGAAGAAGAATGAGAATTATCATAGTGGAAGATGAGAAAATCACGAGGCAGTGGGTGAAAAGGCAGATTGAGAAGCTGCGTCCGGAATATTATATTGTGGAAACATTTGCCAACGGCAGACAGGCGCTGGATTACATGGAGTCGCACGAGACGGACGTTCTGTTTACCGACATCCGGATGCCTGTCATGGACGGGCTGGAGCTGCTCGGCGAGTTGCAGCGGCGAGAAAACCGCGCGTACAAAGTCATTTTGAGCGCGTACGACGAATTCCAGTATGCGCAGCAGGCGCTCCGCCTCGGGGCAAACGAATTTACACTGAAGCCTGAGATCACGAAGGAAGAGCTCGGCAGGATTCTCGGGGAGGCGGGACTCTGGCTGGAAAAACAGAGCCGGGAGCGGGAAATCCCGGAGAATCTGCAGGAGCAGAAGGAAATCTGGCTGCGGCAGCTGCTTGGACAGACGGACCGGAAAGCGGAGAAATCCGGCGGAGAAATGGGACAAATCGGGAGAGGGCTGCGGGAACACGGAATCGATCTGGATGACCGGAACCTCCGGGCAATGTGCATTTCTTTTCCGGGCGGCGTGCCGCGGGAGAAGGTGATGGAACTGCTTCAGCTTTACTTTGACGAGGAAAAAATAAAATATTTCTGTCTGCAGCTGGGGGTGCAGCTGTTCGGCGTCTTTTTTAATCAGACAAAGCCGGGGATCCGGGAAGGGTTCGGCGAACGTCTGTGGGAACTGCTGAGAACTCATATCGGGACAGACGTCTATATCGGAATCAGCGGCACAGACAGCGGATATGACCGGCTTGGAGAACTTTGCAGGCAGGCCATGGCGGCGAGAGAGAACCGGCAGTTCTTTGAACTTTCAGGATGTCTGCAGTATGCGGAGCTGAGAACGGTGTTTTTCGGAGAAGAAAAAGGAATGCAGGCGGGGGACGCCTGCGCGGATGACAGGATGGCATCCGGCGGAATCGGGAAGAAAAGTCAGGGAAAAACATCGCGCATGGATGGAGAAGCCGCATCCGGCGGAACTGAAAAAGAGAACCGAAAAAAGGAGATCACTGGAAAAGAACGAACAAACGGCGGAACATACAGTTCGCAGGAAATGTATTTCGGGGATACAGTGCGGGAAATCCTGGACTCGGTGGAGGCGCGGGATTTTGAGCGGGCCAGGAGGCGCACGGCCGCATTTTTTGAGGAAGCCGGGCAGGCGTGCGATCTGCAGCCGGCCTGCATTATCTCGCCGGGACGTGAGATTCTTACAGGCTATATGCGCAGGCTGCGCGCTTATCCTCTGAGCAGCGAAGAAAGTACACGGCTGCGTCAGTGCGAACTGCTGCTCGGGAAATCGGCTTTCCGGTTTCGGCAGTTCCGGGAAGAGATGCTGGAGGCATTTGATTTCCTGTCAGGCGCGCTGGAGCGAAAAGAGAGGCACAGCAGCTGTTCTCCGGCGGTGCAGAAAATTCTGCAGTATGTGGAGGAACATTACGGGGAGCGGATTTCTCTGGATCAGGTGGCTGCCGCCGCTTTTTTGAGCCGATCCTACGCGTCGGTACTGTTTAAAAGGGAGACGGGAGAGAAATTCAGCGATTATCTGCAGAGGATAAGGATAGAGAAAGCCTGCGCCCTGCTTAGAGATACCAGCCTTTCCATACAGGAGACGGCAGACCGGACGGGATTTTTTGATACGGCGCATTTCAGCCGCGTATTTAAGGAGAAGATGGGCGTGTCCCCGCTGGAGTACAGAAAGAAAGGGTATGAAAAGACATTGTATATGCAGAAATAATAATAAACTATTTCAAATATTTGGTTGACAAACACGTAGGGATTGTTATATAGTGAAAGAGGAAAATTCTGCATATTGGGCAAACTTATCGAAAGGTAAGGACGCAAAGCCACGGGTCTAAAATCCGCAGGGATCATGACAGCCGGTTGCCACGTAACTTAAACGTGATCTTGAATGTGTATCATGGAGAGGGATATGTGTCGGACGGCCGCTGGATGTTTTTTCAGTCGGTCGTTTTTACATTGAACTCCCGTGCCCGTGCTGCGGGCGCCGCCATGAATATAAGTCCACGGATTGCTCCGTTGCTCTGCAACTCCCGCAATCCTACAGGTATTCGCAATTCGCATCGTTCACTTTGTTCACGCTGCTGTATTGCTCATACCTGTTGTCGTCTCCTGTGCATAGTCGGTCTGGCAAGTAAACTTGCCTCCCGTCTCTGCACGGAGACTGGACTTATACAGTAATTTTATAATTTTATCCGTGGGGAGACCTGAAACGGAGGCGAACGGCGTTGTGATTTCTGCAAAAACAGAATTGCAGAAAGCATTTTCCCGTTTGCAAAAAAACAAAGGGGAAGGAGAGACAGGACATGAAAAGATTATTGGCAATGTTGTTGGCCGGCTGCATGCTGGTGCAGACGCTGCCGGGATCTGCTGTCTCAGCTCTGGGGGCAGAAACAGAAGGAGTAGCTGCTTTTGGAATTGAGGGGGATTTTACGGCAGGCGGGTCGGCGGAAGACATGACCGCAGTAGACGTGGGAATCATTGAGGAGGTTTCTCCGGATGATTCGGCGGTCGTTTCGAACGCGTCAGGAGAAGACGCCTCCACGCTGAATGCCGGTGACGGTGCGGCGAATGGAGGAGACATGTACAGTTCGTCCGGGGATGAGATTATCGATGAGATCGATATCGTCAGCCCCGTTGGAGCAGTGGCCTCCGAAGATGAGACAGACGGACTCACCGGAAGTGAAGAGGAAAGAGAGCCGGAAAGCAAAGGGGATCCTGGCTTGGAATATGCGGAGATTTCGCAGGATCCGGGACTTGCGGGGGATATAGGAGACTATGATGCAGCTTCCTCATACATCGAGGTAAGAGTGGCCGCTGGCCAGAGTTTTGTTCCCGATGGAGGGCTGGTTGTTGAAGCGGGCTATTCCAGGCCGGATGGTGCGGATGAGCACAGGGAGAAAAAGGTGCTTGAAAAGCTGGGAGATACGGCAGTATTTGAATTTAAAGTGGAGCCCGGCAAGCACAAGGTGATAGTGGATGCGGACAGGTATGCGTGCTATGAGCAGGAGATCACGACGAAGGCTTCTCAGCGGTCGAAGATCTGTGTCAGCACAGCGAGATCTGTGAAGAAAAATGAATCGGACGCAGGAAGCGGCTGGCTTCGCCTGGGAGATGTCGGAGGAGACGCAGGAACCGACGAAGACGGGAAAATCAACGATGCGGATATAAATACGATCTGCAATGTGATTCTTGGAAGAAATACCAGTCCTGATGACTGGAATGCCGCCAACCTGAATGAGGGTTTGGAAGATGTAGAGAAGGTGGATATTGCCGATCTGCAGATTGCGGTGCAGAACAGGAAGGAAAAAGAGCAGATTTCTTCAGTAGAGGTACAGCAGATTCCCCGTCCTCCGCAGGCGGAAGCAGGGACGACGATTAAGGGAAATATTAATGACCTGATCAGCAGCAGCGAGGAGAATAAAAAGCCTGTCACGCTGCAGCCGGAAGCAGGAGAGAAAATAACGCCTGAAAATCCGGTGGCGATATCCTTCCCGCTCGCAGCGGAAGGGGAAGAAGCTCCGGAGCTTCAGGGCATGACGCTCAAGGCTTTTGCAGGAGCGGAAAGCACGGAGGGAAGCGGCGGAAGCGGGACAGACAACGGAATCCAGAGTGGCTGGCTGGAAGTAGAGTCCGCGGATGAAAAGGGCCCTGTGGTTTATCTGGTTAAAATGACAGATGATACCGATATGAATAAGGCTCTGGAGACGCCGCCTGCCGAGGAGACGGAAGCGGAAACAGAGCCGGCGACAAAAGAAGGAACAAACCAGATTCTGAATGAGATGAATGAGAAAGTGGCCGGGATACCGGGAGAGAACGGAACGGAAGCGGACACGACACTTATTGAGAACGAGACGCAGGGGACGTCTGCAGAAAGTGAGACGAACACGGAGGCGGACACGACGCTTACGGAGAATGAGACGGACACAGAAGCGGATACAGCGTCTGTGGAAAATGAGACGGACACAGAGCAGACAGAAACAGCTGCAGGAACGGACACAGAGAAAACGGAAACGGATGCAGGAACGGAAACAGATGTACAGTTGGGAGATCTTTCCGGATCGTCTGTGAGTACGGTAGATGAAGAACCCATTTCGATTAATATGGAGGATGTAATTCTGGGAGATGTTGCTGAGGTTGTCCTGGACGGGACGGATTCTGTGACTGACCCGGATGCGTTGTCTGTGAATGTGGGAGACGGGGTTTATGGTTCCATCGGTATGGACGGAGCAGCTTCAGGTGAAGAGGATGTTATCGTTATTCCGGATGAGATGGTGCCTCAGGCAGATACAGCAGATACAACTCCTGTCAGACGAGAAGAACTGGAAGGCAGCAGCGCATCGGTCGCAAACGACGGTTCGATCGTGATGAATTTCGGAAGGCAGGTCGCAGTCAAGAAGGTCACGATCAAGATCACGGGAACAAAGAAAGAAGATAACCTGGTAAATATCTCCAAAGTTGAGTTTGTCAATGACATGGCGAGCAGGATTCCTGAGCCAGAATTGAGTAAACCTGATCTGACGCTGACGCCGGGCAACGAGGAGATTCTGGTGACATGGGAAGAGCAGCCTAATGTAACAGGATATGAGCTGGAGATTACCGGAATCGCAAAGAAGCAGACCACGGAGCAGACAGAAGTTGTGCGCGTGGCCGGTACAGCGCATACATTTACGCACATAAAAAATAATGATCTGAAGAACTTTAAGCCTTATAAGATCAGGGCGCGCTCCATCAACGGCGAGTGGCGCAGCCCGTGGTCGGAGATGAAGGAAGCGACTCCGAAGCCGGATGCGAGGCCGGAACCAGTGGATAATCTGAAGATCAAGGCAGGATACAAGTCGCTGTCCCTGAGCTGGAAAGATATGGACGACGCCAGCGGATACATGGTATTCTACCGGGAAGATTCTGAGACGGAATTCAGGCCGGTGGTTGAAGGTTCCGGGTCATACCAGCCTGCAGACAATACAGAGACTGAAGTAAACAAATCAGGAGAAGGCAGGATCACGACAAACAGCTACACGCTCAACAATCTTGGAGATGGCAAACTGTACTGGGTGTATGTCATCGGTTGGAATGAGCTGGGCTGGGGCAGCAGCAGGGAAGACAGAATTGTCAGCGAGAGGACGGAAAGCAAGGCGCGTCCGCAGCTTCCGAAGTATCACGCAATCAATCTTCCGGAAACAGATGATGAGAGTACGATTGGCAAACTGACGCCGCATATCGTTTCTGCGGATTGCAGTGAGTATGATGCGAATCCGAACAACAACAGCGAGGAAAAGGATAAGGGAAAGCAGCCCAGAATGGTGAACAGTAAGATTGACGGATGTGTTGCTGAAGAAGGGGATACTACTCCGAATAAAACAAAATCCGCTCTGGGCGTTGTGGACAATGACTATGATTCCTACTGGCAGAAATATGACTGGGATGAAGGATACGTCTATGGTGGGTATGGAATCCATGTCAAACTGGATAAAGCGTACAGGATGAGCTATCTCACATATTCCGCCTACAACATTGAGTCTGAGTTCGCCCGTGGTTATGTGGAAAGGGCCAAGATTCGGTACCGTAATACGACAGAGGATCCGAACGCTGCGGAGCAGGAAGTTCCTGTTTATGTTTCCAGAAGATATGATGTAAACGGTCAGCTGTATTACCTGATTAAATTCCAGGAAGCAGTTGAGGCGAACGAGATCCGGATATGTCTGGGAAAAGGATCCGGAGATTTCTGGATGCGTGTCGGAGAAATTCGTTTCCATGAGTGCGACAAGGTGTACGACGGCATTATGGGTCTGTTTGCTGATGAGATGCATTCGTCCCTGAGAGAAGGCGTGACAGCAGAAGAACTTGCAGAACTGGAAGCCGAACTGGAAATGACAGACCACGATGAGAAGCATCCTTTGTATGATTCTCTGCAGCTGGAACTTAAGCTGGCAAAAGAGCTGTTTGCGGATCGGGAGAAAGATCAGACAGTTCTTAAGGTGGATACGAGACTGACGACGAACTCCGATGGTCATCTGAAGTTTGGCGGCCTGAACGCATGGCAGCCGCTTGGAAGAGTTGCGGCGAAGGGCGAGACGATGGTGATCTACGTGGGACACAACACGAAGAGAGCGGAAGAGTCCAGCAATCTGCAGGCAGTGTTCACGCAGTATCACGCGCAGTCCAATGAGCTGAACTATACAGTAAATCTTAAGGTTGGACGCAATGAGATTATTGTTCCGTCGACTACGAGCGAGAACAGGGAGCGCGGCGGTCAGGTGTACATCCAGTATACAGGATCACGCGGCAGTGCAGAGCAGTATGAAGTGCGCGCTCTGGGTGGCCAGAAGATTCCGGTTCTGAACATTTATAAGATGAAACCGGGAGCTGATAAGACGGCTGCGATCGAGAAATATGTAAAAGAACTGGATGAGTATGTGAAGACAATCCGGGAGACGCATGAAAGTCTTCGTCCGACTGAAAATACGCCGGCCAATGAGGCATGGAAGAAGAACAGCAACCTGGGCCTGGACTATACGGACAGGAACTGCTTCCTGAACGCAACGGATCTGATGATGGATTACATGATGTACTCCGTGCCGGCACTTCAGGTGTGGAGCGGAATCACCGGAGGAAAAGACATAAGCTATACGCTGACGGCTGCGGAAGTGACTGCGGCGGCACAGAAGCTTGAGACTTCGCTGAACGCGATGGAAGACACGATGAGGCTGTTCTACCAGCACAAAGGTCTGACAGATGATCCGGAAGTTCTGGCAAAAGTGGTAGATAACAAGAAAGTAAATGAAAAGAATGAGATGCCGGTCAAGCATTTGAATATCCGTTACATGCAGATGTTCGCGGGCGCGTTCATGTACGCGTCGGGCAACCACATCGGCGTCGAGTATCCGGAGACGAATGTCGCGGGCGGTGCGGCGAGCTGGGACAGCTTCGGCTGGGGCATTGCCCATGAGATCGGCCACGACATCAACCAGAGCTGGTACGCGATTGCGGAGATCACGAACAACTACTTTGCGCAGCTGCTCACAAAGGCGTACAACGGCACGCGCTTCAAGTATGAGATCGATCCGAATGATGAAAAGGCAGGGGATCCTGCGAACGACATCTACAGCAAGGTAACTTCGGGAGCGCTGGGACGTTCCGCGAACGGCGCGGTTCAGCTTGGACTGTACTGGCAGCTGCACCTGGCGTTCGACGACTACACGATAAATAACAAGGGTATGACGAACAATACCCTGAATGACACAACTTCAAAAGTAAGCAGTTACCCATACAAAGACGACAGGTACGTCTTTAACGATTACGACGAGCAGTTCAACAACCTGTTCTTTGCCCGCGTGGATACGTACGGCAGAGATCCGGACAAAGCGCCGAAGGGCAAAGTACCTCTTGATTCCGGTACAGCTGCGGTAGACCAGAACCTGATGCGTCTTGCGTGCGCGGCAGCGGATGCAAATATTCTTCCGTTCTTTGAGCGCTGGGGAATGGTGCCGGATGAAGTTACACTGGCTTATGCGAAACTGTATGGAGAAGAGACGACGAAGGCGCTGTACTACGTAAACGACGACGCGAGAGATTACAGGGCGGCCCATCCGGGAGAACCGGATAACATTCTGAATAAGGATGCCATCGAGTCGGTAGCTGCAAGTGCGGACGGCAATAAAGTGAGCATCACGGTTACGCCGAAGGCAGATGTGAAGGGTGAGGTACTCCTTGGATATGAGATCATCCGTACAATGTACTCGAACGGCGAGCCAGAGGAGGCTGTTGTGGGCTTCAAGCTTGCGGACGGCAACAAGCCGGTCACCTATATCGATGAGATTGCCACGATCAACAACCGCGTCATGTATTACAAGGTCAAGGCGGTTGACAACTACCTGAATTACTCCAAGGCGGTAGAAGCAGGAGATGGAGTGAAGATCGAGACGAACGGCGCGCTTCCCAAGAGCGAGTGGACGATCGAGACGACGATGAAGTCAGACGAAGATGTGACTCTTAATCCGAAGCCATCATTTGACACAATGCCGGCACCGTATGTAGACAACGGAAAAGACGATCCGGACGGCGGTTTTGACAGCGATATGAAGAAGGTACAGAACAACGCGAAGAAAGTGGAACACAGCATTGACAAGATTGCCGACGGCAGCGACAGTTCTGCGTACACCGGAACAAACGGTACAAATGCAATCATCACGATCGATATGCACAACTTCTGCAAGGTCACATCGCTGATCTACAGAGGCGATGATCTGGGAACAGTCACCGTATCGGTCAGCACGGACAACACGAACTGGACAGATGTAAAGAACATCGATATGTCACAGATTAAGCTGAATGAGGACAAGTCCAAGACGATCTGGTTTGACGCTGCATCGGATGATCCGGAAGTTAGGGCGGCATGGATCGGTACCTACAAGGCAAGATATGTGAAGCTTGCGTTCAGCAAGGCGGGTGCGGTGCAGATCAAAGAGATCGACATCTGCGGACCGAGCGGAGACAATCTCGAATTTGAGAAAGCAGACGGAGAAGGCCCGACAGCAGGCCAGCCCGTGATCGGCGTGCTGAAAGAAGCTTATACGTACTCCTACGGAGAAGATGAGATTGAAGGTACAGACGATGACGACATAATCCCGAAAGGTTCGCTTATCTTTACAGGAAGATACAAGGGCAACCCGGCATACAACGTCGTGATTCTCTACGATGCAGAAGGAAATGTAATCGGCGCGCATAAGACGGATGCCGACGAGGACAAAGTCCAGGCAGAGCAGATCATCTTCGCAGAAGTTCCAGAGAATGGAAACCTGGGCGAGACATCAGATGGTATCTGGGTCTACTATCTGGAGCAGGATATCTGGAAAGATGAAGCAACGCTGAAAGAGACAGTCAAGGGCGGAAAGATCCGCGGCGAGCTTTATCGTGTGGACAACGCACTCACGAATGAAGGCGAGCGTATCGTCAGCGACACGAAGTTCATCACTCTTCCGGATAAACTTCCGGAGATCACAATGACGGGAGGCGGCTTAGCCGCCACTCCCGCCGAACAGGAAACAGAAGCAGAGACCAAGAGCGGTGATGACACTTCCACCGAACAGGAAACAGAAACAGAGACCCAAAGCGGTGATGCCGCTTCCACCGAGAAGGCAGCAGAAGGGGGGCATGAATAATGAAAAAGTGGGTGAAGTATTTACTGACAACCGTTTTGCTTCTTGCGATGATCACTCCGTTGTCTGTATCAGCGGCAGGGAGCGGGGAAGCAGAATTCAGTGATTCTGACAGCAGCAGCACAACGCTGACTCTTACAGTTGAAGACAGCATAGCGCAGGACATGACCTCCCTTCGGCTTCAGCTGCTCGTTGAAGTGACAGACGGAGCCATGGTGCCGATCGCGGAGAATAGCGGATCAAAATTTACTTTCTCCCCGGCAATTACGAGCGACGTACAAAAATGGGCAGTTGATAATACGAATGGGAAGTATGTGATCAATATCATTATCTCCGGTACGGAAAGCATCTTTGAAAATGGAAAATCTATCCCTGCATCTGGTGAGCATCAGGTTGCGAAAAAGAAAATAGAAATTGGTACGCTGACACTTTCTCCGATGGAAAGAAACGCATTCAGCGCGACGGTTAGCCTTATGCCGAAAGAGGATCCGGATGCTCCCGCCAGTGCGGCAGATGGATCAGAGATAATTGTTGAAGGAGATAAAGAGTTTGACCCCACGCCGGTTCTCGAGTATGTGGAGGACAATGGAATTCAGGTGGATGAGCTCCGCATGACAAACGCGAATACAGTAACTTTGTCCGGAGGAGAAGTTATAACAGAGCCTGATCCGGAAGCCGAGTCGCAGAGACAGTCCGAGCTTGAGTCAGAGAGACAGTCGGAAGCTGAGTCACAGAGGCAGTCCGAACTCGAGTCAGAGAGACAGTCAGAGGCTGAGTCACAGAGGCAGTCTGAACTTGAGTCGGAGAGGCAGTCCCAGACGCAGCCAGGAACGGAAAAGCAGCCCGAGACACAGGCGCAGCCAGGAACGGAAAAGCAGCCTGAGACACAGGCGCAGCCGGGAACGGAAAAGCAGCCCGAGACACAGGCGCAGCCAGGAACTGAAAAACAGCCAGAGACGCAGGCGCAGCTGGGAACGGAAAAGCAGCCTGAGACACAGCCGCAGCCGGGAACGGAAAAGCAGCCCGAGACACAGCCGCAGCCGGGAACGGAGAAGCAGCCAGAGACGCAGGCACAGCCAGGAACTGGAACAGGAGGATCGGAAACAACACCACCAGGAACTGGGACAGAAACACCAGATCCTACACCGGGAACTGGAACAGGAGGATCGGAAACAACAACACCAGAAACTGGAACAGAAGAACCGGGAGCTGGAACAGAGACTCCGGAAGCAACACCAGGAACTGGAACAGAAACACCAGAAACACCGCAGCCGGAAACTGGAACAAATACTCCGGAGACACAGCCACAGTCGGAAACGCAGCAGCCGGGTACAGAACCACAATCTGAACCGCAGTCTGAACTGCAATCCGAGTCAGAAACAGAACTTGAATCTGGAACAGAAACAGAACTTGAATCTGAGTCAGAACCGGAATCCGAGTCAGAATCCGAACTTACGAGTGAAGAGCCTGAACAGACGGAACCGGGCGCCGACCAGCCTCAGGAAGGGCCGGTACAGCCGGGCACCGAAGATTCCGGCGACAATGCGAGACCGGAAGAGGAGGAGAATCCTCCGGCTGTAAATCCGCCGGTAGTGGTATCTCCGGAAGAGACGGTTCCGTTCGACGAGAAGACGGCTCCGAAGCTTCAGCTTTCCAGCCCGCTTGCCGGTTCCAGCCGCGTAAGATTTGAGTGGAACAAAGTGAAGGGAGCGGACGGCTACGAAATTCTTCAGGTCAAGGCAAACGGAGAAACGAAACTGATTGCCGAGGTGATGGCCGCGGACGGAACGACGTACGAGAAAGACCTCTCCTATGACAAGAAGTATAAATTCAGAATCCGCGCATTCAAATTGGACGCAAAGAACGAAAAGACTTACGGAAAGAACGGAGCGGTCAAAAATATCCGGACGCCGGAAAAAGAACTTGGGAAACCGGGCAGCGTGAATGTCCATGCGGATCCGGGATCGAAAGAAATCACGATCACATGGAAGACTGTAAAGAATGCCGACGGCTACCAGATCTTCATGAGAACCGGAGAAGACGGCGCGTTTGAGCTGGTCCAGACAATCAATGACGGAAAAGCGACAACGTGCACGGTGACGAAGAAATATGCGGAGACATACACGATCCGGGTGGCTGCTTTCCAGAGCGGCAAGAAAGGTACGCCGGCAGTGTTTGGAAATTACAGCAGTGAGAAGAACGTCACGACTGCACCGGCCAAAGTCGGCAGCACTGTTCTGAAGTCAAAGAAGAAAGGACAGGCGCATATCACCTGGACGAAGGTATCCAGAGCGGAAGGTTATCAGATTTACAGAAGCACCAGCGAAAATGGCAAGTATACCAGAATAAAGAATATTACGAAGAAAGGCAAGGCAGCTTACACGGACAAGACAGCGAAGAGCGGAAAGACGTATTACTACAAAGTAAGAGCTTACGTGACGGCGGCCGACGGTAAATCTGTATTTGGTGACTACAGCGCTCCAAAAGCAGTAAAAGTAAAATAAAAAATTAAAAAGAACACTTTCGGGAATAAACCCGAAGGTGTTCTTTTTTTGACCTTCTTATTTGGTCACGGTTACGGAGATGTTCTTCTTCAGGCCGCTCGCCAGCGTCACGGTGATCGTGGCTTTTCCTTTTTTGTTCTTTGCTGTGACTTTTCCCTTTTTCCCGACTTTTGCGATGCTTGTGTTGCTGGACTGCCAGGATTTCACTTTATCTCCGTTTGCCAGGCCGGACACTTCCACAATTTGCGACTCTCTGGCCTGCAGTTTTAAGGAAGTCGTGCTCAGCTGGATCGTCGGCTTCAGCTTCGGGATGACCGAGGCATTCCATTTTTCCGTACAGCCGGCTGTCAGACAGTGGTGTGACTGGATGCCGGTTTTGCTCACGGTCGCGGGCACGTCCACCGTCCATTCTTTGCTGAAATTATGGGGGCAAGGCTGCCGTAATAACTTCCGCACAGATCGCAGATCGCCAGCCGCCGGCATGTGGCCGTTCCGCCCTTGTGCGTATGCGCGCCGATATAATTATGTACGTAGAAAAATTGTACCTTATAGAAAATGTTGAGATTCGATCCCTTGATCGCAACCTCGAAACTGTCCCCGGCCTTGTATCCGTCGATGCCGGTCGGGCGGAAAATGATACATCCCGTCTGCCCGTAGTAATCGTTGTTCACGTTGAAATAACCGTTCGATCCGGCTGCGGAAAACTTCCAGATCTTTCCGTCTTTCACTCTCTTCAAAGTCACGGAAACCGTTTTCTTGTCCACCGGTTCTCCAATGGAAATGCTCCACGGATACTCTTTGGCAAACAATTCCACCGGCATGTTCTGGGCGGGCCAGGCGACTCCCCGGTATCCGCCGTCCGCGCGGCTTTCGTCGTGGGCGTACATGGCGGAAAATGCGGAGTAGCTGTCTTCGGCGACGCCGAATCCCGTGTACTGCATCGTCGGATTCAGGCACCATCTCCGGTGTCCCACACTGCTGATGTTGTAGGCGTCGTCGTCTGCCATCCATCCGTTCACCAGCGCCTCGTACAGCCCCTTCTCCTTCGTGAGAGGACGGGTCGACATCACACAGTAAAGATTGGAGGAGGAGGCGCCTCTGAGACTTAATTCATACAGAGACTGATCCATCCCCTTTGCCGGCTGCGGAAAATGACTGAGTTCTTTGTTGACATAATTGATCAACGCCGCCGCCTGCGCCTGCTGCTGATACTCGTTCTTGACCTCCACATTGGCGGGGATACCTGCCACATACCGGATAAAATTCAGCGTCTTCAGTCCGTTGTACCAGGTCTGCGTGTTTAGTTCGCCGCAGGCATAAGGAGCGGTGGCCACCGGCTTTTTGCTGTAGCAGTTGGACAGGGATTCGTTGATTCCCAGTTTCTTCCATACCATTTTGATCTCACCCTGCGCGTGCGGCGCGACGGAAAGTCCGGTGGCTGCCAGGGCATGTGTTCCTCCGCACCAGAACATCAGAAGCAGCAGCGCCGGCAGGAAAATCCGGCCCAGACGGGCACATACATTTACATTTTTTCTCATACTCTCTCCCTTCCTGATCTCATACAGAAACAGTTTCATGGTTTTTTCTTCCTGTGTCTGTATTGTATCTTTTTTTATGTATCTTTGTCAATATATGCATATTTTGACCCCAATATCATTATCATTTAATTCCTGTGAACTATGATATGAGCGCCTGTCGATGGCCGCCGTACGAAATTTTCATAATAAATTTTTGAAAAGAGTCGAGAAAATGACTCCAAATGACCGATTTGTGACTGGGGGGGGTATAATGAAAAAAAACGATCGGACAGGAAGTTATG
>CANQUH010000038.1 GCA_947626965.1 uncultured Lachnospiraceae bacterium
CGTCTCCTTAAAGGCAATCTCGGTTGCCCTGGGGCACAGTACGGAGCAGTTAACGGAAGAGGTGTACATCGAAAAAAAGAACGACTATATCGATTTTTCCGTGATCAACAGCTTCATAAAGGAAGTCCTGCCAGGTAATAAGGCTGTCGGAATATGTCCTCGTGACGCGTACAACGATTATGTCAAAAAACTACTGAAAAAACCAGATTAAAACCATGAATAATTATTCAGTGTTATGCAATAATCAGCCGTGTTATTTTGTCCCGGAAAAATAAAATGTTCACCAAAGCCCGATTTTGGGCGATTTTCGGGCTAAATCTTGTTTCCGGAATTATAACAAAAAAACTGTTTTTCCGGGTGGTTTCCGGCAGTCGCTGGAAATGCAGAATATGGTCAAAATTTTGTTACAATTAAATAAAAAAGGGGTTAGATAATTGAGAAAACTTGCACTAAATGACGAAATTTTACTTAGTATCGACAAGCCAGCCCGCTACATCGGCGGGGAGGTCAACTCGGTCATGAAAGACAAAAAGACAGTGTCAATCCGGTTCGCGATCTGTTTCCCGGACGTCTATGAAATTGGCATGTCCCATCTGGGCATCCAGATCCTGTACGATATGTTCAACCGCAGGGAGGATGTCTGGTGTGAGCGCGTCTACTCGCCGTGGGTAGATCTGGATAAAATCATGAGGGAGCGGAGCATCCCGCTCTTTGCGCTGGAGTCGCAGGATCCGGTAAAGGATTTTGATTTTCTGGGAATTACGCTCCAGTATGAGATGTGCTACACGAATGTCCTGCAGATCCTCGACCTCTCGCAGATCCCTCTGCTGGCGGAGGACAGAGGAGAGGGCTGGGAGTATCCGATTGTGATCGGCGGTGGCCCGTGCGCTTACAATCCGGAGCCGATCGCCGCGTTTTTTGACATGTTTTATATCGGGGAGGGCGAGGTTATTTATGACGCCCTGTTTGATCTGTATAAAGAGTGCCGCACGGCTGGAATGACACGGCAGGAATTTCTCCGCAGAGCCGCACAGCTTCCGGGAATTTACGTCCCGTCCCTGTATGAAGTCAGCTATAAAGAGGATGGAACGATTGCTTCCTTCCATCCGGTTTGTGAGGATGTTCCGGCAGTTATTCAGCGGCAAGTGGTGTCTGATATGACAAACGCCCCTTACCCGGAAGCGCCGGTCGTTCCTTATATCAAAGTGACGCAGGACCGCGTAGTGCTCGAGATTCAGCGCGGCTGTATCCGCGGGTGCCGTTTCTGTCAGGCCGGAATGATCTATCGTCCGACAAGAGAGCGAAGCCTTGACTGCCTGAAGGAGCACGCTTACAAAATGCTGAAAAGCACCGGACATGAGGAAATTTCCCTGAGCTCGCTCAGCTCAAGCGATTACTCTGATCTGGGCGGGATCGTGAATTTCCTGATTGATGAGTTCGGAAATAATAATATCAATATTTCTCTGCCGTCGCTGAGGATCGACGCGTTCTCCCTCGACGTTATGGGCAAGGTGCAGGATGTGCGGAAAAGCAGCCTGACGTTTGCGCCGGAGGCTGGTTCCCAGAGACTGCGCGACGTGATCAACAAGGGGCTGACGGAGGAGGTGATCCTCTCCGGCGCCGACCAGGCGTTTCACGGCGGCTGGAACAAGGTCAAGCTGTATTTTATGCTCGGCCTGCCGCTTGAGGAGGAAGAGGACCGCAGGGAAATCGCGCATCTTGCGGAACGGATCGCTGAGAAGTATTACGAAATTCCGAAGGAGCAGCGAAACGGCAAGTGTCAGATCAACGTCAGCACTTCCTTCTTTGTGCCAAAGCCGTTCACCCCGTTCCAGTGGGCAAGGATGTATCAGCCGGGGGATTATCTTGGCTTCGCGAAAACGGTTAATCATGAGATCAAGGCCATGAAAAACCAGAAGAGTATCCGCTACAACTGGCATCAGGCCGACGTGACGCTTCTTGAGGGAATTTTTGCGCGCGGCGACCGCAGAATTGCCGATGTGATCCTCGAGGCATACAAAAACGGCGCGCTCTACGACGCATGGACAGAATTCTGGGATTATGACCGCTGGCTTGCCGCGTTTGAACATACGGGAGTCGACATGGACTTTTATACACAGCGGGAGAGGGCGGAAGATGAGATTTTCCCGTGGGACTTCATCGATATCGGTGTGACCCGGAAATTCCTGCTCTCGGAGTGGAAAAAGGCAAAACAGGGAATCGTGACGCCGAACTGCCGAGAGAAATGTTCCGGCTGCGGGGCGGCGCGCTTTAAAGGAGGTGTCTGTGTTGAAAGCAAGGGTTAAATTTTCCAAAACCGGATACATGAAATTCATCGGACATCTCGACATCATGCGGTATTTTCAGAAGACAATCCGCCGTTCCGGACTGGATGTCGCCTTTTCAGAAGGGTTAAGCCCGCATATGATCATGTCGTTCGCCGCGCCGCTCGGCGTGGGGCTGACAAGCGACGCGGAATATATGGATATTGAGCTTGGCACTCCGCCGTCTTCCAGTCAGGCGGCCATTGACGCACTGAACCGGGTCAATGTTGAAGGGATCACCGTCACCGGTTTCTGGCAGATCCCGGAGGACAAGGCAAGCAAGGCAATGACGCTTGTCGCCGCCGCCGATTATGAACTGCGTTTCCGCAAAGGATATGCGCCCGCCGGAGACTGGCAGTCCGGAATCTCACATTTTTATGCGCAGAAGGAAATCATGGTTCTGAAAAAGACAAAAAAATCAGAAAAAGAAGTTGATATCCGTCCGATGATCTATGAGATGTCGGTCAATGCCGGGACTGTATTCATGAAGCTCGCCGCCGGCAGCGCCGCTAACCTGAAGCCGGAGCTTGTGATGGATGCATACCTGCATTCCATCGGCGCCGAACCAGAGAGCTTCGCGTACGAGATTCACAGATGTGAGGTCTATGCAAATACCGGAAATGAAAAAAAGCGCAGGCTGGTCCCGCTCGGGGGACTTGGACGGGAGATTGTGCCCGGGTGAATCTCTTCCAGACGATAATGTACAGGAGGCCGCATATATGACTTCAAAAGACAGCCGTTTGAGTAAAATTCAGAAAAAATATGTAATCACGCGCATGAACGGACGCATTTTTTCGTTTCTGCTCCACGATCAGAAAGCTGTCGAGATTCACTGTGATGAGGAATGTTCCGGCAGCGGACTTGGAAATATTTATATAGGAAAAATCAGGAACATTGTCAAAAACATCGATGCGGCTTTTGTTGAAACAGCCCCGAACACGATCTGTTATCTGCCGCTCTCTGACATGGAAGATCCCATCTATATAAAGAAAGGGAAATCATCTGCGCCTCAGGCAGGAGATGAGCTGCTGGTGCAGATATCCCGCGAAGCGCAGAAATCCAAAGCGCCGGCAGTCACAACCAATCTGACTCTTCACGGGAAATACGTTCTTCTGACGACTGGAAAAAAGCAGATCGGCGTTTCCTCAAAGCTGCCGCGGGCGGAAAAGGAGAGGCTTCTGACTCTGACCGCCCCGTATTTTTCCGGTCGGGATCTTTCGCAGAGCACGGATTCCGGCGTCAGAATGGCGGGAGATTCTGCTCCCCGCCCCTATGGCTGGCTGCTGCGCACAAATGCGGCCGGAGCAGAAGAGGAAATTCTGATCCAGGATATCTGCCGTCTGAAAGACAGGTTCCGCCTGCTGATGGACCACGCAAAATACCGGACTTGTTTTTCCTGCCTGTATGCTACGCCGGCTTCATACCTGTCGCGTCTTCTGAACCTGTATGAGTCGGAGACAGAACAGATCATCACGGATGACAAAATTCTCTATGAAAATATCCGCGGATATCTCCTGGAAAACCAGGCGGAGGACATCGAAAAACTGACGTTCTACGAGGATTCCCTTCTGCCGGTCTCCAAGCTGTATTCCCTGGAACATCAGCTCTCACAGGCGCTCTCGGAAAAGGTATGGCTGAACTCGGGCGGATACCTCGTGATCCAGATAACGGAAGCGCTCACGGTCATCGACGTCAATACCGGAAAATATGAAGGAGGGAAAAAACGGGAAGCAACTTTCCTTAAAATCAACAAGGAGGCTGCTCTTGAGGCTGCGCGGCAGATCCGGCTGCGCAATTTAAGCGGGATCATCCTCATCGATTTCATTAATATGGAAGCAAAAGAATCTACAGAGGAGCTTCTTTCTGTTCTGGACGCGGAACTGCGCAGAGATCCCATACGGACCGTGCTGGTCGACATGACAAAGCTCTCGCTTGTGGAGATTACGCGCCAGAAAAAAGAGCGGACGCTGGCGGAAGCGGTCCGGATTGGATACTCCCCGGATTCTGCGCACGGATCCTGAATTCCGGTTACTGTGTTACTGTTCACTCCGTGACCAGCAACAACGCTCCGCGATGCACAGAAATGCCACTTTCGTGGCATTTTGCGCGGGAAGTGAGCTGTAAGACATACTTGTATGTCTGTCAGCGAACGCCGTGGTCAACCATGGAATGAAATTCCATGGTCGCGCCTCAGACCTCGGGATTTCCGGACAGGATGTCCGAAAATCACCTCGAGCTCAGTGGGGGTGTGAACTGTAACGTTACTGTCACCTGGTGACCAGTAACTTCCGTCCAAAAAACTGTGCGAAAAAAATCAAATTTTAGATTGACGTCCACTTCCGGATATGCTAAGATAGTGAAGTATGCCGCACAGAGAGGCCTAAGTGCCATACGGGCCGCGGTTCTTCCGCGGATTCGTCCGGCCGCCATATCTGGCGAGTAATGATAGACAGGAGGTGCCATATGTACGCAATTATTGCAACAGGTGGTAAACAGTACAAAGTAGCCGAGGGCGATATCATTAATGTGGAAAAGCTTGGTGTAGAAGCTGGAGAGGTTGTTACCTTTGATCAGGTGCTTGCAGTGAGCAATGACGGCCTGAAGGTCGGCGCAGACGTAGCGGACGCTACCGTTACAGCTACCGTAGTCAGGAACGCAAAGGCGAAGAAGGTTATTGTTTACAAATATAAGAGAAAGACCGGTTACCACAAGAAGAACGGCCACAGACAGCAGTACACGCAGGTCAAGATCGAAAAAATCAACGGTTAATTGTGATGATACGGTTATCAGTTTCCAGACCGGACGGACAGTACCATGGCTTTGTTTTGGAAGGACATGCCGGTTACGCGGAGGAGGGATATGACATTATCTGTTCCGCGGTTTCCGCACTTGCGATAAATACGGTAAATTCCATCGAAGCATTTACGGAAGACGGTTTTGAGGCAGAACAGAAGGAAGACGGAGGTTATCTGAAGCTTACGCTGAAAGGCGTGCCTTCCGCCGCCTGCAGTCTTCTGCTTGACAGTCTGGTTCTGGGTATTCAGAATATTCAGGATGCCTACGGGGAAGAATACATCTCCATAAGCATTGAGCAGTAATCATCAAAATCGAATACTTAACATCCCAGGAGGTGTAGCTATGTTGAAAATGAACCTTCAGTTGTTCGCTCATAAAAAGGGTGTTGGTTCCACGAAGAACGGACGTGATTCCGAGTCCAAGAGACTGGGTGCCAAGAGAGCGGACGGACAGTTTGTAAAAGCCGGCAACATTCTTTACAGACAGCGTGGTACAAAGATTCACCCGGGTGTGAATGTTGGACGCGGCGGTGACGATACTCTGTTTGCCAAGGTGGACGGCGTTGTCAGATTCGGAAGACTGGGAAGAGACAAGAAACAGGTTTCTGTCATCCCGGTTGCAGCAGAATAAAGATTACATGCGGCTTCAAATCAATATGGTTTGAAGCCTTTCTGTTTTCAGGATTGCGGGGTGATTTTATGTTTGCAGACAGGGCAAGGATCATCCTCCGCTCGGGAAAGGGCGGAGACGGACATGTCAGTTTCCGGCGGGAACTGTTCGTGCCGGACGGCGGACCGGACGGCGGAGACGGCGGAAAAGGAGGAGATGTCATCTTTGAAGTGGATACAGGACTGAACACTCTTGCCGATTTCCGGTACAGAAGAAAATTCTCCGCGACAGACGGAGAGCCGGGAGGAAAGCGCCGCTGTCACGGAGCGGACGGGAAGGACATCATTCTCAGAGTTCCCCCGGGAACCGTCGTCAAGGAAGCACAGAGCGGACAGGTCATCGCTGACATGTCCGGAGAAAATACGAGACAGACAATCCTCAGGGGAGGCAGAGGCGGCAACGGCAACATGCATTACGCGACGGCTACGATGCAGGCGCCCAAGTATGCCCAGCCCGGAAAAGATGCAAAAGAGCTTGAGGTCATTCTTGAACTGAAGGTGATCGCGGACGTGGGACTTGTCGGTTTTCCCAATGTCGGGAAATCGACCTTTCTTTCCCGTGTGACAAACGCGCGGCCGAAGATCGCCAACTACCATTTTACAACGCTTTCTCCGAATCTTGGCGTCGTTGACCTGGATGGAGGAGGATTTGTGATCGCGGATATTCCAGGACTGATCGAAGGCGCCTCCGAGGGCGTCGGACTTGGCCATGAATTCCTTCGTCATATTGAGCGCACGAAAATCATGATCCATATTGTGGACGCTGCCTCTGTAGAAGGACGGGATCCCGTGGAAGATATCAGAAAGATTAACGCGGAGCTCGCGGCGTACAGTGACAAACTTTCCGAAAAACCGCAGGTCATAGCGGCAAATAAGATCGACGCGCTCTTTATAGAGGATGGAGCGGAGAATCCCATACAGCGCCTGAAAGATGAATTTGAACCGGAAGGCATTCCTGTTTTTCCGATTTCCGCGGTCACAGGAAAAGGGGTAAAAGAACTGCTTTATCATGTACAGTCTCTTCTTGAAAAACTTCCGCAGGACATCACGGTCTTTGAACAGGAATATGATCCTGAACTCCATCTGGTTGATGAGAGCCTTCCGTTTACCGTGGAGCGGTCGGAAGAGGAAGAACACACATTTCTTGTGGAGGGACCGCGCATCGAAAAAATGCTCGGTTACACAAATCTTGAATCAGAAAAAGGATTCCGGTTTTTTCAGGAATTTCTCAAGGACAACGGGATCCTCGAACAGCTTGAGAATCTTGGGATAGAGGAAGGAGACACTGTCCGCATATACGGACTGCAGTTTGACTATTATAAATAAGGAGACGCATATGACAAGCAAGCAGAGAGCTTATCTGAAAAGCCTTGCAATGAATCTTACTCCCATTTTTCAGATTGGGAAAGCGAGTCTGACTCCGGAGAACACGGCCGCCATAGCAGAAGCACTCGCGGCGCGCGAACTGATCAAGATCAGTGTGCTCCAGAACTGTATGGACGATCCGAATGAACTGGCACAGATCGTATCTGAGCGCACGCATTCCCAGGTCGTCCAGGTGATTGGGAAAAAAATTGTCCTTTACAAAGAAGGGAAGGACAACAAAAAGAAGATTGAACTGCCCACAGCAAAAAAGGGAAAAAAGAATTAAGCTCCGAGAACAGCGGGAGGTCTGGCGCAGGCATGGGTACAGAAAAAACAAAGCGGGTTGGAATCATGGGCGGGACTTTTGATCCCATCCACAACGGACATCTGATACTGGCGGAATGTGCCTATGAACAGTTTCATCTGGACAAGGTTATGTTTCTGCCGAACGGCAATCCGCCGCACAAGCAGGAGGGCAGCGTCGGCGCTTCCGGAAAGGACCGGCAGGAGATGGTGCGGCTTGCCATTTTAAACAATCCGCATTTCGAGCTGGATACAGAAGAACTTCTCCGGCGCGGCCGCAGTTACACGAAAGATACGCTCCGCAGACTGTGCGAAGCGCACAGTGATACAGAGTACTATTTTATCATCGGCGGAGATTCCCTGATGTCTTTTGATCACTGGAGAGGGCCCGGTGAAATCTGCCGGTACTGCATACTGCTTGCGGCAGTGCGCGACCAGATGAATCAGTCGCAGATGCAGGACCGCATGGATTTCCTGCGCAGAACCTACGGTGCAAGGATTGAAGAACTCCATACACCGGATCTCGATATCTCCTCGAGCCGCCTACGGCAGATGCGGCACGCGGGAGAATCGATCCGCTATTACCTTCCGGATACCGTCTACGACTACATCCGGAAAACAGGGCTATATCAGAATAACAGTAAAGGATGAATTTGGGTATGAGCGGCTACAATATCTTAAAAATGCAGAAAAAACTTCGAAAGTACATCGATGAGGACCGCTACTGGCATACGATCGGTGTTATGTACACAGCGGCCTCGCTCGCAATGTGCCATGGGGCCAATATGGAAAAGGCGAGGGTAGCGGGACTGCTGCATGACTGTGCAAAATGTATTCCGAACCATAAAAAGCTCAAGCTCTGCGAGCAGTATCATATCCATGTCTCCGAGACAGAAAAGAATGCCCCGTATCTTCTTCATGCGCCTCTCGGAGCGAGCATCGCGAAAGATAAATATGACGTGGAGGACCAGGAGATTTTAAGTGCGATCACCTGGCATACGACGGGCAGGCCCGGCATGTCGCTTCTGGACAAGATCATTTACATTGCAGATTTTATAGAACCGATGCGCTGCAAAGCATCCAATCTTCCCGAAGTGCGCCGTCTGGCCTTTGACGATCTCGATATGGCCGTCTATGTGACACTGCGGGATACGCTGCATTATCTGAAGAACAGCTCCAGTCTTGATAAACGTACGATTGAGGCGTATAATTATTATAAAAGAATTATCAGGGAAAAGGAGGACTAATACATGGCAGGAAAAAATTCCAGAGAAATGGCAAAGCTTGCATATGAGGCGCTTGCCGACAAAAAAGCACAGGATATCAAAATCATCAACATCGAAGAGGTTTCCGTGCTTGCCGATTATTTTATCATAGCATCAGGTTCCAACCGCAATCAGATTCAGGCGATGGCCGACAATGTGGATGAAGTTCTCCACAAGGCCGGTTATCCTGTCCGTCAGACAGAAGGATACAACACGGCAAACTGGATCCTCATGGATTTCGGTGATCTTATCGTCCATGTATTTGACTCTGAAAACCGCCTGTTCTATGATCTCGAGCGTATCTGGAGAGACGGAAAAAGCATCACTGTAGAAGAATTATAAGGAACCAGATCTGAGTATCAAACAGAAACAGGAGAAGATTATGGCAGTAGATAAAAGATTTTTGGCCAAAAGTATCCAGAAAAAAAAGTCGATGATCGTCGCGTACTGTGCCTTTACAAATATGCCGCTGGTTGTCTGTGACCCGGAATCCTACAATGACCAGGTATTTCTGTTCGACACGGAAGCACAGCTTCAGGAATTTGCAAAACCTTACACGGAGAAAAAACTTCTGCTCAAAGGGATCAAATATGAGAATAAAAATTTTCTTGCGTTTTTTTCCATGCTGTTCCATATCGGTGTAAACGAGCTGGTTTTCACAAACGAGGGAGGAAGGCAGTCCCTCGATCTGACCGATCTGGTCAGGCGTCCTGATTTTTCCAGGCTTCCAAAGGAAAAACAGCCGATCTCGAATCCCGAACTGCAGCTCACGGGCCTTTATTTTATGCAGGAAGCAGCGAGACCGGTTCCAAACGAGGAAAAGACACAGCTCGCGGAACTGGAGGAAGAGCTTTCTGCAAATCTTCTGAAAGCCCGCTACATTCTTCCAATCGAACTTCTGGACGGGCCGGAGAGCGACACGGAAAAACTGAAGAACAAAAAATACAGGCTCCCGATTCTGAAAAACAAGAACGGCGATATCCTTCAGCCGCTGTTTACCGATCCGATAGAACTTGGAAAATTTAACAAAAACAATAAATTCAAAGCGCTGGCGATGCCGTTTGGCAATCTCTCAAAGCTTCTGATCAGGGATTCCAAAGGATTTCTGCTGAACCCGGGAGGATTTCATATTGTTATGCCAAAGCCTCTGCTTGACGGACTGCAGAACCGTTTTGAGACAGGAGAGGAAGAGTAGAGCACGCCGGCAAAAGACAGCCCATGAATACGGCCGGGGCTGTCTTTTGTGCTTTTCCCCGGAGATACCGCATAAATTCAAAAGAACCGGAAAACGCCAAATACCTTTCCAAGGATTTTCAGTTCCTCCACGATAATAGGATCCATCGTATCATTTTCGGGCTGCAGGCGGAAATAACCGTCTTCGCGGTAAAATCTCTTGACTGTAGCGCTGTCATCAATCAGAGCGACAACAATATCCCCGTCTTCAGCCGTCGGCTGCTGCCGGACGATCACACGGTCGCCGTTTAATATTCCAGCATTGATCATACTGTCGCCTTTGACTGTAAGTATAAATGTATCCTCATCCGGAATAAATTCCCGGGGAATCGGGAAATAACTCTCAATGTTCTGCTGCGCAAGCAGAGGTTCCCCTGCCGCCACAGTGCCGATTACCGGAATATTCGCCACTTCACGCCGATACATCTGGAAAGATTCGTCCATAATTTCAATCGCGCGGGTTTTTGTCGGATCCCTTCGTATATAGCCGTTCTTTTCAAGAGATTCCAGATGAGAATGCACGGAAGAGGTTGATTTTAATTTCACGGCTTTGCAGATTTCACGCACCGTCGGCGGAAATCCGCGTTCCAGCAGTTCATTTTTTATGTATTCAAGAATTTCTTCCTGCTTCTTTGTAATTCTGCTTTCTGGCATGCTGTTCCCTCCATTCATTTTCAAAACTCATCTGCCGCCTGCACTTCCTCTGAGCGGATTATAGCATATACATACCGGAAAAGTAAACAAATGTTTTCCTTTGAAATCCTTTAATAATTCCGACTGTTTTGTTTTCTTGTATTATCGGAAGGACAGTGTTATAATTGGTTCGAACAATTACATGATGCCAGGGCCGAAAGACCATCATAGGGCAAAATACCTTTTGATCCCGGCATCATTACATTTATGGAAAGAGAGGTCAGATTATGAGACGTAAACTACTGGCAGTTTTGATGAGCGCGGTCTGCCTTGTGGCGGCGGCAGTTCCCTCGTCGGTTGTCTTTGCGGACGGAGAAAAGGTCGTCACACTCGGCGCCGATCTGTCGGAAGATCAGAAAAATGCCGTCCTGCGCTATTTCGGCATCGCAGGACAGAATCTTCGTACACTCACAATTACAAATCAGGATGAGAGGAATCACCTCGGATCATACGTTCCTCTGGAACAGATCGGAACGAGAACCTACAGCTGCGCCTTGGTCAATCCTACCACATCCGGCGGTATTCAGGTAAAGACTGCCAATCTTACCTGGGTAACGAGCAATATGATCGCTTCTACTTTGTCTACATCCGGCGTTGTAAACTGCGAGGTGCTTGCGGCCGCTCCCTTCGAGGTATCCGGAACAGGCGCTCTCACAGGTATTTTGATGGCGTATGAGTCCGCAGTCGGAGCGCCTCTTGATGCCGCCAAAAAAGAAGTAGCGACGCAGGAGCTCGTCACCACAACTACGGTGGCAAACAATATCGGACAACAGCAGGCTGCCAACATTGTAAATGAGACCAAGATCCAGGTAATTCAGGGAAGGGTCGTTGACGAGCAGCAGATCACGGATATTGTGGAAGAAGTGGCTGATGATCAGGATGTCGAGCTCTCGGAAGACGACCGTGCGCTTATCACGGATCTCCTCGAAAAGATAGCGGAGCAGGAGTACGATTACGAGGAAATGAAAGACACCCTCGAGCGTGTGGAGAACAATCTGGACGAACTCACGACGCAGAATGCCAACACGCAGATCGATGGAGCCGGAACGATCGACACAACACCGGAAGCCCCGGTCAACCCGGAACCTGAAACGGAACCTGAGACACTCGCACAGGACAGCATTCTCATGGGCACGGATGATTTCGCGCTCGGCGATTCCGTCCTCATCGATGCAACCAACAAAGAAGCAATCCCGGAAGACGCTCAAACGCTGGAAAACACAGCCCCGGAAACACAGGCCTCCGCGGATGCAAACGGCGGCATTGAAATTCCTCCGCCAACTGATGTGTACATGAGTCCGGAAGCTGACGGGAATTTAAATTCCGAAGAAAATCCGGATGGAAATGATTCTGAATATAACATCCCGGATGGAACCACGGATGTTTTCCCGCCGGCAGGAGAAGAGGGGCAGGAGGAACTTCCTGAAGATAACCAGTCGGATGACTCCGATTCCGGAAACTGGTTCACAGATCTGTTCTCGCCGGATGACAATACCGGGGACGAAGAGTATGAGGACGGCAACGAAGCCGGGAATGAAGCGCCTGCGGAACCGGATGCACCGGCTGAGGACGCGGGAAATGATTCTGCCGAAGAAGAAGGCGGCGGCTGGTTCTCAGACCTGTTCTCATCAGACGAAAACAGCGGCGATGAGGCCGGAAACGAGGCTGATAATGGAACTGGAAACGAGATTCCTGCTGAGACGACAGCGCCTGCAGAAGAGGGCACGCCAGAAGTTCCGGAAGAAGGAACTGTCACAGATACACCGGAGGCTCCGCTCGTCAGTATCCCATTGTCGGATCTGCATTTTGTCGAAGTTACCTCAAGTGAAACAAATTTTGAGCCGCTGCCCGCAGGGATCAGCGAGCTTGATATCTGTTTTGTAAACGGAGACTATGTACCGGGAACAGGCACACTGACCGTCAACAGAGAATCGGACGGCTCTGTATTTGACACCGTTTCAATGAGTGACTCCAGCAGAGTCAAAGTCGAACCGATCAGCAGTTCGGGGCTTCTCGGACGATTCGGCTGGGAGACAGGCTATCAGCTGGTTGTTTCTCTGAACAGTCCTCTGGAGGCAAATGAATCCTTCTATGTGACATTTACAGAGGATATTCTGACATCCTCAGACGGAACAGCTCATTCCGAGGCGCTGGAAGATCCCTCAGGCTGGTGCATCAGCACATTGGCCGACGGCCTTGTTCTCGATAAAACCTCGCCGTTTTTGACCGCAGGTTCCACAGTGACCGGACATATTCTGATGGATGCCGAGCTTGGCGCTGTAAGTGCGTCTGTTTCAAATGTGGATCCGGAGATCATGAGCTTTGATGTAACAGAATTTTCATCCGACGCTCCTGATTTCAATCTGACGTTCAGCGGAACAGGGACGACGACTTTTACAATTTCGTATTTTGACACAGAAGGAAATTCTATCTATATGATCGACTATACATTGACAGTCAGATAAAAAATTTCCGGAGAGTTTTAAGGATTTGGGGCGTCCATTATTGGGCGTCCCTGTCTATCTATTTGAAAAACATGTGTTTGTCGTATAGATTTATAGAGGCAGAATACACTGCTCTTTCTGGCTGACGGCTGACATTAATGCTGATATATAAAGGACAATCTAAAATGGACAACAACAAACCAGTTACGTATCACGATCAGGTAACCATTCAAAACACATTGAAGCTGCGCGAAATCCTGAAGACACTTCCCCCGTTTGCAAAAGATTATTTCCGCGCCATTGAGCCGGTTTCCTCAGCTAAGACAAGAATTTCCTACGCATATGACATACGGATTTTCTTTCATTTTTTATTGTCAGAAAATCCGTCCCTGAAAAACAAAAAAATGTCCGATCTGACGGTCGACCTTCTTGACCAGATCCAGGCGGTTGACATCGAGGAATATATGGAATATCTGAAAGTTTACGATTCCGCTGAGGATGACCGTCTTCAGACCAACGGGGAACGCGGACTGAAACGGAAAATGTCGGCTCTGCGCAGTTTTTATTCCTATTATTATAAACGGGAAATGATTCAGACCAATCCAACGCTGCTTGTGGATATGCCCAAGCTTCATGACAAGGAAATTGTGCGCCTTGATGCCGACGAGACAGCCAGTCTTCTCGACTATATTGAAAACTGCGGCAGTGAACTCACTGGTCAGAAAAAAGTATACTATGAAAAAACCAAATACCGTGATCTCGCAATTGTTACGCTGCTTCTCGGCACGGGCATCCGCGTCTCCGAGTGCGTGGGGCTGGATGTTGGAGATATCGATTTCAAAAATGGCGGAATCCGCATTGTCCGCAAGGGCGGATCCGAAATGATGATTTATTTTGGCGAGGAAGTTGAAGAGGCGCTTCTGAAATATCTGGAATACAGGAAAAACATCACCCCGATTGCCGGACATGAAAACGCTCTCTTCTACTCTACCCAGCGCAAGCGGATCGGCATTCAGGCGGTCGAAAATATGGTCAAAAAATATGCACGCGAAGTCACAACCACAAAAAAAATTACTCCGCATAAACTGCGGAGTACCTACGGCACTTCTCTCTACCGCGAAACCGGAGACATTTATCTGGTAGCCGACGTCCTGGGGCATAAAGACGTCAACACAACGAAAAAACATTACGCGGCGATGGATGATGCCCGCCGAAGAAGCGCGGCTTCTGTTGTCCGCCTTCGTGAAAAGGTCACTCCCCCAAACAACGGGTAAATATTCAGGGCCTGTTTGCAAATCCTGGAGCGGAATCCGGTCTGCCAGGGCAGATCCGGATTTCTGCGCGTTTTCTCTTTTCATGGCTGCCTGACGAAATCCGGCGGAAAAATTCCCCCAAAGTTCATACGCGCCTCTCTATGATTCAAGAATTACAGTGAACGGTCCGTCATTACAGAGCCTGACTTCCATTTTTGCCCCAAAAACTCCCTTCTCAACGACCGGAATAATTTTTCTGCACTCAGAAATAATGTACTCATACAGTTCTTCCGCTGCGGCCGGATCTCCGGCTTCCGTAAAGGAGGGCCGGTTGCCTTTTCTGCAGTCAGCATACAGCGTGAACTGTGAGATCAGAAGCAGTTCCCCTCCGACATCTTTTAATGACAGATTTGTCTTGCCATTCTCATCCGCAAAAATCCGCAGCCCCGTCATCTTTTTGACAAGTTTATCCGCTTCTGCCTTCGTGTCGTTTTTCCCTACTCCAATCAGTACCAGAAAACCGTTTCCAATGGAACCGACTATTTTCTGTTCCACTTCCACCGATGCTTCCGTTACCCTCTGAATCACAAATTTCATGACTTCTCTCCTCTTTCTCTTCTCCCCTGTATTATCACGGCATCCCCGTCATATTCATATATCCTTCACGCAGTTTTCTCAGCAGTTCCTCGAAATATTCCGGCAAAGGCGCCTCCACTTCAAGATACTCCCCGGTTGTCGGATGAATAAATCCCAGTTTCATGGCGTGGAGCGTCTGTCCCTGCAGTCCTGAAAACGGACATCTGGACGGGCCGTAAACATCATCGCCGAGTACCGGATGTCCGATACTCTTCATATGTACACGAATCTGATGCGTTCTCCCTGTCTCCAGACGACATTCTATATAGGTAAACTGTTTAAACTGTTCCAGTACACGGTAATGCGTGACAGCCTCCTTGCCGTTCGGAACATTGACGGCCATTTCCTTTCGTTTTACCGGATGGCGTCCTATTGTCGTCCGGATTGTTCCGTCTCCGTCCAGTCTTCCGTGCACAATCGCACGATAGCTGCGTGTGATGGAATGTTCCTTCAGCTGCTCTGCCAGAGACCTGTGGGCAAGATCATTTTTGCAGATTACAAGAGAACCTGTTGTATTTCGGTCAATCCGATGGACGATTCCAGGTCTCAGCACACCGTTAATCCCGGACAATTCTTCTTTACAGTGATACAAAAGCGCATTGACCACGGTTCCGCTGTAATGTCCCGCCGCAGGATGAACAACCATATCCTTCGGTTTGTTAATGATAATGATATCCCGGTCCTCATACAGAATATCAAGCGGTATATTCTCCGGACATACTTCCAGATCGGCTGCCTCGGGAACTGTCAGTTCAATCACATCGCCGTCCCGGACCTTTCCCCCTGCTTTTCCCTTTTTTCCATTCACAAGAACCAGTCCGTCCCGGATCAGTTTCTGCAGATAGGACCGTGTCAGTCCCGCCGCTTTCTCCTGAAGAAACACATCCAGACGTTTTCCTGCATATTCCGGCGCCGCCTCAAAATGCAATTTTTCAGTGTTTTCTGCCGCTCTCTCCTCCTGTTCCACCATATCTGCTTCCTTTCAGATTTTCATTTAAATTTTCGTCTGCTGCAGATCTTTTGTCACAGATCGTAAATCATTACAATTCACACCCTCCACCGAGCTTGAGGTCTGAGGCGCGAAAAATTATCTCTTAAATCTTCAGTTCTGCTTCCGGAAAGGATTCAGAAATTCAAACGATTCATCCCGGTAATACGTAAACAGCAGAATCACCATAAGCGCTACCCCGACGCTGACATAACAGTCCGCCAGATTAAATACCGGAAAATCAATCCATGAAAAATACAGGAAATCAATCACATAGCTGTGCGCAAGACGGTCAATTACATTTCCGAGGGAGCCCGCGGCGATTACAACACAGATTATCTTAAGCGGCACGTAGCGCTTTCCCTGCGGAAGCCTCGCATACACAAAAATAATACACAAAATGATCAGCAGTGCGATTACTGCCAGCAGCAGCTGTCTTCCCCGCATGATCCCAAAAGCGGCTCCGCGGTTCTCAAGATAATAAAGTTCAAAGACTCCCGGGATCAGTTTCAGGCTTTCCCGTCCTTTCAGACAGGAGGCGGCGGCCAGCTTTGAAATCTGGTCAGCCGCGGTGAGTGCAAGGAACCATATGGCCCCCCGCACAAAACTTTTTGTATTTCTTTTCATCTCTTACCTTCCAATATCGCGCTGGTTGTTTTGATCCATTTTGATCCATCCGTGCGCTTTCGCCTGTGGTGCTGCCCTGTCTGCAGGGCATGACGGTTATAAACTGCGGCTTATTTGGTTCCGCTGTAGATTGGGCTTTCCTGCATCCCGTCCATCATTGAAATATTCATGGAGTTGACGGCTTCAAGCATTTCCTCGTCTGTAACTTCATGGTCGATATATGCTTTCCCGATCTTCTTCAGGAGAATGAATTTAATCTTGCCTGCGTTCATTTTCTTGTCCTTCCTGGTCGCCTCAATAATATCGGAGGACTCCAGCCCGTCAAATGTAATCGGAAGACCGAACCCGACGTTCATATCTCGGATTTCATAAAATTCATCTTCTTCCAGATATCCCCGCTTCCATGATATATAGGCGGCCGCAACCATCCCAAGCGACACACACTGTCCATGAAGGAGTTCAAAATTTTTAAGTTTTTCTATTGCGTGTCCGATCGTATGTCCAAAATTGAGGATTGCGCGCTCTCCCTTTTCCTGCGGATCCTTCTCCACGACGGCGCGCTTGATCTGACAGCACTGCTCAACCATATAGCGGAGAGTCTCCTTGTCCCGTTCCTCAATATCGCTCATATGCTCAATCGTCCACTCGTAGAAATCCGCGTCACGAATCAGGCCTGATTTTAGAAGCTCACCCATCCCGCTCGCAAACTGTTCCTCCGGCAATGTCGAGAGGACAGAAATATTGATATAGACGAGAGCCGGCTGATGAAATGCGCCGACCATATTTTTATAGCTGTCGAAATCCACTCCTGTCTTTCCGCCGATACTGCTGTCAATCTGAGAGAGGAGGGTCGTCGGAATCTGAATGAAGCGGATACCGCGCAGATAAGTTGCGGCCGCAAACCCTGTCAGATCTCCTGTAACGCCGCCGCCAAGCGCGGCCAGGACATCCTGCCTGTCAAAGCCCTTCTGAATCAGATGTTCATAAAGGCCGCGTACTGTGTCAAGCGTCTTGTGTTCCTCCCCCGCCGGAATAATATACTCCTCAACCTGCCGGAAGCAGGAGGAAAGGCAGTTTTTCACTTCCTCAAGATACAGAGGCGCCACATTTGTGTCAGTCACAATGCAGACTCTGCGGTCCTGTATTTCCAGTTCTGAAAGACAGTTTTCCAGTTCCTTAAATGATTTTTCCAGGAAAATGTGATAGGAAAAATGTCCGTTCTCCCTCACCGTGATCGCATTTTTATCGTTTTTCTTTGCTGTACCCATAATTATCTCCTTTGTATGTTAATTTCAAACATATTTTTCTATCTCAATCCAGGTACGTCCTTTTCTGGACTGACCCGCAGCATCACAATACCGAAACCGTCCATGTCCGCGCACCGATACAAGATCCCCCTGCTTCAGCGTGCAGGCATTTGATGTGACCATTTTGCCATTCACAAATACATTTCCATGTTCAATCAGAGAGATCAAACTGCTGCGTGATGCTCCAAACGCAAATGCCATTACGGCGTCGAGACGAACGGAGGCGACACTCCCTCTCATCTTTTCCAGTTCCGGCGTATACGAAAAACCGTCGCTCCTGCAGACAGTGCATCTGACCGATGTATGCCGGATTCTTGTGAGTTCTCTGCAGATCATCTCCGAAAGCGGTTCACAGCAGAAAAGAAAAGCTTCCTGTTCTCTGACGGCAATGTCGCCGGTTTTTGCCCGGTCAATTCCAAGATTCATCAGCGCTCCCAGAATATCTCTGTGGGAAAGTTTTTCGGCAAATTTTTTCAGAAGGGGTTCGATCCGGATGCAGGCAATAGGCCAGTTCGGTTCCAGTCCGGTATCCGGCGGGATAAACGCGGCCATACAGCGCTCAGATCCCTCATAACCGCCAAAAGTTTCCCCGTGGGAGCGGGAAAACTTTTGTAATACGTCATATAGAATGTTCTGCTCATGCAGATTCATAAAATCGGAATAAAGGACACAATTCCTCTTATCTGAAAGAGTTATGAGATCCTGTATCCTCCTTTTAAAAACAGCGTCCTCTTTTTCTCTGTCCATAAAATCCACCTGACCGTAGTGCTTTTCGTGAAATCAGACAACAGCAGCCTGCTTATTAAAACCGTGTGCCAAACGCAGGAATATCAACTGTTCCATCGAGCATTTCCTGGAAATCACCGGAAATATTTATGCCCGGAGGTGTGATAAGAAAAGAGTAATCACTGATCTTCTGAAGATTACCGTGGATCGCAAAACAGGATCCTGAAGAGAAATCTATGATCCTCTGGGCAGTATCGAGATCGAGACCTTCCATATTGAGAATCACAATACAATTCTCCAGAAGTGTCTCCGTGATTTCACGGCTCTCTTCCATACTGCGCGGCTTGATCAGACATACCTCCATGATTCCGCCCTGCTTTCGGACATTCGTGCTGGAACGGATCGGTGAGACCTTCGGATTTTTCTGCTGTTTCTGACGCGATGCCGCTGTCTTGGAAGACTGAGACTGCTTTTCTTCCCTGGAAGGCTCAAAAGATGCAGACGGTTCATCAGAATATTCTTCGTCCTCCTCTTCCTCCTCCGTGTGTTTATTCAAAATACGCTTCCTGGGGGCTTTCTCTTCCTCGTAATCTTCCTCCTCGTCAAGGTAATCATCATCAAATCCGTCATAATCGTCATTCAGCTTGATTGTATTTAAAAATTTGTCTATAACACCCATACTTGCATTCTCCTATCTCACAACTGTGTAATCACGTTCCCCGAAAATACCGGTACCCACGCGTACCATTGTGGCGCCTTCTTCTACGGCGACGACATAATCCCCAGTCATTCCCATACTTAGTTCACACATAAACACATTATCAATGTTTTTTTCATTAATGTCAACACATAATTTTTTTAAATTGCGGAAGTATATTCTGTTATCTTCTGGATTTTCAGTAAATGGCGCAATTGTCATTAAACCTTCTATACGTATATTGGGAAGACTGCTGATTTTTCTGACAAAATCTTCTGCTTCTTCCGGAGCTATTCCATCCTTTGTATCTTCTCCTGCCATGTTCACCTCGATCAGAATCGGCATACAGATTCCCCGTTTGACGGCTTCCGCGCTGACTGCTTCCGCCAGTCTCTCTGAGTCAATCGAATGAATCATACAGGCTTTGTCGATGACATATTTGATCTTATTGCGCTGCAAATGACCGATCATATGCCACTGTACATCTTCCGGCAGCTGGGGCGCTTTGTCCCGGAGCTCCTGCGGTTTATTCTCACCAAATACTTTTGTACCGGCCTCATAAGCCTCACGGATCATCTCAACAGGCTTGGTTTTGCTCACTGCAATCAGTGTCACCTCGCCGGGGTCACGTCCGCTCCTTTCACATGCAGCTTTTATATTAGCCAGTACTTCCTCCAGATTTTCCTTGATCATGTCCGTCGCTCCTTTACCGTATCAGTTTATAATCTGGTCAACATCAGCCTCCGATGCATTCAGTACAATGTAGTCATTGGCCGACAGACCATATATATTGTTGCTCTCAACAATGCAGTATTCTTCGTTCTGGTCGATCACTGTTATCTCCCGGAACACCGCGTATCCTTTGTTTATGTTGTAAACTCCATGCAGGAGCGTCACATCGTTATCCGTAAGTTCCTGTCTCTTTGCAGAATTTTCCTGCAGGATGCAGTCCCCTTCCTTCAAAAGACTTTTATTGATCAGATAGACTCCGTTCTCTTCGTCATAGCTGTAAACATTTGCTGTCACATAACTGGTCTCGGAAGACCCGTCCGAACGGAAACGCTCCACTTTCAGCGTGACTTCCTTCTCCGTATCTTTATTGACAATCACAAACTCTTCCGGAATATTGTAGAATTCCTTGTCCACAATCGCAGAGACCGGTATTTTCAGCCCCTCCTTGCGATTCAGAACCAGCTCAATTTCAAGAAAACGGTCCGTCGCATATCTCACCAGAGAATTGTTCATGACAATCTCTCCGAACGATTCCGCACCGTTGCGGATAATTGAAAACGGTGCCGTAAATGTCTGGTTATCTTTCAGAAAACGCAGACGAATACTCTCCTGTCCCGTCAATTCTGTCACCAGATTATTGTCCATTGGAAAATACAGGCGCCATTCTTCCTCCGTGATAAGCTTGTATATGACATCCCCGGCCGTGACCCGTTTATTGGTTCTCAGACTTTCCAGCTTATAATTGTTCAGGTCAAACATATCCTTGGTCAGCGATGCTGCCGACACCTCTTCAAATCCATCAATCCCATAAATTACAAAACCGGAATCCGGGGCATTGCAGCGGTTCTGTACATTAATGTAATCCGTATCGAGATTTTTGGTCATATCTGCGAGAATGCTTTCCACTCCCGCTTTCATCTCATAAGTCCTCTGAAAAGAAGTCTCTGAAAAGTCCGTCACAAAACCTGACATAACGCTGTGAAGACGTTCGATGTCTCGGTCATTCGGTTCAAAATCCTCATATACGACAGGATCAAGAGAGCCCGACTCATTCACAGAACACACTGTACTGTCCGCTGAAACTCTGGATCCTTCACGGGCATAATACCGGATACTGCCTGACTGGGAAGCACGCACAACTTCTTCTGTCCTGAGAGATAAAGCCTGATACCGAAAATTACCGCTCAGATTTCCTCTTACTACTTCATACGGTTTGATATGCGTTTCCGTCAGATAAAGAACTATACATACAACCATATAGATGAAAACAATGCCATACAGCAGCGTACCGATATTAAGATAGGGATATTTCCTGTATTTTGCCACTTTACTGTTCTTTTTATCGAATAATGCCAAGTTATTTCCTCCCAGATAAAAGTCCGGCCGCAGAATAAATCCGTGGCATCATGGGGCAAAATTCTTTTTGACCCCAGCATCATAATATTACTTTAATTTTACCATGCCAGTTCAAATGATACAACCTTTCTTTTGTATAAAATTCTGTTTTCCGGGCAGAATGTTGATTAGTCAAATAAGGAGGAAAACATTATGAGTAAAGGTATCGACTATTCTGCACTTGCCCTTGTCATTATAGGGGCCGTCAACTGGGGACTGATCGGCATCTTCAAACTGGACCTGGTCAATCTCCTTTTTGGAAACATGTCCTGGATATCACGCCTTGTTTATATATTGGTCGGAATATCCGGACTATATCTGCTCAGCCTGTTTGGACGCGTCAGATCCATGGGCGAAGAATAGACTCGGGTGCTGCGTCAGCAACGCCCAGGCCTGTGCATATAAAACCTGCGGCCGGACGATCTGTGTCCGGCCGCAGAATAATACATAAATTATTCTCTGGTTCCTATGTAACCGACAGGTAAATATATCCTTATAACTCCGCAATGATATTCTCTCTGAATTTTTCGGCAATTTCAACGGAGGTAAGAGAGATACTGACTACAAAAGTAATCTGATATTTCTCACCGATCTGCGCAAGTCTCGTAAGCAGCTCATTTGCCGAAGTCTTATCCGTAAACGATATTTTCATAAAACTGTCAAGATACACCTGTTCAAGGTCATGATCCTGCGAAATAATTCCATAAATAAATCCGATAAACTCATCTGTGTCTGTAAGATCAAATGAAGAAACATCAATCAGACGGACGCGGTTGTTCAGTTCATACATGTGCTTGGTGCTCTTGTCAAGATAAACAATATTTCCATGAGCTGTCTTGATCTCGGAATTTGCCTTTTCAAGCAAAACCTTTGTCTTCCCTTTCCCTTTCTCACCTACAATTAACTGTATCATGGCAATCTCCTCCTTATAATATTATTGCGGATGCATTACTCGTTTTTATTATAGACGATTTGCGTATAAATTACAACACTTAATTTTCAATTAAAGACAATAACTCATTCATCTCAGGATAGAGAGAATCTTTTGACTCAGAGTGCAATATAATTGACAAATACGGATTACCGTACAGGTCCTTTGTCATAAGCGCAAGGCAGGCTCCCGCATCATCCGTTGTCCCCGTTTTTCCTCCAAATACGGAAACATTATCCGGACTGTCCGTCTGATTTGTAAAATACTGATTCGTCGATTCCCAGGTCACAGACGCGGAAGAACCGTCGCCGCTGATATACTCGGCATAATAATTCCTCCGGCTGATAATATCCTGAAAGAGGTCGCTTTTTACCGCTTCCTGAAAAATCAGATAGATATCATACAGGGTTGTATAATGGTCAGGATCTGTCAGGCCGTGGGGATTTGCAAAGTGCGTCCCCGTAGCCCCAAGTTTTCTGGCCTCCTGATTCATCATCGAGACAAAACCGTCCACGGAGCCTCCAATATGTTCAGCAATCATCATTGCCGCATCATTTCCCGAAGCAATCATCATTCCATAGAGAAGCTGACGCAGAGAGAGGACATCTCCTTCATGGATATTGCAGACAGAAGAGCCTTCTTCAATGTTTCTCACAACCGAAGTTACTGTAATCATTTCATCCAGATTCCCGTATTCGATTGTCAGCAGGGCCGTCATGATCTTCGTGATACTGGCAGGGGACCGTTTGGCAAAAATATCCTTTGCATAAATAACGTTCTTCCTGTTCAGGTCGAATAATCCTGCAGAGTAGGCGCTCAGGGGCAGCAGGCTGGAATTTTCATTGCCGGATGACACACAGAGATCCTCCGCAAACGATTCATCCGTTCTTCCTTCCTGCAGACCGCTGCGGAAACCGTATACACTGTCCATACTGTCATACTGGGCATACAGGTCATAATCATGGGAACGAAAGACAAAATAATAAACAAGAAACACCATGATTCCGCACAGCAAAAGAAGTACTGCAAGCACCAGCACAAGTTTTCTCAAATGTTTCTTTTCTTCTGCTTCTTTCTTCTGAAGTCTTATCCACTCACGTTCTGTGTAAAAAGAACGTTCCAGGCCGTTATCTGTACATTTCACGCCACTCAAGATCTCCTCTTTCCAATGATTTCAGCAGCAGCTCGGCAGATGCGATATTCGTTGCCAGCGGTACATTGTGTACGTCGCAGAGACGAATCACCTTGTTGATATCCGGTTCATGCGGCCTTGGATTGAGAGGATCCCGGAAAAATATAACCAGGTCAATCTGATTCTGCTCAATCATGGCCCCCATCTGTTCTTCACCGCCGATTGGTCCCGCAAGAAATTTGTGCAAAGTCAGTCCCGTTACATCTTCAATCAGTCTTCCGGTCGTTCCTGTGGCATAAAGTTCATGGTGAACCAGAATGCTCCGATAAGCAATGCAGAGATTCTGCATCAGCTTTTTCTTGGTGTCATGCGCGATAAATGCTACGTTCATTAATTATGCCTCCTCAATACTTTCTGGTCTGCAGCCCCAC
>CANQUH010000039.1 GCA_947626965.1 uncultured Lachnospiraceae bacterium
CACGATCAGAAACTGCCTCCGGAACGATTCCGGATACAGCGGAAGAAGCTTCACTTTCCCTTCTTTTAATTCCCGCTCAATGAGACGGGCGGAGAGCACTGTAATTCCCGGATACTTCTGCACTGCCTGAATCAGCGCCTGATTGCTGACGCTCTCCACAAGAATTTCATATTTTTGCTGGCAGCTCTTCATCAGGCTGTCCGTGATCTCCCGCGCGGCGCTGCCCGGTTCCCGCATAAAAAACGGATACCGGCACAGTTCCTCAAGCGTAACCGCTTCCTTCTGCGCCAGCGGATGCTCTGCCCGGCACACAAAATACAGCCGGTCCTCCATAAACGGAACCTCCATGAGCTGCTCATACGTCCCCCGGTCTTCCACAACCCCGAAGTCCAGCTCATTTCTCAGCACTTTTCGGATGATCCTGTGTGAATTGTCCACGCTGACTGACACCCGGCAGTCCGGATACTGCTCATGAAACCGGCATACCGCATCCGGAATCAGAAAATTCCCGACTGTGATGCTCGATCCCAGATGAATGCTTCCCGCACCCTGCGGCGACATCATGGCGCTCTCCATCTGATCAAAAGAATTGACAATATGACTCGCATAGTCAAAAAACAGCCGGCCTGCATCCGTGACAAACAGCCGGCGGTTAATCCGGTCAAACAGCCGGACGTGATACGTATCCTCCAGTTCCTTAATGGCAAAGCTGACGCCCGGCTGCGCCATATGCAGCTTTTCGGCGGCTTTCGTAATACTCATCTCCCTGTACACAGCAATAAAGATCTTCAGATGGCGGATTGTCATATCTGGCTTCTTCCTTTCTCTTCCTCTTTCCGTTTTCTTTCAGAACCAGAACCAAAAGTTGATACATCCTGGGGAATACGCACGAATTTGAAGCGAAAAAATGCCGCTTGAGCGGCGCAAATTCGGCGCAGGTCCGAATTCCGCGTGCAGGACCCGCAAACAAGTTTTGAACAGATGGAAGGCCGCTCCCGTATCTGTTCAATTTTTCATATGAATTTCATTATATATAATCATATTATAATATTATTTGATATATATAGCAATCTCTTTTATACTGACTATGGATTCCAAAAGCCGCCTCAGAAGGACGATATATCCGACCAAATCCTGACTGCCGCGGTATCCGGAACAGCATTCCGTTTTTTGCCGAAAGGAGATCGCCATGAAAACTTCAGAAAAAATCCCGGTCCTGCTCAGACTGTTTCTGTCAACTCTGTACCTGAGCACTTTCACCTTCGGCGGCGGGTACGTCATCGTGACTCTGCTCAAGAACACTTTTGTAGATAAATACCACTGGATCGACGAAGAAGAAATGCTGGATCTGGTGGCGATTGCCCAGTCTTCCCCCGGCGCGATCGCGGTAAACGGGGCTATCGTCGTCGGTTTCAAGCTCGCCGGATTCCCCGGCGTTCTCGCCTCCGTATCCGGCGCCATAATTCCCCCGATGGTCATTCTGTCCCTGGTATCTCTGTGCTACACAGCCTTCTGCACCAATCCTCTGATCGCATCCATGCTGAACGGCATGAAAGCCGGCGTAGGAGCAGTCATCGCCTCGGTAGTCTGGGATATGGGCGGCAATGTTCTGCAGACAAAAGATCTCACGGGCATTCTTATTATGTTTCTGAGCTTCTTTCTCAGCTGGTTCGGAGGCGTAAATGTCATATACATCATCCTTTGCACAGCCGCGTTCGGGATGCTGCGTGCGGTCTGTCATAAGTTCCGTCAGAAAAATCCACCTCCCAGAAGCCGCTGACACGAGTTCCCCGCGTATCCCGATACTTCTTCGGCAGTATTATTGACTGCGGAAATATTTTTCAATATGCAGTTTATATCAGAGGTGGTGACTCCCGCCTCTCCAGGCGGTAAGTAACAAATCCGTATCAGTGGTGGAATTCGGTCCCCCATCTGATATACGCTCCGCAAGGGTTCTGAGCGCCAGTAACGCTCGTCTAGAACCGACCAAAACGGAGTGAAGACCCGAAACGGAGTGGAGAATGCACACAGAAAGAAGGCAGTGTATCATGATCTATATTCAGCTGTTTCTCAGTTTCCTGCAGATCGGCCTGTTCAGCTTTGGCGGCGGCTATGCTGCAATGCCCCTGATCCAGGAACAGGTCGTCATCCGGCACCAGTGGCTTTCCATGAGCGCCTTTGCCGACCTGATGACGATCTCGGAGATGACACCCGGTCCCATAGCAGTCAACGCCGCCACTTTTGTCGGCACACAGACCGCCGGATTTCCCGGCGCGGCAGCCGCCACACTCGGATGCATTCTGCCGTCCTGTCTTTTTGTGACCCTGCTGGCCTTTGTCTACATCCGCTGCCGGAATCTGTCTCTGCTCCAGCAGACTCTCGCCTCCCTGCGGCCGGCCGTCGTCGCCATGATCGCAAAGGCCGGACTCACTATTCTGATCTCCGCGTTTTTCTTAGACGGCACTTTCTCTCTGCTGCGGGAAAATATCTCGATCCGGATGATTGTCTGGTTTGCGGGCGCAGTTTTTCTGCTGCGCCGGGCAAAATGGAATCCGATCCTCGTCATGGTCCTCTGCGGCGTATGTGAGACGGTTTTCTGCCTCTGATCAAGCAGGAGGCAATTTTCCCTCCTTTCACGTCATCTGCATCGTTCTTCTCTTCGTCTCCCATCTTCCGGAAAGATACTGCCGTGTAAAAAGTACAAAAAGCAGCAGATTGTGACCGATCATGCAGGCCCACGCAGAGATGAGTCCGTACCCAAGCAGCTGCGTGCAGATAAAAGTTCCGACAATCCGCACACCCCACATGCCGGACACATTATAGACAAACGGCGCAACTGTGTTTCCAATTCCCTGCATAATACCCTCAATCACGATCGGAACTCCGTAAAACGGCTCTGATATGGCAACCATCCGCAGTACGACCGCCCCGAGTGTGATCACTTCCGGATCTCTTGAGAACAGCTGCATCAGCACAGGCGCAAAGAGAAACAGCATCCCTCCGGAAACAATCATCAGACCGACTTCAAGAGGAAGGATCGACCGCGCAAGTCCGTGGAGCTTCTCCTCATCTCTGGCCCCCCAGGCGTTGCCGGCCAGCGTCGCCGCCGCTGTCTGCATCCCCCAGCCGGGAATATAGAATGCCGACTCTACGGTATTCGCAATCGTATGCGCCGCCGTCGCGATCTCCCCGACAGAATTGATCATGGACGCAAAAACCACATAGCCGAGGGAAGTCGCAAACCGCTGCAGCATATTCGGAAACGCGACCTTCAGGCAGGGACGCAGGATCTTCGGATCCGGGCGAAGCTTTTGTCCGCAAGGTGAGACAACTTTATGACGCCAGAGCACGCAGGTAATGGCAATCCCGCCAAACGTATACGCCGCAGCGCTCGCGGCAGCCGCCCCCTCAATTCCCCAGCCGGCTCCCCAAACAGTCATGTGGATCCCCAGAACAGATACCGGACGTATCGGATAGATCAGGAAAAAATTCAGGACAATATTGATCAGGTTAACCGCAAGTCCTGTATACATCGGCGTTCTGGTGTCTCCCGCGGCGCGCAGTACCGTACCAAATATGATATTTGCCGCGCGGAACAGCATCGGCAGATACAGAATCAGGAAATACCGCGACGCCATCTCCCGGATCCCCTCATCCACCTGCATCCAGACCGGCACCTTTTTGCTCAGTCCTGTTGTCAGCAACGTAAAAAACAGACCGGCCGCCAGCACCGCCGCTGCTGCCTGTCCGGACGCTTTCCTCGCCTCTTCTGTTTTTCCTGCCCCGATCGCCTGTGAAATATATGCCAGAAATCCGACTCCTATGGCGGATATTGTGCTCCCGATCAGCCAGTTCACCGTGCTGGTAGCCCCCACAGCCGCCGTCGCCTGTGTCCCGAGCGTCCCCACCATGGCCGTGTCGATATACTGGACAGCCGTCTGCATCAGCTGTTCCAGCATTGTCGGCCATGCCAGCGCCAGAATCACCGGAATCATCTCATAATTCGCTCTCTTTTTCATAACGGAACATCCCCTCTCTTTCCATGGCCTGTACATCCTTCCCTTTGTATCCTGCACGATTCTTCTGTTTTCCGGTACAGCGCCGCATTAATTCCAGAGTTTGTCAGCGTGTTTCTCATTATATATTGGGCAGAAGAAGATTGCAAGCACGGCAGTATATGTGCAGATTTCATCAAAACTCTTCTTATTTTTGTGCTATATAATTATAAACATTCCATTTCTTTTTATTTTTGTCGTTTCATTTCTATAAAAATGTATATCTGTAAGCAATATTGCTGATAATTTTTTTAAATTTTATCAAAAAATCTCTTGCGTATAAGAAGATGTTGTGATACTATATTTATAAATATTACCTCAGTAATGTTAAAAATATCATAGTTGTTTTGTTTTACCCTGCACTGACCACACAGATCACAGCAACATCCCTCCCCTGCCCGCGCAGGCTCCGCAGGTACAAAGACCCGCAGATTGTCTGGATCTGACGGTCAAATATAAAAGAAGGAGGCGGAGCACATGAAGGTATTTGCACATCGTGGATTCAGCGGCAAATATCCGGAGAATACCATGCTTGCATTTGCAAAGGCAGTGGAAGCCGGATGCGATGGGATCGAGATTGATGTACATCTCACAAAAGATATGGTTCCTGTCATTATACATGATGACTGTGTAGACAGGACGAGCGACGGAACAGGATTTATCCGCAATTTTATCTGTGACGAACTAAAAGAACTGGACTGCAGTTATCCGAGTAAGTTTGACGGGATATACGGTCCGCTTAAAATACCCACTTTGGAAGAGTATTTTGCATGGATTTCCAGAGAGAATGTAAATATTATCACAAATATTGATTTGAAGTGCGATGCTTCCTGTCATGGCAATATTGAGCAGATTGTGATCGACCTGATCCACAAATACAAACTTGAGGACAAGGTAATCATTTTCTCCGGAAGCGACGCTTCCGTTGCAATCTGCAAGCAGCTCTCTGACTCCATCAAATGCGGTTTCCTCAGAAAGCGTTATCTTGAGAACGTCGGCACATACGCGAAGACGTGCAAAGTGGAGCATTATTATCCGAAGCTGGATCATCTTGAAGAGCGGCATGTCAGGAACTGCTCCGACAACGGAATCGGAGTCAATGTCTGGACTGTCAACGACGAAGAGGACATGCGCCGCGTTAAACGCTGGGGTGTAAATACGATTATCACAAATTATCCGGACCGCGGACGGCGGATCGCGGATGAAGGCAAGCTGCGGACAGAGCAGTCTTTCCTGGAAGAGGACGGGCTTCAGGCAGTTGCTTTATAATCCGGGGAATTTTGTCCCATATATAATTATGCAAACTTCTTCCTTTCAATACTTTCCTAACTATTGCGGCCGGACTGGTAACAGTCCGGCCGCGCCCCTTTTCAGGAGTCTTTAAATCTCAAGCACATTTCTGAAAATTTTATAAGATGACGCCAGGACCGAGAGATCCTGCGCTGCATCATAAGATATCAATATACTCTCCCGCCAGCGCCTTGTTCATGCTGCGCACCGCACAGAATTTTCCGCACATACTGCAGGTATCGCTGTGATCGTCCTCCGGAAGACGGTCATTGCGGATCGCTTTCGCCGTCTCCGGATCCAGCGCGCAGGCAAACTGAGCGTCCCAGTCAAGAGCACGTCTCGCATCCGCCATTCTGTCATCGATGTCCCGCGCTCCGGGAACTCCTTTTGCGATATCGGCCGCATGCGCCGCGATTTTCGACGCGATAATTCCCTGCTTCACATCATCCACGTTCGGAAGCGCCAGGTGCTCTGCCGGCGTTACATAACAGAGGAACGCCGCTCCGCTCATGGCCGCGACAGCACCTCCAATCGCCGCTGTGATATGGTCGTAACCCGGAGCAATATCCGTGACAAGGGGGCCCAGTACGTAGAACGGCGCGCCCATACAGATGCTTTTCTGGACTTCCATGTTCGCCGCCACCTGATTCAGCGGCACATGACCCGGACCTTCCACCATAACCTGAACGTTATGAGCCCAGGCTCGCTTCGTCAGTTCGCCAAGACGTACCAGTTCTTCGATCTGGCAGACATCGGTAGCATCCGCCAGACAGCCCGGACGGCAGGCGTCGCCAAGCGAAATTGTCACATCATGTTCCTCGCAGATTTCCAGAATCTCGTCATAATACTCGTAGAACGGATTTTCCTGTCCGGTCATGCTCATCCATGCGAACACAAGACTTCCGCCGCGGCTCACAATATTCATTTTTCTCTTGTGCTTCCGAATCTGCTCGATCGTTTTTCTGGTAATTCCGCAGTGCAGCGTAACAAAGTCCACACCATCCTCAGCATGAAGCCGCACAACATCCACAAAATCCTTCGCGGTCAGCGTCGCGAGATCCCTCTGATAATGGATTACGCTGTCATACACCGGAACAGTCCCGATCATGACCGGACATTCGCCCGTCAGCTTCTGACGAAACGGCTGCGTATTTCCGTGACTGGAGAGATCCATGATCGCCTCCGCTCCAAGATTTACCGCACTCATGACCTTCTGCATCTCAATGTTGTAGTCCTTGCAGTCGCGGGACACACCGAGATTGACATTGATCTTCGTGCGGAGCATGCTGCCGATCCCCTCAGGATTCAGGCATGTGTGATGTTTGTTGGCCGGAATCGCCACCTTGCCCTCCGCGACCAGCTTCATCAGCTGCTCCAGCGGCATATGTTCCTTTTCAGCCACCGTTTTCATCTGCGGTGTTGCAATTCCTTTTCTCGCTGCATCCATCTGCGTTGTATAATTTTCTGATGCAGCGCCTGCGCCGTTTCCGGCGGTCGTCATTGTTGTTCCCATACTTCTTTTACCTCCATAACAATAACTTTTTTATAGCGACAGAAAGTGGTGCTCCCAGTCTGCCGCTGTTTTATCCAAAATTTAATCACCGTTCTCACAGGAATCCGCAAAACGGCTCACATACTCCTCTGTATTCTCACAGCACATCAGGCCGCTCATGATACAGGCTCCGGCAGCGCCTGCCTGAAGAACCTGCGGATAGTTTTCCCCGTTTATTCCGCCGATCGCGTAAACGGGAATGGACACGCTGTCACAGACTTCCCGCAGAAACGCGAGACCGCGCGGAGGAACTCCCTTCTTGCAGTCAGTGGCAAAAATATGTCCCGCCGTGATATAGGTGCAGCCAAGCGCCTGCGCTTCCAGAGCATCCCCGACAGAATGGCAGGATGCGCCGATGATCCGAAACTGAGAGAGAACATGGAGGGAATCCGCGACATTGTCCGCCAGGCTGAATTGCTGAACGGATTTTTCCCTGCTTTCCGCTGAAGCTGCAGTCACGGCATTGCCCGCCGGGACAGATCTTTCCCTGTTTTCCGCTGAAGCAGAACCGTGCAGCCTGCGCAGAACCGGAAGCGGCAGATGAACTGCCTGCGCGCCAAGCTCCGCCGCCGTATCGGCAAAATTATGGAGAATACAGCATACTTTATATTTTCTGCAGATCTCCATGATCTTTCTGGCAAGCTCCCGATACTCTTCCTCCGGAAGATCCTTTTCCCGCAGGATGATCCCGCTGACCCTGCCATGTAAAGAACGCGCAACCATTTCTATACGCTCAAGGAAGTCCTCCCTGCAGAGTTTCCGGTTCGTGACGCACAAAATCTTTCCCTGAAAAACTGTCTCTGCGGAACCGGAAACTTTATCTGCATTATGCGGCATCACTCCTGCACGAAAGTCTGTTTCTCTCGTCTGTAAATCATTCTCCGGACATTCGTTCTCTTTCATCCCCAAAGAATCATCTCCCTCTGGCTGAACAGTCCTCCGGAACTTCCTAGCTGTATCATACATAAATGTAGTCATTCAGCACAGGCTGCAGTCCCTCATCCGCAATATCCCTGTACATATCCGCAAAGCTGCGGCTGTCGCTGATCTCGAACTGCTCATCTCCCTGATCGCCGTCCGCCTCCTTCCCGGTATATTTGCTCTCATGGTCGCCGATCCCCGTGGAAACTCCCGCGGAGACTTTTGTCGCGGCAATCTTCACGATGCCGTTTCTGAAATCGGCGCTCTCACGGGAAGATACTGTGATCCCGACATACGGCAGGAAAATCCGGTAAGCGCAGAGCACCTGGCAGAGCTGCTTTTCTCCGACATCAAGCGGGTTGATCTTGTCGTTGTTGATGATCGGACGGAGCCGCGGACAGGAAAGCGACATCTCCGCCTGCGGATACTTTCTCTGCAGATAGTAGACGTGCAGCGCGCTCGCGAGCGCGTCCTTTCGAAAATCCGAGAGGCCGAGCAGCGCGGAAAACGCGACGCCTCGCATGCCGGCGCGCAGCGCTCTCTCCTGCGCATCAAAACGGTACGGCCAGACACGCTTGTGTCCGAGCAGATGCAGCGTCTCATATTTGTCCGTATCATATGTTTCCTGAAAGACGGTCACATAATCGGCGCCGCACTCATGCAGATAGTGATATTCATCCGTGTTGACCGGATAGATCTCAAGACCCACCATGCGGAAATATTTCCGCGCCAGTTTACAGGCTTCCCCGATATAGGTTACATCACTCTTTGAGCGGCTTTCCCCGGTCAGAATCAGAATCTCCTCCATACCGCTGTCGGCAATGACCTTCATCTCATGCTCGATCTGCTCCATATTCAGCTTCATGCGGTTAATATGATTGTAGCAGTTGAAGCCGCAGTAAACACAATAATTCTCACAATAATTTGCGATATAAAGCGGTGTAAACAAATACACTGTGTTGCCAAAATGTCTGCTCGTCTCAAGTCTCGCCCGCTGCGCCATCTGCTCCAGAAAAGGCTCCGCAGCCGGCGAGAGCAGCGCCTTGAAATCCTCCACCGTGCATGTCTCATGCTCGAACGCCGTCTTTACATCCCTGGCGGTGTAGCGGTTATAATCGTAGCTCTCCATCTGCGACATGACATTTTTACAGACATCCGACTCGATCTGCTCCATCCCCGGCATATATTCCATATGATTTTTGCGCGAGGAGGGATCCGTTTCAAGACGGTGCTTTTTCGCAAGGGCCGCCGGCGACAGATACTCGGAATCCACAAAAAACTGATTTTCCATCTCCGCCACCCCCTAGTCATGCAGGAATCCGGTCAGCGGATCGGACGCAGAGGCGCCGCGGGTGAGCACTCTGCCGAGCCCCGCAAGATATGCCTTTCTTCCTGCCTCGATCGCCTGGCGGAATGCCGACGCCATCATTGAAAGATCTCCCGCGGTTGCGAGCGCAGTGTTCGCCATGATTGCTGCGGCTCCCATTTCCATCGCCTCGCACGCCTGCGACGGTCTGCCGATTCCGGCGTCAACGATAATCGGAAGATCGATCTCATCGATGAGTATCTGGATAAATTCCTTCGACGCAAGTCCCTTGTTTGAGCCGATCGGAGAAGCGAGCGGCATGACCGCCGCGGCTCCCGCGTTTACAAGGTCGCGCGCCACATTCAGATCCGGATACATATACGGCATTACCACGAAACCCTCTTTCGCAAGGATCTCCGTCGCTCTGACCGTCTCCTGATTGTCCGGAAGCAGATATTTGGAATCACGCATGATCTCAATCTTGACAAAATCGCCGCAGCCAAGCTCACGCGCAAGCCGCGCGATGCGCACTGCTTCTTCTGCTGTCCTTGCGCCAGAGGTGTTCGGGAGAAGCGTGACGCCTTCCGGAATATAGTCAAGAATACTTTCCTGCTGCTTTGTGTTGGCACGGCGCACCGCAAGGGTGATGATCTCCGCTCCGGCGTCCCGGACGGCAGCCTCAATCAGCCTCATGGAATATTTTCCCGAACCAAGAATAAATCTTGAGTGAAATTCGTGTCCTCCAATGATAAGTTTATCGTTGTCCATTGTATTATCCTTCTTTCTCTGATTAAAAATTTCTGATCCTCTCGGGCTCAGACCTTCCCTTTCTGCTTCCGTCTCTCCTGGCAAAAGACGCAGGACCGCAGGTTCCCAGGCTCAAATCTTTCCTTTCTGCTTCCGTCTCCGGCCAGAAGACGCAGAACCACAGGTTCCGGAACTCAGATCTTTCCTTTTATACTTCCGTCTCCCCTGCCAGAAGACGCAGAACCGCAAGCGCCTGGTGCGCTGCACAGAGCATGACGCGGGCCGAAAACAATCCGGAACACTCTGTAACATCGCTTGTCCCATCCCCGCACAGATAAAAACGCGGCGTGATCTTCCGCGTCCTGATCCCGTTGGCAGATGAAATCCCCGCCATGCCGGAAGCCGCGACGATATATTTTTCCGGAAAATATTCCAGCACGCCATTTACAAGCATCGCCTTGTTCTCTGCATTGTCAAACGCTTCACAGATGATATCATCCCCGATAAGCAGCTCCCGCAGATTATCTTCACTGATCTTCACCGTATCCGTGACAATCTCAATATATGGCGCGATTGCCCGGAGGTTTTTCCGAAGCGCCAGCGTCTTGTCCATCCCGATCTGGCTGGCCGCATATTGCTGGCGATGCAGATTTGTGATATCCACCTTGTCAAAATCAATCAGGTGCAGACGTCCGATCCCGGCGCGCGCCAGTGAAACTGCTATGTTTGACCCCAGTCCTCCAAGTCCGCAGACGGCGACAGACGCAGAGGCAAATTTTTTCTGCAGTTCCGCTCCATGGCGCTCCTCAAGTGCCCGCTGCATTTCTTCCTTTGAGGGGATGCGTCTTTTTTCCTCCAAAAAGTTCAGCGGCTCATTCTCCGCGGAAGTCAAATTCTCTTTCTCCAAAAAATTCAATTTTCTCTCCTTTGCCGGAAAATTCCTGTGACAGAACAAATTTCCCCTGCCCGCAAATCCTGGCACAAAATTCAGAGCTCAGCCGCCTCCGACAAAGCTGACGACCTCAACCGTGTCTCCGTCCTCAAAGACAGTTGTATCGTACTGCGCTTTCGGAATAATCTCCTCATTTCGCTCAACTGCAACAAGTTTGGGATTACAGCCCGTCAGAGCCAGATATTCTGAGACAGTTTTTCCCGCCATGTCAGTGTCTGCTCCATTAATCTTTACCACAAAATATACCTCCCTTTGCCTTCGCAAATTTCTTTCATTGCTGCGGGCGCGTTCGGAAGTCTCACACAAGCGCGGACCCTCTCTCTTTGCTTTCGATCGAGCGGGAGGCGGTTTTTCCTCCTGCTCGCCTGCACGGCCCGTGTGCTGCGTCAGCAGCGGATTTCCATATGCGCAGGCCCGCGCACAGAAAAACGGGTATGCCAAAATATGACATACCCGCAAAATTTCACGTTATATATCCCTACGTTGGCATTATCCAAATCAGGTAAACGGGTCGAAACGATACAGTTTCCTCTCAGCCGACTGCGGTCAGCTCCCCTTTTTTGTTTTACATCATACCACGGTTTTTCTTTTATTGCAACCGGTCATTAAAAATTTTGCCGCCGGTCACAAAAATGAACAGTAACAAAACTCCTCATTTGCAACTAATAACAACCTCATTTTCCAAAAGTTGCATTTGCGGCCATTCTTAGAATATCCTCGCTTTTTACGCTGCATTCTCCCAGGTCGTCCCCTTCCGCCGCTTCTTCTTCCAGAAATTCCGGAAATTCTCTGAAAAATTCCGCCTGTTCCTCAAACGAGGCATCTGCCAGAAATTCATCATAAAAATCAAGATCCGACATCTTCATCAGCTCGATCAGCTTTTCCTTCCTCTCGTTTCCACCCATGACAATCCCCTCCTGACACATACTCATGATCTGTTCAAAACCTGTGGTTTTTTCTATTATCAAGCATTATAGTCATTTAAATGACTATAGTCAATATCATAACTATACATTATGCTAATTGTGTTTAGTTATATGAATTGTTTTCAAATTAAATAATTGCAAATTATTTATTTGCTTTGGTTCAATCACTTTATCTTCTGAACGGCATTGTCACAAATAATTTTGCAGGGCATCCTGGGAGGTACACACATGATCGACTATAGTCCGTTCTGGGAAACACTGAAGAATTCTTCAGAATCCACTTATACATTAATCAACCAGCATCACATATCCAGTGCAACAATTGATAAATTGCGCAAAAACAAACCCATGACAACGACCACTCTCAATGATTTGTGCCGTATCCTGGACTGCCCTGTCGGAGGTATCATCATGTACATACCTTCCGACCAGGATCAAAAACTCTGACATAATGCGATACCTTTAAAACCAGAACAGACCATCCGGCGATTTCCGGTTAAGTCATTCTATCACTGACATTTACTATATGTCAAATTTCTGAATTTTGCCTTATTTTGCAATATATTCTGAATTTTACTGTTTTTGGCCGCAAACTCAGGAATCTGTAGTTTTTTACCCTTTTGTCATCTTTTCTTTTAAATTGGTTGACATTTTCCTTCTTTTTATGTAAAATCTCTTTTGTCAACCTTTTATAATAAGTAGTTGACAAATTTACAAAACTTAAAGGAGCAAAAACAGCCATGAAAAACAATCACATACCCGTAAAGATCCTCATCCTGACTGGCATGATGACTGCCGTAACAGCGGTTCTGTCCCAGATCCAGTTTCCTTTGCCCTCCGGCATACCGGTAACCCTGCAGACATTTGCGGTGGCGCTCACCGCCTATGTGCTTGGATGGAAAATGGGGGCCGCCTCCGTTGGTATCTACATTCTTCTTGGCAGTATCGGCGTTCCGGTCTTTGCCGGATTTAACAGTGGTGTGGCAGTCATCGGCGGCATGACCGGAGGATACATCTGGGGATTCCTGATCATGGCCCTGTTCTGCGGACTGGCATATACACAGAAAAATCCGATCCTGCTGGCAGCTCTCTCGCTGACCGGCCTTGCAGGCTGCCATATTCCCGGAGTCATGCAGTTTGCCCTTTTGACAAACCGCAGCATGACAGAGGCCTTCCTGCTCGCATCTGCGCCTTACCTCGCAAAAGATATCGTCTCGATTGCCGCCGCATATTTTGCCGCGCGTGCAGTCCGCACAAGTCTTCGTGCCGCAGGATATTCGATCTCATAATGGGTTCGATCGAGTAGGAGGCGGTTTTTCCTCCTGCTCGCCTGCGCGGCCCGCATGCTGCGTCAGCAGCTGATTTCCATATGCGGGCCTGCGCAAAAAACCCCCGTATCTGGGCCGCAGCCGGCCGCAAATACGGAGGACGTTTTCAAATATTCTATAGCAAACGGCAAAAATTTATGCCAGCTTACCCTTTGCCAGCTCAACAAGCGAAGCGAAACCTGCCGCATCGTTCACTGCCATATCCGCAAGGACTTTTCTGTTCAGTTCAACACCAGCCAGCTTCAGGCCATACATAAACTTACTGTAGGAGAGGCCGTTGATACGTGCGCCTGCATTGATACGCGCGATCCAGAGTCTTCTGAACTGGCGCTTTCTCTCTTTACGTCCTGAATATGAGCTCGTAAGAGCACGCATAACGGACTGCTTTGCGATTCTGTACTGTTTGGATCTGGCTCCTCTGTAACCTTTTGCCAGTTTTAATACTCTGTTATGCTTTTTCTTAGCGTTTAAACCGCCTTTAATTCTTGCCATGTCTTATTTCCTCCTTCGCCTCTTCTTATAAGTACGGTAAAATCTTCTTCATGTTCTTTGCGTTCGTCGAATCCGTGATCGTAGCCTTGCGCAGATTTCTCTTTCTCTTGGTCGATTTCTTGGTTAAGATATGGCTCTTATAAGCTTTGTTTCTCTTTAATAATCCTGATCCTGTCGCTTTGAAACGTTTTGCAGCTGCCCTGCTTGTTTTCATTTTTGGCATCTTTTTTTCCTCCTTATGTTTGTTTCAGTCCCCGTCCGGCAATTTAACAGAATGCGGCTGTATCTTAAAACGCAGACCCCGGTAAACAACTACCGTTTCTCTCCGAGAAACAGCGTAAGGCTGCGCCCTTCCTGTTTAATCGGCTTATCGATGACCGCAATATCCGCAAGCTCTTTGGCAAAATCTTCCAGGATGTAACGATTTGCCTGCATATGTGCCATCTCTCTGCCCCAGAATCGAAGGCTGACTTTAACCTTATTCCCTTTTGACAAAAACTTCTTCGCGCTGTTAATCTTAGTATTGAGATCATTTACATCAATGTTTGGAGACAGGCGAATTTCCTTAATCTCTATCGTCTTTTGCTTCTTCCTTGCTTCCTTTTCCTTGCGGGCAAGCTCATAACGATATTTCCCATAATCGATGATCTTACACACCGGCGGCTTCGCCGTGGGTGCAATCTTCACGAGGTCAAGCTCCGCCTCCCTCGCCAGCTTCATCGCATCTCTGGCTGACATAATTCCAAGCTGCTCACCGTTCACACCAATTACGCGGATCTCACGATCCCTGATCTGTTCGTTAATCATTAATTCGCTAATAGTACTGCACCTCCACACATTGTTTCAATCCATGCCCGGTAATTTAAGACTTTAGAAACCCTTTTTGTTTCAATCCACGCTCAATAATTTAACGGAGTACGGCTGCCCTGGCAGTTAATCTCCATATGCGAGCCTGCGCAAAAAAGTGGATAACATAGTTATCCACTTAATATTTACGACAATTCAAACGTACAGCTTCGCACACTCATCCGCATTATCACACAATAATTTACTGCTGATAAACCTGCTGTTCCTCGCTGTCCGTACTGGCCGCCCGATATTAACCACTGGTCACTTCATCTATGTGCCAGGGTGAGAGTGGATACTCTGCTTCCTGTTTCTTACAACCTCAGATACTTTACCACAGGCGGTATAAATTGTCAATCCTAATTTTTAAAATAATCTGATTGCTATGCAGAAATTGTTACAGTCTACACTCCCGTTGAGCTCGAGGTGATTTCCGCATATTTTGCCCGGAAATCCCGAGATCTGAGGCTCAGACCATGGAATTCTCTGCCGTTTTCTTCACTTTGCGTCCGTAAATGTCACACATTCGGTCTGTTCGCATCTGCAGGCCGCGGCTCCTGAAATATCCACATGAATTGCGCGGCACCTGCACTTCTCATTGTATTTACAGTTTTTCGCCTCGCAGGCGACCTCCGTATTCGTCGTCGGCGTTCCGACCGAACTTCTTAAATTTGCGAGTTCACGCTCTTTGAAGCTGGCGCAGCAGGTATCCTGGCACACCTTTGCTTCCTCCCCTGCCACATCGATATTTCCCCGTGAGCAGTACATTGCATTGTTATACACACAGTTCTGTGCAGAACAAACTAAAGCTGGCATTTTTCCATACCTCCTTTTATTCGTGACGGCAGATCGGCTGATCCTTCCAGAATCCACCTGCAAGTCCTGACGCGGGATCTGGTCTGCGTCAGCAGATATCTCTCAGTAACCAAAACCTGCTGTGCAGATTTTATTCACTGCCGCGGGCGCGTTCAGCCGCCTCCATGCAAATCCCCGTCTGGAACGGAATTTTCTCTCTGCCGTCCGTTAAAATTCAGTATGTACATTTTTCATAATCTTATACCGCCGCAATAATTCTTTACGGTTTCTAACATTTCGCCGCCTTCAGTCCATCCCGCTCAGCAAATCTGCTCCCGGAACAGTTTCAGCGCCTTGTCCTGACATTTCCGGTTCGTTGCAAGAACTGCCGCCGGCCTCTCGAACTGAACCGCGTCACAGCATGGCATCATAAAAGCTCCTCCCGCTTCCTCAACGATCAGTGCGCCTGCCGCGACGTCCCACGGCGACAGACTGAGCTCAAAAAAGATATCCTGCCGTCCGCACGCCACCCAGGCCAGATCCATCGCCGCAGAGCCGCAGCGGCGCAGATCGTCCGTCCGTTTCAGAAATTCCAGAGCGAGTTTCATCCCTTTCTCCGCAAGATCCGCACGGTATGGCGCTGTGCCGAGTCCGACCACCGCATGCTCGAACTCCACTTCCGAGACGTGAATCGGCTGGCCGTTCAGAAAGGCTCCTTTGTTTTTCTCAGCCGTAAACATCTCACCGCTGTACGGCTGATAAATGCAGGCGAGCACCGGCGTACGTTCCTTCAGCAGCGCAATCGAGACGGCGGAAAGTTCCCGTCCGCGGCAGAAATTCATCGTCCCGTCAATCGGATCCACAATCCAGGAAGGTCTGTCATCCAGCTTCTGATTCTCCTGTTCCTCCCCGATAAACACAGAATCGGGAAGAAGTTCAAGCAGCTTCTTTTTCAAAAAGTTCTGCACTTCCACATCGACATTGGTCACATAATTCGCATGCCCTTCCTTGTCGTGAATTTCCATCTCATGCGCGCCTGTGATGATGGCTCCGGCCTGCCTTGCCGCTCTCATTACTTCATTTATCATAGCTTCACACTCCTGTCTTTGTCTGGTACTGTCCTGCGTAAATTTCGGTGAATAAATGTGTCTAATGTTTTAAAAATTCTCTGGCATCGATCCGGCAGTAAATTGCCTCCATGCCTCAGGTTTTTCATTATAACGGCAATCTCTCCAAATTACAAGTTCCGGTCACTCCGGGCTTCCGTATTGACAGCAAAATTCTGACAGAGTATAATTCTTATATTGATTGCATGCAACCAAACAATTATATGATGCTAAAACGGAGGTATAAAAGATGAATGCTGTATTGGACGCAATCGAAAAGAGAAGCTCCACACGGGGCTATACAGAGGAAAAGCTCACAAAAGAAGAACTGGAAACCCTGATTACCGCAGGTCTGCAGGCGCCCACCGCCGCCAACAAACAGGAAATCCACATTTCTGTGATCGATGGTTCCAACCCGATCCTGGCAGAGATTGAGGCTGCAAAAAATGAGCTGGCCGGACTTAAGACTCCGCCCCATAATTTTTATTATGAAGCCCCAGTTGTGATGATCCTGAGCGGGGACGCAAGTTTCCGCTGGAGCCCGGTGGACGCCGGAATTGCGGTTGAGAATATCGCACTTGCCGCGGAAGGACTTGGGCTTGGCAGTCTCATCATCGGCTGTATCCGGGACGCGCTTCTGGGAGAAAAGAAAGACTATTTTGCCGGCGCGCTGAAATTCCCGGAGGGATATGAGTACGAAGTGGCCATCGCCATCGGACGCAAAGCGACATCGAAAGAGCCGCACAAATATGACAGGGAGAAGAATATCTCTCTGATCTGATAGAACCGGTGCTAAACGCGCGTCACCGGCGCGCAGCACCCTCACGTAGTATATCAGATGGGAATTGAATCCCGCCGCCGACACAAATCTGCTGCTCACCGCCTGGAGGGCGGGAATCATCCCCTGTCTGGTATACAGAAAAGCATTACATATGCACAATTTTATATACGGATGCATTGGCGTAAACGAGCGGATCCTCCTGCGCGAAGAAGACAACTCCGTCTGTCGGAGAAATAATCTGGGATCTCACGCTTCCTTCAAATGGATCAAGAATCTGCGCGAGCACCTCTCCCCTCATCACGTTCGTTCCCGGCGGCACAAAACTGTCGATAATGCCTGCCGTTCTGGCCTGCACATTCACCAGGTCACTTTCCGCGATAATCTTTGTGATATAGCCTTCATGCGCGCATCCGGAGCTTTTCAGGATTCCTTCCTTATGAAGAAAATTTAGCACCGCATTGACAGCCAGCGTGACATCGCCGCGGTTGATCGTGTCTGTAGTCCCGGCATAGACGGAGAACGCGTTGGCCTCCCACACCTGCCAGTTGTAGTTGAGCGTCGTCGTGTCATACGGCCGCGGATCGCGGATCACAACGTAGGGAAGACCGAATTCACGCGCCATATCCACATTTTCATATCCCGTCTTCATAATCCTCACATGAGGAACGAACACGCCCGGAATATAAAAACTCGCAAACTGAACGCCGTTTTTGTAATCCTTGATCGCATCGAACAGCCCCGCCGCAATGCGCTGCGTCGTCTCGCCCAGCTCATAGCCGGGAAACATCCGGTTGATGTCGGTATTATCCGTGGGCCAGAATCGCTTCCTGATATTCATTGAATACGTATTCACGGAAGGAACAACCAGTATGGATTTTCCACTGTTGATGCAGCCTTCCGCCTCCAGCCTTTTCAGCGCCCGGACAAGCTGGGAGCAGGTGTAAAGCTGCTGCACCTCGTTTCCGCGCAGAGCTCCCACAATACAGGCCGACTTTTCTCCCCGCCCGAACGTGAGGCCAGTGATCCGGAAACTGTCACGGTAAAGTGATTTCAGCTCAAATATCGTCTCTCTTTTCATCCCTGCACCTCCAGAATTCTCGCGATCAGCGAACCCTCATCAACCACCGGATACTCCCGGAGCGTAAATACCATGCCGTCGCACGGCGACAGAATCCGCTGCTCCACGATCCCCGCAAGCGGATTCACAATGTCCCCGAGATAATCTCCTTTTTTCACCTGCTTCGTGTGCTCCACCTGCGGAATGAAAATCCCGGAGGCGCCGGCATTGATAAACTGTACCTGCCCGTCGGTGGATACGATGGGCCGCCTCGGCTCAGTCACCTCGCCGGACCAGATACCCAGATGACGCATAAGGCAGAAAATTCCGTCGGTGAGCTGCTGGCTGTACTCTCTGGTGAGGCGCATGCCCACGCCCATCTCCACTACCAGCGTCGGCGTTTCGATTGAGTTGAGTGAATAAGCCAGCGTGGATTCCAGCACGGTCGCCGCCGCGTGTACCCAGATAAAATCCACATTCAGGAACCCGGCCAGAGGGACCAGTGTCTTTGCAGTCTCCGTATTAATCCGAACCTGAGGAATCTCCCTCAAAAATATATTGCTCGCGTGAATATCGATGCAGACGTCGCTTCCTTTTATATCTCCGACGATCTTGGAAGCAACATATTCTGTCATCACGCCGTCCTCTGATCCCGGAAAGATCCGGTTCATATCCAGATCAAAACCCGGAATCCCGCGCGTGATCGAATCAATGCCCAGAGGATTCAGGGCTGCATAAATATCCACGGTTCCGTTGAGGCATTCCAGATGTTCATTGACCTTCTTTGCAACCTCAAAACACACGGCCTGCCCTTCCAGCTCATCGCCGTGCGTGCCGGTGACAATACTGATGCGCCTTCCTTCTCCGCGCTGAATCCGGTTCTTCAGAATCCGCAGGGATTCGTCAACCGGCAGATCTACTTTTGTTACTGTCTCTATCATTCACATTCTCCTTCATCACATGCTGTTTATGTTATTTTTCGGCTTCTCCGTTTTTCATGTCCGCCACATGCAATCCTTATGCCGGACTTTCCTGTCATTTTGTCTTCCTTATTTTTCCGGCTCTCGTTTGAGGACAGATCTTCCGCCCAGGCCTCCCCATCTGGCTTCACTTTCTGGTGCCTGCGTACACGTGAATTTTCTGCGTCTCGCGAGCCAGATTGAAGTAAATTCCCCTGTTAACCAGGCAGTCGCGGCAGTCGCGCCCCTGTGAAAATTTAATATATCTTCCGTCTACTGCACAATTATTTGTGGGATCAAGCCCATACCATTTCCCGTCCGAAAGAATCTCCGCCCAGGCGTGCGTCTCCCCTTCTCCCTCCAGGATACCGGCGGCGTACCGTGCAGGAATCCCCACCATTCTGCACAGCGTAATCAAAACATGGGCAAAGTCCTGACAGACTCCCGCTCTTCTTTCAAATGTCTGCTCCGACGTCGTATTTGTATCGCTCACACCTTTCTGGTAGGAAAAATCCTCGTGAATCCGCCTCATAAAATACAGGGCGGTCTCGTAATCGTCCTGTTTTCCTGCAGTCTGCGGTATATCCTGTTCTGTTCCGGTACAGGAGCTGTCTTTTTCCCGAATTTTCCGCACTTTCTCAGGTGCGGAATCTTCCTGTAAACCCTGACGCAAAGTTTGTGCCTGTTTCAGCCGACATCCCTGAACCTGTATCCCTGCGCATCCTTTCGGAGCGTAAACCTGAGAAAAGCCCGGATTCTGCCGGCCGCAAAGCCGTAAATTACATCCCGCCGGGACGATCTCTCGGAAATAAGCAGCCGCAAAATCCCCCGGCGCTGTCGCCGGGGTAAAATGGTGGAACAGATCGGACAGGCCATCCTCATACGCCTCAAAACAGGAACGTCCTGTCTCCACAATTCCATGAACGCGTACCGTAAATGAGTCATGCCGGCCGTCTGCCCGCCCGTATACATATAAATTTCCAAAACTGTCGCAGCCTTCTGACAGCCAGGTATGCGGCAGGATCTCATAACTTATGCTCTGTACTTTTTGTCTCTGGTCGTTTATTGGAAAACACATAAGCCGGAAATTGTGCCCCTCAATCTCACGGTCAAATTCTGACTGCATCTCATAGAAGAATTCAAATTCAAGCGGATTGAAACACGCTGCGGTTTCAGACATCCAGAATCTGTCCCAGCTGCATCAAAGCAGCGTCATAGTCAATCTCCGAGGCATCGATCAGTTTTTTCAGTTCCGCAATCGCGGCCTCATTACAGGCCATGCCGCTGTCTTTCGCTCTTGGCAGAAGGCGCATATAATTGCGGTGTATCTCCGCGGGACTGCGGCGGAAACGCAGATACAGATCAAGCCGCTCCACCCGCTTGCCAAATTTCATGACGCTGCGGATGCAGTATCCGTCAATCTGGTCGTCAACACATCCCCAGAACGCCAGCAGATGATCAACCACCTTCTGAATCTTCATCATCGGCGCCTCGCTCACGGCCGCCCGCTCCAGATCGTAAACTGCCATCTGTATGTAAGCCAGCGTCTCCGTTCCGATCTCATCACGCATGACGATCGCATTGTCGTACGCACGGATCAGATTGCTGATGATCGAGTTCGGATCTGTCCTGTCATACCCGTAGCGACTGATAAAATCCTCTCTGGATGTATAAATATCCGGTATATCAAGAAGATCACAAAGTTTTGCGTGATGATCCTCATCCACATCGATCATGCTGTCATAGCCGTCACAGTAGAGCTTGAGCGTGGTGTAAACCCGCTCAGAATAACGTCCAAGCCAGTACAGATGATCCGCCTTTTCTAATGTAATAGCACCCATGTATCCTTAAAGCCTCCTCCCTGTGACGAGTTTACGATAAACGAATCCGGATTTCTGGAAAACCGCGTCAGGCCGCTCTTCCACACCATGACGTCGCCCGCGCTCAGCACAAACGCCCGCAGATCCGCTTTCCGTGGAACCCGCTCACCGTTTTCCATGATATCAAGATCAATAAAGTCGATCACATCCTGCGCGATAAACCGCCGCGGCTGCGCTTTGATCAGCGCGATCATATCCTCTTTCTCCTGCTTCGTCAGCTTGTTTCCGAACACCACGCCGTAGCCTCCGGCCTCCGCCACATCCTTGATCACAATCTCATCAAATTTATCCAGCACATACTTCATGTCCTGCTCATAATACGGAAGATACGTCGGCGCATTGTGCGTGATACAGTCCTCTCCGAGATAATACTTCACCATCTTCGGAACGAAATAATAGATGCCCTTGTCGTCTGCGACGCCGTTTCCAGGCGCGTTGAGGATCGCCACATTGCCCTTGCGATACACATCATACAGATGCGGAACTCCGATCAGCGATTCCGGAAGGAAATTCATCGGATCCAGATACTCGTCGGAAATCCTCCGGTAGACCGCTCCGACCTGCCGCTTTTCTCCCTGATAATCAAGATAATAAAGCCTGTCGTTTTCCACAAACAGATCGTTCCCCGTCACAAGCACGGCTCCCGTCTTCTCCGCCAGATAGGAATGTTCAAAGAATGCCGCGTTGTACCGTCCCGGTGTCAGGATCACATTGTCGCCGCCCGTGTTTACATAGTCCATCGTCTTTTTCAACAGCACGGCATAATTCCGGTTGTCGGCAATCTTCCGCTCCCGGAACACCATCGGACTCGCCCTGCGGCAGAGATCCCGCGCAATCAGCGGGTAGGACGCGCCGGACGGCACACGCAGGTTGTCTTCCAGTATGTACCAGGTGCCATCCCTGGACTGGACAAGGTCGATCCCCGATATGTGGCTCGCAATGCCCTTCGTCGGCTTCACACCCTCACACTCTGCCAGATAACCTGACGACGAGTAGACAAATTCCGGCGGAATCACGCCGTCTTTTATAATCTTTTTATCTGAATAGACATCCGCAAGAAAACAGTTCAAAGCGGTGACACGCTGCTGCAGTCCCTTCTCCAGATACGCAAATTCCTCCGCCGTGATCACACGCGGAATCGCGTCAAACGGAAACAGCTGCTCCTTAAACTCATTATTCTTGTAAATACCGAACTTCACTCCATAGCGCGCAAGCTGCTCGTTGATGGCGTCGGCTTCCCTGCATATATCGTACATCCGCATCACCTCTTTATTGTTCTTCTTCGCTCGTTTCTTCCATTGCCGCGAGCGCGTTCGGGCAGCCCACGCAAGCGCGGCTCCCCTCACTTTGCCTTCACGATCGAGTAGGAGGCGGTTTTTCCCTCCTGCTCGCCGCACGGCCCGTATGCTGCGCCAGCAGCTGTTTTCCATATGCGGGCCTGCGCATCAAAAAAACAAGAGGCAGGGATGCCAAATTCATGACATCCTTGCCTCTGTAAGTATTACCTTACCACACGGACCGCTGCTTGTCAACGACCGCAGAAAATTACTGTTATGATATCTTTTTTACTGTGAAGGCCCCGGACGGCGGCCACCGACGGGCATGCTCGCATGCACCGGCGAATGGACATCGGACGGGCAAAACGGTATGAGCAATACAGTGACACGAACGAATGTGAGTGGCACGAATTGCGAATACCGGTGGCGATGACGAGAGTGCTGAAAGCACGGAGTCATCGGCTTTCACTCCAATCCTAAGCACCACAAAGTCAATGCTTTTTTCCCATGAACCGTTTACGCAAGCGCCACCCTGCACCGCTTCTTATAGCACGCGATCCCGTACTTCAGGATCTTCTCAACCCCGTCGTCCTCCAGATCGTCCTCATATCCGGTGTGCTCGATCTGCTTCAGCGCTTCCCTGCACGCCGCCTCCAGATCCCCATCATGCGCATATTTCACTTCGATAATAATCCCCATGTCCCCCGTATCCGGCTCCGCAAGGATATCCGCGTATCCTTCTCCCATCTCGCGGTTGGACATGACTCCCCACCGGCTCTTCACTCCCAGGATTCCAAGCAGCACGCCATGATAGAAGTTCTCCTTCATTTCCTTCCTCACGTCTGTGTCGCGGATGCTGATCGTCTTTCTCAGATACCCGGTAAAAATCTTCTCATGCATTTTTTTATCGAGAAGATCCTTGTATGCTGCTTTTTCATGCTCATTCAGCTTCTCACTCTCTAGAAGGAAATAGAATTTTGCGGCAGCCTCCATGATAATCTGAACCGCCATTTGATAGGCCGTCTCGTAAGTCCGCGCGTCGATCCCCTTTAAAGAAACGGAAACGACTGGATACTTTCCCATATATTTCTCACAGAGCTCCTTCTCCCTGGCGATCTCCAGCCCGTCAAAAATGCTTTTATCCCCCTCCAGGGAGAAAAAATGCTCCAGCATGCTCATGTTCAGCGTCTTTCCGAACCGCCGCGGACGGGTGAACAGATTCACCTCTCCCCAGTTATTAAGGAGATCGCGGATCAGTCCGGTCTTGTCCACGTAATAAAAATCATCAGAACGAAGTTTTTCGAAATTTTCAATCCCGATCGGAAGTTTTTTTCTGGACATCTTCATTTTACCACGCTCCTTTCGTATGTACATATTTTTATTATATTCAATTTTATTCAGAAAAACAATTGCATTTTACGGGAAAATTGCTTTCTTAAGTTCCATCTGAAGAAATCTGAAGAATTCTTAAGACGGTTTCTTGTTTTGCTTTTTTATGATATAATGTAGTCATTAAAATATGAAAGCTGAGATATCATGAAAAACACTATATTAATCATCGAAGATGATAAAGATATTCGTGAAGGAATACGAATCCTGCTGGAAGG
>CANQUH010000040.1 GCA_947626965.1 uncultured Lachnospiraceae bacterium
GCCGTTCCGAGAGCCGCCGCGCGCAGAAAATCTCTGCGGCTGAATTCATTGTTCATAACTGCATACCTCCTTTATTTGTATTCCGCCTCAGTATATCGTATTTTGATATTATCAGTCAACGTTACATTTTTACATCTGATGCCTGACTACAGAATATTCGTCCCCGTACTTATAATAAGGACAGCTTTCGTTTGTATTTGTGAGGAAACGGTACATCTCATCCTCGTCTAGATCCATCTGGCAGACGTAGCACTCGTAATCCTCATCATACTCATAATACATGCAGGAATCACACACATTTTTCATCCTGAACCACTCCTGTCTGCGCCGCGATCTTCCGCATCATCTCATCCGCTCCGCCTGTTTCTCCGAGATAGCCGTGCTGGTTCGAGAACAGAATCACTTCCGTCTCAATCTCCCCGCGGCAGTGTTTCTGCAGATGAAAATGAATCTTCTCCGCCGTCTCCTGCATCGTCTGCCGCAGCATCCCCGCCTGTTCCAGGATATCCACAGCCTCCTCTGTCGTGTTCGTATCGAGCAGCCGGCGCACCGTCTCCGGAGAAGCTCCGGCACGCATCGCCTGCGCGGCCATCAGCTCGGCACGACAGTCCGCATAGGCGGAATGTGTATTCATGACGCCGCCGGACACCTTGATAAACTTTCCAATATGAGCGACAAAAAGGATCCCTTTCGCGCCGAGCTCCACTGCCATGTCCAGAGTTTCTCCGACATAGTTGCTGCATTTCATTGAGTGTTCCGCGTCCAGAAACCGGGAAAGTTCTTTTCTCCGTATAAAATCCGCCCCATAATTTCCCGGTGTGATCAGCAGATATTTTTCGCCGTTCGCAAGCTTCTGCTTCATTTCCACGCGGATGCTCGCGACCAGCGCTTCCTCGCTCATCGGAACGACAATCCCACTGGTTCCAAGAATCGAGATCCCTCCAAGAATCCCGATATGCGGATTAAACGTTTTCTTTGCGATCTCCTCCCCTCCTGGGACAGAGATCGTGATCCGCAGTCCTCCCGAATACTCGTACTCCTCACAGACAGTCAGAACCTCCCGCGTAATCATCTCGCGCGGAACGCGGTTGATCGCCGCCGCTCCCACAGGCTGCTCCAGCCCCGGCTTTGTCACCCGGCCGACTCCGACACCGCCGTCGATGACAATGCACCGGCTGCCTCCTGTCTTTCCGGACGGATTCTGCTGATGTCTTCCGAACGATTTCTGAACTTTTTCTGCCGTACTCCGCAAGACCGGCCCGCCTCGTTCTGAGAATTCCTCCATACCGGGAAGTCGGTCCATCCCTGCCGCGTTTTCCCTCAGATACTCTGCCTCCGCATAAATCAAAACGCCATCCGTCGCGTCCGGGTCATCGCCGGCATATTTGCGCACAGCGCAGGAAGCCCTCCTGGGTCTCTGGCCTGCAGCCGTTTCTTTCCACGCAGGCCTGCAGCCGCGCTCCCCGGCTGACCTTCCTGAAACAGATTCTGTCGCGGCATAGCCGGTATTCTGCGCCGACTGCTTCTCTGCATATTCAATCTTCTGCTCCTCAATCGGAAGATGAAGGAGGAGTCCCTTCGGGGTCATCAGTTCCGTCCTTCTGCAGATTCTGCCGGTCAGCAGCATCACTGCCGCCGCCTTTGCCGCCGCCGCGGCACAGCTTCCGGTCGTATAGCCACAGCGCAGCTTTTTGTTTTTTTTCATAACAAACTGGTCTTCGATCCCAGTGAGGGCCGGCAGAGGAAGCGGATGAATTTCCGTCAGAAAATATTCCGCATGCTTTGTCTCTCCGTATGCCGGCCATTCCATTTCGGCTGCAGATCTGTTCTGGCTTTCAGAACCGAAGCTTTCCGCAGGAATATCTCCCGGCCCCTCTGACAAGTTTTCCATATCTTCGGAACAGGCGGACAGTTCACACACGTACCCTTCCCCGTTTTTGACCTGCCAGTCAAAATAATCTTTATGCGGTCTGGACAGCCGGTCGAGAATTGCCATAATTGTGCCGCCGTGCACGACGAACGCCGCACAGTCATACCCGGAGTCCGCGGCTTTTCTGCAACCCGCAAGAAACGCGGCGCAGCACCGGTCGGCAAATCCTTCTCTGCTCTCGCCTCCCGGAAACGGCAGCGTCCCGCCGCTGTCAACCCATGCCTGATAGCGCGGATTCCCGGCAAGCTCCTGATAATTCCCGTATTCAAATTCTCCGAAATCACATTCCCGAAGATCCGGCAAAACCGCCTTATCAATCTCCGGAAACAGCAGTCCGGCCGTCTGTACGCATCGCCGCAGCGGGCTTACAAACACGCAGTCCGGACGCGGATACCGGTCTTTGTTCTCCTTTAATTCCAGAACCGCATCCATCGTCAGCTCTTCATCCGTCGAGCCGACATAACGGTGTTCCAGATTCCCGGCCGTACTCCCATGCCGGATCAGACATATGCGCATCTGTATCCCTCCACTCTTCTTCTGCAGTCTCCAGACCAGATTTCCCCGTCAGATTCTTCGCTGATGCAGTCCGGCTTTTTGTCCGCAATTCACATGCTGCTGTCTCGCGAACGGACAATTTCTCTGTTGAAACATTCTGTTCTCACCCTCTGCTTCCATCGAGCAGATACAGCAGTGCGTTGCAGATACATGCCGCCACATTGCTGCCGCCTTTGCGGCCTCTCGCCACAATATACGGAACGTCAAGCTGCATGATCAGCTCTTTTGACTGGACCACATTCACAAAACCAACCGGCACACCGATGATCAGTTCCGGGCGGATTCTGCCCTCCCGGATCATCTCATAAAGGCGCACAAGCGCTGTCGGTGCATTGCCGACCGCGTAGATCAGAGGCCGTCCCAGCCGCGCCGCTTTGTCCACGCAGACAGAGGCCCTCGTCACACCGCGCTGCTTTGCCTCCTGCGCCACGTCCTCATCCGCGATAAAGCAGTACGCTTCGCCTCCGGCTTTCTTCAGACTTGGCTTATTGATCCCGGAACACGCCATGTTCGTATCTGTGATAATCCATGCCCCGTTCCGCAGTGCCTCCAGAGCATGCCCGACTGCTCCCTCAGAAAAACAAAGGTTGTCTATATAATCAAAGTCCGCGGATGTATGGATCACGCGCTTGATAATCATGGCGCGCTCGTCGTCCGGAATCCGGTCTCCCGCTTCCTGTGTGATGATCTCAAAACTGCGCTTTTCAATCTCCATCGGCCCGAGATGTTCAATATCCGCAAGACTGATCTTTCTTCCGCACCTGTTTTCTGCTTCTTTTTCTCTGTTCCGCTCTGTCATGTTTCCCTCCCGTGCCGCGCCCGCCGCACTCTCCTATAAAGATATTGAGGTTAAAATTTTGCCCCCATAATGCCACAAATTGTCATCCGACAGGCCTCTTCAGCCCTCGGACTCCTGTTCTTTCCACTCCATTCCGACCGGTTCCGGAATTTCAGAAAACATAATGGGACCGTCTCTCCAGGTCACACGCCTTCGTCCAGAATCCGGTAAATCTTCTTCATGTCAAGATGCTCCCGCAGGCCCGCCGCCAGCAGATCATACTGCGTCTCCTTGAACGCGGCAAAATCAACTGCCGTTCCCATCTCCTCCGTAATGCCTTTCGCTTTTGCAAGTGCACGCACCACGCCGGACGCAATTTCCTCCCGGTCGAACACACCGTGCACGTACGTCCCGTACACATTTCCCTGCCACGCGCCTTCCTGCTTCGAGGCCCCGCTGATTCCGTCCTCAATCGCAGTCAAAGGCTGCAGGCCTTCTCCTCCCGTGGAGCGTCCCATATGGATCTCGTACCCGTACAGCGGCAGTCCGGACAGTTCCTGCAGGACGCCGCCCGGCGCAAGAAAAGTTCCTTCAACGCGCGTCCGCGCTTTTTCGCGCTCAAACACAGTATCCATGTCGAGAAGTCCCATCCCGCGGATGGTCCCGCCTTCCTCGACTCCTTCCGCGTCGGTGATCGAGTTTCCAAGCATCTGATAACCGCCGCAGACGCCGAAAAGCACGGTTCCCTTTCTGACAGTTTTTAGAATCGCCGCCTCAAGCCCGCATTGGCGCATCCAGAGCAGATCACGCATCGTGTTCTTTGTCCCCGGCAAAAGAATCATATCCGGATTCCCGAGCTGACGTACGGAGGATACATAACGCACGGACACTCCCTCAATGCTCTCAAACACATTGAAATCCGTAAAGTTGGAAATCCTCGGAAGCCGGATGACAGCCAGATCAATCTGATCCACCTTCCGGGTCCCGTCGAGCCGCTCACTGAGGCTGTCCTCGTCCTCAAGACTGACCTGCAGATACGGGGTGACTCCGACCACCGGAATTCCCGTCATCTTTTCCAGCATCACCACGCCCGGATCCAGGATTGTCTTATCGCCTCGAAACTTATTGATGATGAGACCTTTGACCATCTTCTGTTCTGCAGGTTCCAGCAGCTCTACCGTACCGACAAGCTGCGCAAACACGCCGCCCCGGTCGATATCCCCGACCAGCAGCACCGGCGCTTTCGCGAGTCTGGCCATCCCCATATTCACAATGTCATCCTGTTTTAAATTAATCTCCGCCGGACTTCCGGCGCCCTCGATCACAATGATGTCATAATTCTCTTCCAGATAGCGGTACGCCTTCATGATGTCCGGAATCAGGCTTTTTTTCATTGCAAAATAATCCCGCGCGCTCATCGTCCCAACCACTTCGCCATTGACGATCACCTGAGAACCGATATCGTTCGTCGGTTTAAGCAAAATCGGATTCATCGCCACCACCGGCTCCACACCGGCCGCCTCCGCCTGCATAACCTGCGCTCTTCCCATCTCGAGTCCCTCCCTCGTGATGAAGGAATTAAGCGCCATATTCTGTGATTTAAACGGAGCCGCCTTATAGCCGTCCTGCCGGAAAATGCGGCACAATCCTGCGGCAACGACGCTCTTTCCGACATTCGACATCGTCCCCTGCACCATAATCGCTTTTGCCATATCTGCTGTTCCTTTCTTCCTGTAAAACCGCGCTGAGCATTCAAAAATACATCCCCCGAGATGATACTGCCTTGAATGAAAGCCGATTCTTCATGACGTTTGTCTGTCCTGCAGCACAGGACATAAAAGAAGTTCACTGTTCCTGCACAGGACGTTCCTGATTCCGTTTAAATTTCCGCAAAACTTCCATCAATGCGGCATTTTCCTCACTGCTGCGCACACAGATGCGGTAAAATACCTCTTTTAAAACCTCTGTATCGGCTCCCTGTCCCGAACTTTCCCCGCAGCCCGGTTCCAGTCCAGGAAAATTGCTGCAGTCCCGTATCAGAAATCCATGCTCTGTACAATAATTTCCCAGTTCAGGCGCTCCGGTAAACAGCAGAAAATTCGTACCGGAATCAAATACCTGATAACCGGCTTCTTCCATCCACCGTCTCATTTTCCTCCGGTTCTCTGCGGTAAGCCGCGCGGTCTCCTCCGCAAAACCGGTCTCTGCCGCCGCTGCCTTTGCCGCCGCCGCCGCGGGCAGCGAGACATTCCACGGCTGCATGACCGTCCGCATTCTGGTCAGCAGTCCTTCATCCGCGCAGATCCCATATCCGAAACGCAGTCCCGGCATCGCGTACATTTTGGTGAATGACTTCAGCACAAACAGTTTTTCGTACGCTCCAATCCAGCTGGTTCCGCTGAAAGTCCGTTCCTGATCCTCCCCGCACAAAAAATCAAAAAAACTCTCATCGAGCACCAGAAGCACCTGCTTCTTTCGGCATGTCTCCAGTATTTTGCGCAGTACGCCTTTCTCAATCACCTGTCCCGTCGGATTATTCGGATTCCCGAGCACTACAATGTCTGTCTCATTGCCGACTGCCTCTGCAAATGCTTCTCCCAGTACAAAGCTCTGCTCCCGCCTCAGATAAAAATAATCAATTTCACATCCGAATGAAGTCAGCGCCTGCTCATACTCAAAAAAGGAAGGAACCGCCAGAAGCGCACGTCGCGGCTTTTCTGCCGCCGCCAGCGCAAACATCAGTTCCGCCGCGCCGTTTCCGCAGATAAGCTGACAGTCCCTGACCTTTTCTCTTTCTGCCAGCGCCTGGCGGAGCGCACGGTATTGAGGATCAGGATAATGCACGGAATCCGCCACGGCGCGCACCGCCGACTCCGCTGCAAACGCAGGCATTCCCCTGTAATTGATGTTCGCGGAAAAATCCCGTATCCTGTCGTATGAGTATATATCTCCTCCATGTTTATGAAACATTGGTGTTTCCTCTCTGCTGTTCTATCACTTTTTGATTTTATAATCTCTTTTATCTCTCCAAAAAATCCCGATGAGGAAGTCATCTCACAGCTGATATGATTGCTGCGAGCAGAACGCCCTTGACTGCCGCAAGCACTACAAGCGACAACACAGACGCCGTCACCATCAGGCGGTTGACACGTGCGATATCCTCCACTTCAATCGGCCTGAGATTATCTCCGATAAATGGCTTTTTGTGCAGCTTTCCGAAATAATATGCGTCGCCGGCCAGCTGAACGTGAAGCGCGCCGGCAGCGGCCGCCTCCGTCTGCGCCGAATTCGGGCTCGCGTGGCAAAGCCGGTCTCTGCGGTAGATTTCCCACGCCTTTTTTCCGTCCAGTCCTGCAAGAGGTGCCGCCATAATCAGAAACAGAGCCGCCAGGCGGGAAGGGATAAAATTTGCCACATCGTCAAGTCTGGCCGCAAATCTGCCGAAATACAGATACTTATCATTTTTGTAACCGATCATGGAATCCATCGTGTTGATGCTCTTGTAGGCAAATCCGAGAACTCCGCCTCCGATCATCAGATACAGAAGCGGCGCAAATACGCCGTCGGAGAAATTTTCGGCCACAGTTTCAACCGCTGCCTTCACAACGCCGGTCTCGGAGAGCGCCTGCGTGTCGCGGCCGACAATCCGCGAGACAGCCCTCCGTCCGGCTTCCAGACCCTCCGTCCGGAGTGCTTCTGCAACGTTCATGCTCTCTTTTTTCAGGGTTTTCACCGCGAGAACAAAGAAGCACAGAATGGATTCCACCGCCACGCCAAACCAGAAATATATGCGGTAGGAGATGGCAAGCAACAGCAGAGGAATTCCCGCCGAAACAAAAATCACCAGCACAGCGAGCAGTGTTCCGCCGCAGAGCTCCCATCTTTCCCTCTTTGGAAACAGCTTTCTTATTATTTTTTCCAGCTTTGAGATCAGATTTCCGATCAGACAGATCGGATGTAGCATCGTTACCGGATCCCCAAAGATCAGATCCGCCGCAAACCCAATCAGAACCGCAAGCAGTGAACCTGCACAATACTTTACCATACCACAATTCTCCTGTTTTTCTCTTATGACTCTGCTTTTGCAATTACCTATCTGTCAGAACCATTCGTTTCAGACGTTCCTGCGGCTTTTATCCACGCAGAAACCATATGTTTATTCATAAATTTCGCCGGATATCTCCAGCGCCTGCTCTACTTTGATCCTCGTCTCCTTCACAAGCCTGTGGTTTTTCCCGGATGCGTTAATCCCGATCACCACGTCGCCGTCTCTTATGATAGATGGAAACTGAAAATCGCACATTGTCTTGTCACTGCAATTATTAGCGGGAATTCCTTTTTCCCTGCACATCACATAAATCTCACGATTAAGCGTCTCGTCACCGGAGGCCGCAAGCACAAAGTCCTTTCCCAAAAGGTCTTCCGGCTCAAATTTCCGCTCACATAAAGTAATCGGATAAAAATCCGCCAGCTTCCGAATTTCGGGATGAATCTCAGGGGCGGCAATTGTCATGTGCCCCGCAAACCCGCAGAGTGCCCGGATGCGCCGCCGTGCGATCGTCCCCGCGCCGACGATCAGAATTTCTTTCTGTGAAAGATCCACAAATAACGGAAAAAACATACTTCCTCCTGATCTACTTGATTTTTACCCCGATTCCGCACACCACACGGACCACTTCGTCTGCCTGCGCAGCTAGACAGGTACAGATCCGCCCTGTCAGCTCGCGCCAGAGCCTGTCCGTTTTTTCTACCGGCACGATCCCGCAGCCCAGCTCGTCTGAGACAATCACAAGTTCCGGATTCTCCTGCGCCAGCGTGCACGCAAACGCTCCGGCCTGCTTCTCTATTTCATCCAGCTCCAGGGACTGTTCTTCAGATGAGGCCATCCGCCGGATATATTCATGAAAATGATGGACTCCCCGGCAGCTTCCCAAATCCTCTCTGCTGCAGCTTCGCCCGTCGGCCCAGCCGTCTGCTATGTGATAAGTTTCTTTTGCATAAGTCAGTTTTCCCTGACATGCACCCCCAATAATCAGTTTCATGGAGTCCTCCTGCCTTTCTGTCTGTTTAACAGCAGACGACAAACGATTTTGATTCACGCTCAGCCCAGAAACTCCGTCTCATCCTCCGAATAAACGCGGATTCCCTGCTTTTTCAGCAGCGCCGCTGTCACACCGTCGCCTGCCGTTTTCGTTCCGGAAAATGTCCCGTCATAAATAAGCCCACTCCCACAGGATGGACTGCGCGCTTTCAGAACTGCACATCTGCATCCAAACATCTGTGCCAGATGCAGTGCTTCCTGTGCTCCCCGCGCAAAATTTTCTGTGACATCCGCTCCGTCTCTCGCGAAAACACATCTGCCTCTTATCTCCGAAGGAATCCTCGGAGTCGGCAGACCGCCAAGCTGCTCCGGACAGACCGGGATCAGATGAAACCGATCCTTCAGGGCGGCCACCTGTTCGTTTCTGTTGTGTCCGCCGTCATATTTGCAGGACACGCCCAGCAGGCAGGCGCTGACCAGTATTGCCGGTCTTATCTTATCTTCCATACTTCATCCAGCCTTTCATTCATGGTGATGCCCACATGTCTGTCAGCGAACGCTATCCGATCACATGCAGAATCCTGTCCATCACCACCAGCGCGAACGGCGCCGCCAGCTCGCACACAGACAGAAAACATCCTGCAAGGTCTCCGTTGATCCCTCCGAAATTTTTCATCGCCATCCGGTAATACCAGAAAAAGGCAGACAATGCGCCCAAAAGCAGAGCAATACCATAGAGCGGATGCAGCAGAAGCACAAAAGCAGCACATATGATTACATAACTGATTGATGTGATCTGTATGATCCTCGTCTGTGCGCTTTCCGAGAACCCCGCCACAGTCCCTTTCGATGATGCTTTCGGAAACGTCACGACAGAAAAACCGCTCAGGGATCTTGAAATGACAAAAACAAACACATAGACAACGACCATTTCTCCCCGCACCATATCCAGAACGCCATACAAAAGAAAGAAATATGCGGCACAGATGATGATTGCGAACGCCCCCGCGTGCGAATCCTTCAGAATCTCCAGCCGCTTCTCACGCGGACGCCAAGAACTGAGCGCATCCGCCGTATCGAGAAGACCGTCCAGATGGATTCCCCCGCTGACTGCAAGCGGAATCAGCATCAGACCAACCGTCCTCAGCGGATCATTCACCTGCAGATACGACGCCAGCATATTCCACCCCAGTGACAGCACACCGATCACGAGACCGATCCACGGAAAAAAACACATCACATACCGCATATTTTCTTCAGACCAGTCGCACTGAGCCGCAGGCAGGCGCGAGTACATGGAAAAAGCAATATTCAGACTGCTCCACAGACGTTTCATTTTTACCTCCCATGCCGCTTCTCACGCGGCCGGACACTGATATCAGGGCGGAACTTCCTGTCCGCCGTTTTTGAAATTCAGAGAATTTTTTTTTGCAGCATTCAGGAAACTTCTTTGATCTTCACCGGAATCCCGCAGACAACCTCCGTCACCCTGTCCGCCCGCTGCGCAAGCGCACAGTTTATCGCTCCAAGATAAGCGATATAGCGCATCATCTCCTCGTCGTACGTGATCCCGTCAGAAAAAACTTCATTGGTCACAACAAAAAGATGCTTCACCTGCGCACGCAGACTGTCAATTCCCCGCAGAATGGCTTCCACTGTCTGTTCATGCGCCCCGTTCGTCTCGTACATCTCGTTGGCAGTCAGGTTCGACACGCATTCGAGCAGAACAATCCCATTCTGCGGAAAGGAAAGCTTCGCAAGTCCCGTGTAGCATTCCACCGTCCGGAAGCGCTTCTGCGCGCGCAGCTTTCGATGGCGCTCCACGCGCTGTCTGCCTTCTTCCCCGTACGGAATCATTGTGGCAACATAAATCCGCTCTCCCTCGCCCGCGGACAGCACCAGATTTTCCGCATATTCCGATTTTCCGCTGCCGCTGCCGCCCGTGATCAAATGAAACATACCGCCGCCTCCTGATTTAAGATCCCCGCGCAGGCTCTGCGCGCGGGATCCGGATCTCCATTCCATTTCAGTCAGTTCCAAACAAGCGCCGCTGGCGCTCAATCCCCCGGAGCGTATATCACTGCCCGCGGAAGAATCCTCTCATCACTTCAAGAACGCTTTCCAGCTCTTCCTTCGTATGGGCCGCCGACAGGAACATCGCCTCAAACTGCGCCGGCGCAAGATAAATGCCATGCTCCAGCATGTAATTAAAATATTTCGCGTACATCGCGGTATCCGAAGTTTTTGCCGTCTCATAATTGCAGACCGGCACGGACGTGAAAAAGATGCAGCCGAGCGACCCGCAGGAAGTTCCCTGCGCCGCAATGCCGGATTCACTGACCAGCTTCTTCACCTCGCCGTAGAACCAGTTTCCCTTCTCGTTCAGCTCCGCATAGATCTCCGGGTGCTCTTTCAGGATCGTGAGCTGCGCTATGCCGGCAGCCATCGCAACCGGGTTGCCGCTCAGAGTCCCTGCCTGATAGACCGGGCCCACCGGCGCCACCTTCTGCATAATCTCACGCTTTCCCCCGTATGCGCCGACCGGCATTCCTGCGCCGATGATCTTTCCGTACGTCACAAGATCGGCATCCACACCGAAATAACCCTGCGCACCGGTAAATCCCAGACGGAAACCTGTGATCACTTCATCGAAGATCAGAACCGCGCCGTACCTGGTGCAGAGACTGCGCAGCGACTCCAGAAATCCCGGCGCCGGAGGCACTACGCCCATGTTTGCGCCAACCGGCTCCACAATAACCGCCGCGATCTCATCCGGGAAAGTCTCAAACAGCCGCTCCACGGAAGAAATGTCATTGTAGACAGCAGAAAGCGTGTCCGCCGTGCACCCGCGCGGAACGCCCGCACTGTCCGGAATGCCCGCAGTCATCACGCCGGAGCCTGCCTGCACAAGCAGCGCATCCGAATGTCCGTGATAACAGCCCATAAATTTTACAATTTTATCGCGCCCCGTAAATCCCCGCGCGGTGCGGATCGCGCTCATGACCGCCTCCGTCCCGGAATTTACCATGCGCACCATATCAATATTCGGAATTGATCCGCAGATCAGTTCCGCCATCTCCACTTCCCGTTTTGTGGCCGCGCCAAAACTCAGTCCATCCTCGCAGGCACGGATCACTGCCTCCCGAACCTCCGGATGATTATGCCCAAGCACCATCGGTCCCCAGGAACCCACAAAGTCAAGATAAACGTTTCCGTCTTCATCCATCATATGTGTGCCGTCGGCGGACCGGATCATGCGGGGTGTTCCGCCGATCGAGCCGAATGCCCGTACCGGACTGTTCACGCCGCCCGGAATTACGCGGCAGGCGCGCTCAAATAAAGCTTCTGATTTTGTCATCCAATTTTCCCTTCCTTCATGTAACGGGCCAGCTCCTGCGCATAGTAGGTCAGGTAAATATCGCAGCCCGCGCGGTAAGCCGACGCCGCCGTCTCGCAGACAATTTTTTCCTCATCGATATAGCCGAGCGCCGCGCCTGCCTTGATCATCGCGTACTCGCCGCTCACGCTGTAGGCCGCCACCGGAACCTTCACCGCTTCTTTTACTTTCGTAACCATATCGAGGTAGGACATCGCCGGTTTCACCATCACGATATCCGCACCTTCCTGCACATCGAGCAGCGCTTCCTTGATCCCCTCGCGGCTGTTATGATAATCCATCTGATACGTCTTGCGGTCACCAAACGAAGGAGCCGATCCTGCCGCGTCACGGAATGGTCCATAGAACGCGGACGCGTACTTCACCGCATAGGACATGATCGGCACATTCTGATACCCGTTTCCGTCAAGCAGTTCGCGGATCGCCGCCACCCGGCCGTCCATCATATCAGAGGGTGCAACCATATCCGCTCCGGCCTGCGCGTGAGAAAGCGCGGTCTTCGCAAGCAGCTTCAGCGTCTCGTCGTTATTTACATCGTGGCCGCAGAGCACGCCGCAATGACCGTGTGAAGTATATTCACACATGCAGACATCCGTGATCAGATACATGTCCGAAAAATCCTTACGTGCCTGGCGGAGCGCTTTCTGAACGATCCCGTCCTCCGCGTACGCGCCGCTTCCGACCTCATCTTTGTAATCCGGAATTCCGAAAAACATCACGCTTGACACACCTGCATCACGCAGCACCGCGAGTTTCTCCCCCATCGTATCCACACTGTAGCGGAACTGACCCGGCATGGTTGGTATCTCTTCGACAATTCCTTCCCCTTCCTTAACAAACATCGGGTAGATCAGCGTTGAGGCGTCCATGCGCGTCTCCCGCACCATTTTTCTGAGAAGTTCTCCATTGCGAAGTCTTCTCGGTCTGATACTCATATTCATTTTCCTTTATCCTCCGTAGTTCTTTCACTCGTGACACTAGTACAGCATTGCATTAATAATCGAGTAACATTCACCTGCCTTTTGCGCCAGTACTGCGTTGTCGTCAGTCAGCGATGCCACCGCATCGCCTCCATCCTCCGCCTTGTCCTGACCCAAAATTCAGGCACCTATTACTTCGAAATTAACGCAACGTTGTACTAGCCGGCACAGGGCGTATGTACCAGCTCCAGCAGTCTTTCAATCAGGCTGTCGATCGACGCCCGCTCCGACATCCAGGTCTGCATGCCGAGCCGGTCTGCCGCCGCTTTTGTCTGCTTCCCGATGCAGACAGCCTTCACCAGCGAATAATCCATCTCACCAATTGCCGCCGCAAATCCCCGCACCGACGAGGCGCTTGTGAACAGCACATAATGGATATTTCCGTCGGACAGTTCTCCCCGCTCCTGCGCCAGTCCGTCAGTCTCATAACTTGTATTGTAGGTGGCAATGTCGTCGACCCACAGATTCTTTCCCGCCAAAATCTCCGTCAACTCTTTATTTCCGATCGAGGCGCGCGGGATCAGGATACGCTCATCTCCCTCGCAGATCTCTGCGAGCGCTCTGCCAAGATGCTCTCCGTCGAACACTTCCGGAATCAGGTCAGCATAATATCCATGCTTTTCCAGTTCCTTCTGCGTGCCTCCGCCAATGACTGCGAACTTTACCTTCGCCAGCAAACGGCAGTCTGTTCTCTGTCCTGCCATTTCCTCGAAAAATATTCTGACGCCGGTCGGACTCGTAAACACAACCCACTGATATGACGGCAGATTTTTCAGCGCGGCATACAGCTTCTTGTTCTCCTCAATCCTGTCCGTTCGGATCGCCGGAAGTTCCACGACCTCCGCTCCAAGCACGCGAAGTTTCCTGGCCGTCTCGCTGACCAGCTCCCGCGGGCGCGTGAGCAGAATCTTCACTCCGCCGAGCGGCTGCTTCTCATACCAGGAAAATTCTTCCGCCAGGGCACAGACCTTTCCAACCACAATGATCGCGGGTGTTTTTGCGCCGTTCTTCTTTACTTCCTCTTCCAGTGTGGATACCGTCGCCACAACCCGTCTCTGCGCAGCGGTCGTCCCCTGCATCAGCAGCGCCGCAGGCATGGCCGGATCCATCCCGGCCTGAAGTAATCCATGGCAGATCGCGCCAAGCGACGCGACACCCATCAGAAATACCAGCGTGCCTTTTGTTCGCACCAGAGCCTCAAAATCGATGCCCAGAGAAACCGTGTCCTCTGCCTCACACTCCACAGCCAAATTCTCAGAACCCGCTGTTCCCGGCTGTGTCGTGCACAGCAATTTACCCGATCCTTTCCCATAATCTCTGCCTGGTGCTTCTGATTCTGCAAAACCTTGCTCCCTGCTGCTTTTCTCTGTCTGCCCCGCAAATCCATCTCTGCGGTGCCCCGTGATAATATGTACCGACGAACAGTAATCCCGGTGCGTCACAGGAATCCCCTGGTATGCCGGAACCGCCAGCGCCGAAGTCACGCCCGGGACAATCTCATACGGTATCCCCTCTTTTACCAGCAGCTCCAGCTCCTCGCCGCCGCGCCCGAATAAAAATGGATCACCGCCCTTGAGCCGGACCACACGTTTTCCTTCCTTCGCTTTCTGGACAAGAAGTTCATTGATTTTCTCCTGGCGCATCTTGTGATGGCTGGACCTCTTTCCGACGTCGATTGCCTCCGCCTGTTTCGGAATCATATTCAAAATTCCCTGTCCGGCCAGCGCGTCGTAAACCACAACCTCGGCCTTCTCCAGCACTTCACGCCCTTTTAACGTGAACAGTCCCGGATCCGAGGGGCCGGCGCCGACCAGCCAGACCCTGCCTGTCTCCAAATCTCCCATATTTTTCTCCATTCTTTCAGAATCCGCCCGAACATCCCTCATTCCGCCAGAAATCTCTCTGCAAGTTCACATCCAAGTCTCTCCGGCTCCGCAGCGTTTCCTTCCATTCTCCCGCGATGGAGCTTTCCTGTCTCCTCGTCGAGATACAGCGCGTTCAGACTTATCCCTTTTCCTTCACATTGTGCAAAAGCCGCCACCGGCGTACTGCAGCTTCCGCCAAGCCGCCGCACAAACGCCCGCTCCGCGAGCGCACAGGCCTTCGCCTCCTCATCCGTATAACCTGTCAGACAGGAATAACCTTCCCCGGACCTTCCCTGCACCGCGAGAATTGCCTGGCCTGCCGCGGGGATCATCTCCTCTGTTGTGAAATAACGGCTGACACGGTGAAGAAGTCCCAGTCTTTTCAATCCTGCCGCCGCAAGGATCGTCGCGCTGTATTCTCCTTCATCCAGTTTGCGCAGTCTTGTCTGAACATTTCCGCGGATTGTCTTAAATTCCGCCTGAGGATACAGCGCCTGCAGCTGAATCATTCTCCGTCTGCTCGAACAGCCGACCGGTTTCGAAAAGTCAATCTCCGTCTTCCCTTCCGGAAGAACAAGGACATCCCTCGGATCCTCCCGCTTTGAAAACCCGATCAGCGGCAGTTCCTCCGGAAGCTCCATCGGCACATCCTTCAGGCTGTGTACGGAAATATCCGAACGTCCGTCAAGCAGCGCCCGGTCAAGCTCTTTGACAAACAGGCCCTTCCCCCCGATCTTCTCAAGCGCCTGATCAAGGATCTTGTCGCCTGTCGTTTTCATCGTCAGTATCTGCACTTCCAGCCCGGGATTTTTACTTGCCAGATAATCCCGCACCATCTCTGATTGTATGACGGCCAGCCGGCTTTCACGGCTGCCGATCGTTATTCTATTCCTCATTTTCTCCAAATCCATCTTATATTTTCATTTTTCATTCATACAGATTCTCCAGGCACTCCAGACATTCCCGGAACGCGCTTCTGCTGACCCCGTCGCGGAGACCGAACAGCATCTTGTTGACTGCCCTTGACGCAGCCGCCTCGATGTCGCTTTTCAGCTTCATCCGCTCTTCCTGACCGACCGGCAGCTCTCTCAGTTTCTTCGTCAGCCTGACTTCTACATCGACGGCCGCTTTTTCCCGGATTTCCTGAATCCTTGGAATCACATCAAGGCACTCATACCAGACATAAAATTCATTAATCTGTTCGGCAAGGCATGCATCCGCCTGACGGATCGCCTCTTTCTGCTCCTCACTGTGCGCCTCCTCCCGGAAACAGTCGATATCGTAAAACCGGACATCCGGCAGTTCTCTCACCGCGGGCTCGATGTCCCTCGGTACAGCCAGATCGATCATGATCAGCGGCTTCTTCTGCACAGATTCCACCTGTTCCTTTGTCAGCGTGTAATTCGGGCTGACCGTCGCGCTGACTACATAGTCACAGTCCCCGAGCAGTTCCAGACGCCTGCCGTAATCGATCCTGCCGCAGTCGCGCGGGATATCGACCACACCTTTATGGTACTGGCGCACCGTGACCGTGACGTCCGCTCCCTGCGCTTTCAGCTGTGTCGCCGCAAGCTTGCCCATCACGCCGTTTCCGATGACCATGCAGGTCTTCCCTGCAAATTCCAGTCCTTCCCGCTTCAGCGTCTCGATCGCCGTCCTGACGACCGACTGATCTGAGTGCGAAAGCACAATACCCGTCTTGATCTTTTTCGCGGCCGTCACCGCCTGACGGAATAATGTCTCCAGCACATGATCCGCCGCGTAATGTTCCCGCGCGAACGCAAGCGCGTCGTTTACCTGCGTGACAATCTGATCTTCGCCCAGAATCCGGGACTCCAGCCCCCCGGCCAGCCGGAACAGATGCGTCACGGCCTCCCTTTCTTCCCGAAAAACAAAATACGGGCGGTATTTGTCCGGATTCACCTCGCGGATCCGGCATAAGAGTTCAAAAATCGAACCCTCAAACGCTTCCCCCGTGCTGACCCACAGTTCCATCCGGTTGCAAGTCGAAATCATGACGCATCCTTCGATTCCTTTTACCTGCTTCAGGATTTCCAGCGCTTCCGCCATACGCGTTTTTGTAAATGAAAATATGGTCCGTATATCAATCTCTGCCACATTGTGGTCGATTCCTGTCATTTGAATTCCCATCGTCTATTTTATCTCCTGTATACTGACGCCTGCACAGCATATCCTAAAGTTCACACCCGGCAGCTGTCCCGCAAGGCAGTAACTATTTTTCCCTGAAATCAGCAGCATCCGCCTGATCTGGACAAAGTATCAGTTCTATGCGGCCAGCAGTTTTACGGCCGCTTCCGTGTGAGCAAGCAAAAGTTCCCGTATCTCCCGGTATTCTCCAAGCCCCCTCAGGATACATTCCACCGCAAATCCCTCCTGCTCAAACCGCGTCTTCCACGAATCCTCATCATCTCCCGCGAGATCATTATTCGCGTGATCACCCGCCACAATCATAAAGGGGGCAAGCAGAACCCTTCGCGGAGAGCAGGCTTTCACTGCCTTTATCAGCGACTGAATCGTCGGATAGGCCTCGACCGTCCCCATAAATATATTCGGATATCCCAGATCCTTGAACTGATAATCGAGAGCCGCGTAGATAGCATTGGAAAAATGTTCCGTCCCGTGTCCCATGAGGACAAGCGCCTCATCGTCAGCTGGATGCAGCTCCCGCACCACCGCTTTGATCACCTTCTCATTATCCTCTGCAAAAGTCAGAAGCGGAGCGCCGACCACAATCTGTTCAAATTCCTCCTGGTATGCCATCGCATCCGACGTCATCAGATCATTCTCAATCCCATTCAGGACATGCGTCGGCTGAACGACCACTTTCCGGATTCCGTCCTCTTTCATCTGCTTCATCGCTTCTTTTACGTCAAAAATCCGGATCCCGTCGCGCTTTTGCAGCTTTCTGCGGATCATCCCGCTCGTCCACGCGCGGTACACGCGGTACTGCGGATAAGCCGCCTGAATGTCTTTCTCAATCTGTCCGATCGTCACGGCACACGTATCCGCATAACTTGTCCCAAAGCTGACGACCAGAATCGCTTTATCCGTCGTCCCTTTTCCCGTCATTTCACCCATTTTCCTCTTCCTCTCATCCTGATTTATAGTCCGGTTTCGGGATTCAGGACTCCCCTGTACCTCCAACTTGAGGGAAGAAAGCATTTTTTGCGCGAAGCGCTTTCTGTGTCACAGGAAATCCGCCGGAATTTCCCGCAGAACACAAAAAGGCACCCCTCACAGGATGCCTCACATCAACGTTACAACGCCTATTTCCCCATCCCGGAAATTTTCTTACTAAAATTTCGATACAAATTACCGCAAATATCCTGACTTGGCCTCTCCCTTGAGGACACCTTCCCGGCATCTGCCAGTGGTTTCGCGCTCTGTGAAACACGGAAGTCTGAATCTGTCCGTGAAACTTCTGCGCGCCTGTCCCTTCGTCCGCCTTACAGTAGTGGTGGCTGTTCCGGATTTTCACCGGATTCCTTGCTTGCGTAAATTCGCACATCCACAGAAGATCTGTGGATTCTCTGTGCGATATCTGATCGAAATTCTTTTTTTAATTTTCATATTTCGCCGTGCAGACTTATCCGCCTGCAAAAAGCAGGCTGCTCTGCGCTGCACACTTTCACCCAACTATGTTACTGTTCACTCCGTGACCAGCAACAACGCTCCGCGATGCACAGAAATGCCACTTTCGTGGCATTTCGCGCCTCAGACCTCGGGATTTCCGGGCAGATTGCCCGGAAATCACCTCGAGCTCAATGGAGGTGTGAACTGTAACCCAACTATACCTCATGGCTGGAGAATTGTCAAGAAAATAGGATTTTTACACAATATTGTACAATATTATGGTTACTTCCGAAACTTTTTACTCTTTATAGCCCGTCTCCAGATTTACGACCTGCGCCAGTGGTTCCCCCGCAAAATAGCATTTCAGGTTTGCCGCGAACAGATCCACGATCTGCTCCAGTGTCTCGGGAAGCGAAAATCCTCCGGAGATATGCGGAGTGACGATCGCATTGGGCGCATTCCAGAGCGGATGATCCGCGGGGAGCGGCTCCGGATCCGTCACATCGACCGCCGCTCCCGCAATGCGGCCCTCATAAAGTGCGTCGGAAAGAGCGTCCGTATCGATCGCCGTACCGCGTCCTACGTTGATGACGACCGCATTCTTTTTCAGAAGCGCAATCCTCTCCCGATTCAGTACATGATATGTGGAGGCATTCGCCGGAAGAGTCATGGCAACGACGTCCGCCTGCGGCAGAAGCTCATTGATCTGATCCATGAAGTAAAGCCCATCCAGCCAGTCGGGACATTCTGTCTTTCTCCGCTTAATTCCGATCACTTTGCATCCGAGCCCTTTCATCTTTTTTCCGAATTTTGACCCGATGTCCCCCAGACCGACCACCAGCACGGTCGAACCCTCGATCACGCCCACAAATCCCTCATTTCTCCAGGTATGGGAGAGCTGATTGATCCGGTACAGATGAAGCTTTTTCCGCAGCTCGAACAGGCAGCCGATCATGTGCTCCGAGATCGCAAGTCCATACGCGCCGGAAGCGTTCGCGAGAACGGCTCCCTCAGGCAGCCGTCCCGGCTCGCAGTAACCCTCCGTGCCGGCATTATTCAGCTGGATCCATTTCAGATTTTTACAGTAAACAAGCTGTTCCGGCGTCATCAGATTGCCTAGAATGATATCGGCATTCCCCAGAACTTCCGGTGTGAGATCCCGGCGCTGACAGCAGTACAGGTTATGTCCCGGCGCCGCCGCGGAGAGTTTGTCCATCTGTGCCTGCGTCAGCTGTGGTGTGATCAATATATTCATCTGTTTGTTTCCATCCTTTCTCTGCGTAACATGTTCATCTTTTCCTTCTCCACTCCTGTCTTGCCTGTTTCAGAGAGTTCGCTTTTCTCTGTGTAACGTATTCGTCTTTTCTTTTCACAGCTTTCCCGCCGCGGCTCTTTTTCATTGTCTGTCAGAGCAGTCCCAAATCCCGCTCCAGAACCCACAGACCTTTGCACTCACATCTCCTCCCGGAATCTGCGCATAAACAGCACATACAGCACCACCAGCGCAATCGCCGTCGCGATCCAGCTGAGCGGATACACCATCATCAGTGTATTGAAATTCGGAGATATCCGGAAGATCGTATATACCCAGGTGATCCGGATTCCGCACACACCGACAAACGTGATCAGCGCCGGCATCAGCGAATAGCCATACCCTCTCATGGCGCCGGACATGATCTCCATGACGGCGTTCACAGCTTCTGCCGCGAGAATATAGCGGAGCCGGATGATCCCGTATGAAGCGATTGCCGGATCGCTGTTGAATATTCCAAGCAGCGGCCTGCCGAATCCAAGAATCAGAAACGATACGGCGGCCGTGATCCCCACATCAAGCGCAAGGCTGATTCTTGTGACTTTCCGGCAGCGCGGAATATTCCTCGCCCCGTAATTCTGCCCGACAAACGTCGTGCACGCCTGCCCGAAGGAATTTACCAGATAATACGCAAGGATTTCGATGTTAAACGCCGCCGAGGAAGCCGCCATCACATCTGCTCCCAGGCTGTTGATCGCCGACTGGATACAGAGATTCGAGATGGAAAACACCATGCTCTGCAGTCCCGCCGGAAGTCCGATTCGAACAATCGAACCAAGCACATCTGTGTGAATCCGTATTTTTTTCGTGTCGATCCGAATGATATCCTTCCTGCGCCGCAGCATGAGAAACAGCATTCCGGAACTGACCAGATTGGAGATCACAGTCGCCGTCGCCACACCGTCCACCGTCATGCCGACGACAAGGACAAAAAACAGGTTCAAAATAACATTGATCACGCCGGAAACGAACAGGCAGATCAATGGCGTCCGCGTATCTCCCTGACTTCGGAAAATGGCCGACTCAAAATTATAAAGAAAAATAACAGGAAGGCCAAGCAGATACACGCGCAGATACAGGACCGCCATGTCGAACACTTCATCCGGCACGGAGAGCAGCCGCAGAAACGGCGGGGCGATCAGTTCCCCAAGCAGCGTGATCAAAAGGCCGCTGACCACGGCGAACAACACCGATGTATGAACACTTTTAGAAACCCCGTTCTCATTTCTCTCCCCGGTAAACTTGGAGATCACCACATTCGCGCCGAGCGCGATTCCCACAAATCCGTTCACAAGCAGTCCGATTACCGGACTGTTGCTCCCCACGGCCGCCATGGCATTCTTCCCGGCAAACCGTCCGACCACCGCGACGTCCGCCGCGTTAAAAAGCTGCTGCAGCATGCCCGTTGCCGCCAAGGGAAGGGCAAACGTCAGCAGCTTATCCGCAATACTTCCATTCAGCATATCCATACTGGATTGTTTCATGTTTCCATCTTCTTCCGTTTTTTATTCTGTACAATATTTGACGTCTGCTGCAAACGCACCGTCACTACCGTCACGCCGGACAAAAATAATTTCTGTCCAATATACGATGATACACCCGGTATGCCGTTAAATCAACCATATTTTACATCTCCAAAATCTAAAGGATATCCTTCAGCTTCCCGTCTGAAAAGAAAAAGATCCGGTCTGTCAAAAAGTCTATTCCATCCGGGGCGTCCTTCGCCGCATCCCGGAGTATTTCCAGAATCGTTTTGTCGGCATCTTCATTTCCGGTGAGCGGGATAAGATAGAATCGGGTTCGAAACAATGGAAGCAGATAAAAAGATGATTTTGTCAGATTCTCAAGTTTTGTCCATGAACTGTCCTTCAGAAGCAGGCTGGACCAGGTCAGCTTTCCGACCAGGGTATTTTCACTGTCGTCCTTTTTAGAAGCGGAAATCGGGTCGAGCATCAGCACTTCGCTGATGCCGATGCTTTTTTTTGAAATGTAAGTAAGAAAATCTTCCTGGATGATATTGCAGAGTGCGGTCTCGTACAGCTGTGTCTCACTGATTTTCATTTTCTGGAGAAGACTGCGGCTTACCGGGAGCCATTTATGATACCCTTTGAATCTGGCGCCCCGGGACCAGTCAATCACATACCGCATGCGCATTCCGTTCCATCTTGTTTCCGGAATATTATCCAAAAGCAGCCTGGTCAGCTGATCCGCATCGTCCCACGTCATCGATTCCGCCAGCTGATCCCGTATTTCTTCTTCTGTCTTATTCTCCAGCCAGGCAGATCTGCCCGTCAGATACGGGATGATAAAAGAGCGGAGCCCCAGAAAGCTTCCGTTATGTATCAGGTTCGCGGCTTCCCATTCATGCCTGTGTATCCTGATCCTGGGAAGAGGCGGGGATGTTTTGTCCGGGTACATTTTGTCAGAGTCCATTTCACAATTGTTATCTGTAACTTCCATAGAATCATTCTGCATATACCGCCATCTCCTTTCATTCCTGTTACTGCACAAGAGAAAAACATCTGCACTCCAGAACTTTGCAGAAAAACAACAAACAGAGATAAAAACTCACTGTAAAATTTTATCTCTGTTCACTGTCAATATAAATTATTTAACAAATTTCCATGAAAACAAAATCTCTTCTGACTCCGGCGTCATCGTATCCCGGTGCTTCCGAACCCTCCTTCTCCCCGTTCTGTCTCCGACAGCTCATCCACCTCAGTGAAATCAACTGTCATGTACGGGAGAATGATCAGCTGGGCAATCCTGTCCCCGTCCGCTATTGTCTGAAGTTCTCCGGAATCATTGTGCAGCGGCACGAAAATCTCACCCCGATAGTCAGAATCAATGACTCCCACACAGTTCGCCGGCCGCAATCCCTTCTTCGCCGCCAGCCCGCTCCGGGCAAAGACCGCTCCGAAGTATCCGTCCGGAATTTCAACCGCGATCCCTGTTCCGATCTTCGCCGTTTCCCCCGGTCTGATCTCCTGCGCCGCGGAACCCGTCTTTGCGTACAGATCGTATCCTGCCGCCTGGCCGCTCCTTCTCGTCGGAATTCTTGCATCTTTGTCAAATTTTTTTATTCTTATTTCCAGCTTTGCCATCCGCATAATTCTCCTTGTCCGCCGTCTTCGTTCCCGCAAAGCACACTTTTTACTCATGTTAAAAAATAGTAGTACCTTTTATTTCTGATACTACTATTTCAATACCCATCTTAACTTGCTGCCGGCATTTTTATTCTGAAAATTATTTTATTCCCCAGCTCTCTCCATCCTGAATATGTTTCACAACATTGCTGATAATATTGGCCTTCGTCCATCTCATTCCATTGTCAAACACATAGCGCACACCCTGGGCGTCCTCACTCTGACCGATACAATGGATTGTGTTTCTCCCAAGCTTTAATGTTGTCCCTCTTTTAATATCATAATTGTTAATATACTGTTCCAGTTCATGAATCTTCATAGTCTGCCACTCCTTAAAATAATCTTTTGCCTCAGTACTCCGCCATCTTCCCTTTTTGGAAACTCCAAAGTAACACTGAGGATATTATAAAACACCCTTAAACACATTTCAATTAGCAGTTTTTACTAAAAATCAATGTATTTAAGGATGTTTTGAGGCCTTCTATTTAGTAATTATCGACAAAAACAATTACTTATTTGTAGTTAACGATCTTTCCGAACTCTTCCTTGAGAGAAGCGCCGCCTACAAGACCTCCGTCGATATCCGCCTGAGCAAACAGATCCGGAGCTGTCTTCGCGTTTACAGAACCGCCGTACTGGATGCGGATTGCCGCTGCTGTTGCGTCATCGTAAATCTCCGCGATGCACTTGCGGATCTCTGCGCATACTTCCTGCGCCTGCTCGGTCGTAGCGGTCTTGCCTGTTCCGATTGCCCAGATCGGCTCGTAAGCGATGACTGCCGTC